>JABDDX010000037.1 GCA_013287375.1 Bacteroidota bacterium | reverse complement strand
GCCAGGGCTGATAACAGGATGAAACCAGTAGTATTGTATAGTTTTTCAACAAAGAAAACCCGTTTAAATGTTTGCGAAAACCTTTGGGATGATTTACGTGGTACAGGCCTTATGTTTTGCGCGGTATTTTCCATTAAAAAAATAATATTTTAAAGAAAAACACAAACGTGCTTATAAAGGCTATTACAATAGCTATAATGCGGGTAATATTGTCGGTCTTTTTCTGCGTGAAGATCTTTTCTTCTTCGGGGGATAACTCTAATCTTTCCCTTATTTCCTTGGCCGGCTCAACTCTCATCGCTTTTTATTTTATCATTTTCAACGGAATCAGTATTGTAATAATGCGTGGTTGCTACTGAATGTTTGTTTGCCTTCCTGACCTTTAACAGCGACAATACCTGGTAAAAAATAAATTTAGGAATATTTATTAATGATTGCCAGACGCGTTTGTCGGTATCAGATTTGGCTAAGGCGATATAAAAACCGAGTACAAACACAATTAGCCCAACCAACCATACAAACATAGCGGTAATGCTTATAAACACGTTAGCCAGCATACAAATCACCGATAATATCAGGAATATAAACAATGGCGGCCTTAATAATATAAAGCCAAATATAAACTGGTTACGGCTAAATTTGGTTATGCCCTTAAAAACCAGTGTAAAACCAAATTTAAAGTACTTAAACCAGGTATTTATCCAGCGTGAGCGTTGTTTAACCAATTGATCTGAATGGGTAGTTTTTTCGTCGTAAACGATTGCTTTGTCAGTGAAGGCTATCCGAAGGTTTTGGCCAACTATGATGGATTGTAAAACTTTATCAAAACCGGCGCCGCTTATATCTCTGCTTTCGAGGCAATCACGATAGAGTTGGGTAGTAAATGCCATTCCTGAACCTGCAAGTGTTGCTGATGAACCTATTCCGAATAGAACTTTGCCATCGTAAAAGTGGTAGTAAATATCGCGTGCGGCATCCAGGCAAGCATAAGTGGTATTGAGGTTTTTCGCTTCGCGGATACCCTGAACGGCCGAGAAACCTGCATTGAAATATCTGTCTAACTCGTGTAAATATTCAGGTTCAACTAGATTGTCACTATCTATAATAGTTAAACGTGTATGTGGGCGTTTAAAATTATGGATGGCGTAGAAATGCGAGCGGGTGTTGCTTGCCAGTGTTTCGGGTGGGCGGAGGATTACTACTCTGTCATCCTCAAAACTTAGGCCTGATACATCGCATTTATCAGCAACAATGTATACTATAAAGTTTGTGTAATTAAGTTTTAATATGGATGCAATTACGTTCGGTATTGCATCTACCTGCTCATAAGCGGTAACTATGATGGCATAATCATCCTCAGTGGCTAGTGGCGGGAGAATTTGTTTTGATGGCTTATAGAAAGTAAAAAGAATTATAGGCAGATATAGATTGTATCCGATTAAAACCTGTAACAGTATCCATATCGCCCAGATAATTGCCATGTGTAATTATTACGTGTTATTAGCCGGTATTAAGCGGCATTGGTACGGTCTTCATCCGCTGCATCAAGCTTGTTTACCACATTTAAAACCCAACCCATGAACTTGCCATTTAAACTTTTAAGATAGTTTATATGCTTCATTTCATGATCGCGGAGCCTTTTACCGGCTTCGAATATGGTTAGTATCTTATCAGTAAACTTATTCCACTCTTTTGATTTGTTTAAGGTGTTTAATGAAGATGCCTCAATAATGATTATATCAAAAACGTTTTTTAATTTTTCAAATTTCTCACGGATAGTTTTCTCATTATTCACTTCGAGTAATGAACCATCGCCGCCCTTATTGCTGAATACAGTTATTTTTGATAGATTATACTCATTAAAATCAGGTAAGGTGCCTTTAAAATAATCCTCGATATATAATTTCGATTTAACTGAATGGGTAATACCGGGATGATGGAAATTACCATCAATAAGCAAAACCTTTTTATTTACCAGCGAATACGCATACGCCAGGTTAGTAGCTAAAAATGTTTTTCCTTCGCCGTTGGCGAGGCTGTTTATTAGCAGCACTTTGTTTGGCCCCAATTCAGTATCAACTTCAAACCTTACGGATTGCAGCAGGTTCCTGAATTGGTAGGTTTCCTGGTTGGGGTTAGGATCGCTCCAAACCTGCCTTAAATCTATTGTTGTGGTACTCAATAAATTCAGGTAGCCAAGTACAGGGGCTCCTGTTCTATTAGCAAGTTCTTCAGGGGTTTTAATTGTATCATCAATAAAATACAATATGAAGAATATAATTACACAAGCTATAAAGCTGATTATACCGCTTAATATTACCAGCAGCATTTTTTTTGATGGTGATATAATACCGGGCATCGCGGTATCAAGCTGTTTTAGCTGGTCGCCGCTATAGCTTGCATCCAAGCTGGTTTGATTGTACTTGTTTAAAATATCGAGATATTCTCTTTGCGCTACGTCAATAGCGCTTTCGTCCTGTTGTACTATAGCTTCGTGCGGAACAACGGCATCAAGTTCGGCATTGAGGCGTTTTAAAGCCTGCTGAATAGAGCCAATACTATTTTTCGCAAGCTCGTATTGAACCTGCAAGGTTAACCGCTCCTGAATAAGGTTTTGTTGGGTTGATAGCGGGCTTACAATATATTTATCTGAAGACTGGCCTATCCTTTCCGAAATAATACGTTGTAATGAATCTATCTGTACTTTATAAAGGTTATCAAAATTGCTTTCAATATATTTTTCGTTTAGTATTTTAAGTTGATCGGTAGTACTCACCAGGCTTTGGTTTACCGGTTGTAGTAAGCTTTCCAGGTATTTACGTTGACCGGGCTTAAACTGGTTATCAATACTGTTGATTGCCGCCTGTGTTGATATGGCGTCTCTTTGCGCCGTTTCAAGGTGTGTTTCGTAATCCGCTAATTGCGAATAAAGCGCCCTTGATTGTTCAGGAATACTTAATATACGGTTCTGTATTCTATAATTTTTAAGCTGGCCAATTTTTGAATCAAGCGTATCGCGTTTGGTCTGAACTAATTTACCCAGAAAAGTAACAGCCTTGTGCTGGTTATCTTTTACGATGAAACTATAATATGAGGTAAATTCATGAGCCAATGTATTTACTACGAAAGCGGTTAATTGCGGGTCATCGTCGCTATACTCTACATCAATAAAATCGCTGCTTTGCGCCCTGTAGGTATTCAGGTTTTTAAGCAACGATTCGTCATCGTACTTCATCGAGATTAATAAACGGTGTAAACCGTTCTGATCCGGATTGAATAAGGACAGTTCCTTTCTCCTGTTATAATAATCGGTATAAACAACCAAAGCATGCTCGCGTGCAGACTGGTTAAGTTCTAAGAATAATTTGCTTGGCGGTCTGAAGGGTGTAGAGCTTGTTAAATCGTGAATCATTAACTGGTATGATACCTGTTCAGTGATCCTTTTTGAACGTAAAATCTCAATCAGATTATCAAAATCCTGTGCAATTTGTGATTCAGCAGTAGTAGCATTATCGCCTATAGCTATTTGTGTTTTATCAACCAGCCCTGTTGCTATTTGTGTTTGCGATGTATATACACTTGCCTGATTGCGTACAAGAAAGTAGGTGATGATAATAGTGATAATTGGAACTATTATCAGCGTAAGTTTATGCCTGGAAAGAACCTTAAAAAAGTCACCTAACTCCATCTATCTAATGTTTTCTAATTTATCACCCAGCAATTCTTCCAGGTCGGCCTTGGCTATTAATAAAGCAGTTTCAGCTTGTATTTTAGCCTGATAACTCGTAGTTAAAGCACTTTGTGCTTTAGTATAATTATCAAACGTTTCTTCACCTTTTTGAAACTTGTGTTTTACATCATTGGCAATGTTTTCATTATCAATACAGGCCTGCGCGGTAAGTTTAAGCATCGATATATCCTGCAGGTAAGTGTAGTATCTTTTTTTAACCTCATTAGTTATGGTTAAGTAGTATTGGTTTTGATCATTATTGGCAATTTCGAGCTCCTGCCTGGCTTGTTTTACAGCATAGGGCTTTTCTAAAAAGGTACC
Organism: Bacteroidota bacterium; assembly: GCA_013287375.1. Lineage (GTDB taxonomy): Bacteria > Bacteroidota > Bacteroidia > Sphingobacteriales > Sphingobacteriaceae > Mucilaginibacter. The sequence continues at coordinate 21,470 of JABDDX010000037.1, read as the reverse complement.
CAGGTTAAAAAATATCCCTGCTTGTATACCGTTAAAATAGTTGTAGTTAGATGTTGTGCCTGATACGTTGCCGAGCGTATTTATCCCCTGGGGTTGGTATATGTATGAAAATGTAAAAGCATCAAGGTAGGATACTTTAGCTTTACCAATATTACCCTGCGCTATATTTATTTTATTTTGGTTTGATTTTACCTGTGGATAGTTTGCTTCGGCATGTGCTACTAACCTGGCAATGTAGTCCTCAGAAATATCATTCATGATAGTTTGCTGTGCACATACAAATTTATCTACTGATAAAAATACTACTAATAAGAAAAATAATTTCGACTTATTCATACAGGTTTTCCGGCGCCTTTGGTTGCATATCTACTAATTAATATGCTGAAATATTATAAAATTGAGATTAAACAAATATTACTGCAATTACGCTAATTTCCGGCAGGCATTTATCAACATCTGCAATAAAATGTTAATAAACACCGTAGGTTAATTTTAAACTTACAAGCACGCAGAAATTGCTTTTGTTTATTAAAATTTCTTAAAAGCAATAAAGCGGGATAATTTTTAATTAAAAATTATCCCGCTTTATGATTAGTAAAATATATTTACCGGATTATTTGCCTGTAGAATCAGGTTTAACAAGCGGCGGACCGTCGTGATGCATCATTTGTGGGCCGTGATTTTTCATATCTGGTGCTAATGCCGCCTCATCCGGATGCGGGCTGCCGTGGTGACAAGTAACACATTTAATATCGCCTATTACCATATTCAATGAATCCTTTTTACCTTCAAAGTATTTGGTGTTAATTTTGGCTGTCATTTTATACATTTCGCGGGCCATGTTTTTTTCTGGCTTGGCATCACTTGCAAAATCAAGTTTACCGCCTTCTCCGCCGGCATGGCAAAAATTACAATGTACGCCTAAAGCTTCAGACCAGTCGTCCATAACTTTATGCAACAATTCGTGCGGAATATTTTTAGGAAGAACTTTTAAATTTTTAGGGCCATGATGATCGTCATGATCCGAACTCATCGACGTAAGCGCTGCGAATGTAACTGCTGCTAATAAGCAAATGATGGTTGTTGTTTTTTTGTAGACAAGCATTTTCATAGAGGTTTGAGAAACTAAGATAACAAAAATTTGATAACGGAAGATTTTGACGCAAAAAATTTCACGTCAAAATACTATTACAATTGTCTGAACCATGATCGACTTGATTTAAGGATTCCCTGATTTAGATATTGTCTTTTAATGAACACCTACTAAGTTCGGCAATTAATTTCAGAAAAGTACTGACAGCGTTTTGTCGGTAGATATTGTGCGGTGAAAACACTATAAGTGTTCGGAAGATGAGATTTGGTTCTTTTCTAGTGTTTTTTTATAAAAGGATGGGGTGTCATGCTGAGGCACTCGAAGCATAGGCGTAAAGGCCTTTGCCCACATGCTTCGAGTGCCTCAGCATGACACCCTTTTTTAATCTTCCGAACACTTATCGTGAAAACACCGACCACCGGCTAGGTATTTTGTCTGAACCTTGATTCATACGATTACAGGATTTTCTTGATTTTTATTTCTCAAGTAATCCTTAAATCAAGTAGATCATGGTTCAAGACGGCTTATACCGTTTTTAGCTCTTTATTCCTTCTGAAAATTGACAGCAAAAAGCCGATAATCATGATAAGCGTACCAGTCCACAAGAAGTTAATGAATGGGAAGTTAATAGCACGCATAACAATGTATGGTCTTTTACCTTCGGGTTGGTCATAAACCATTATCTCGAACTTGTTTTTTTCAGGTATTATTTTGGTTAACCGCAATTTTAAGCCTGCATCATCAATCTTACGGGCAAAATCAAATACTGAACCATTTTTCACCATGTAAACCGGCTCTGCCTGATAAGTAATACCATGCGACACTACCTTCAAGTCAGCACCTACGGCAACATCATTAGCTGTAACCGGTATATTTTGTACATGGGCGTCTTTATTTAACTTTTCCAGTATGATGTAGCCATCTCTATATTGAATGGTATCTCCTACTGCCATATCATGCGCGATTGGGGCATTATAGTTGGCATCATCGTTAGTTTCCTGATCGTGACCTAAATCCATGCCTGCCTGCATCACGTTAAGTGGCGCCATGCTAATGTGGGTATATAAATCATGAAACAAATAATGCTTAGTATCTGGTGATGATACCAAACCCATTTTGTTGTTATACTGCGAGTTTGGTTTTAAGATAAACTCCTCTTTAATATTACCGTTTCCATCTAAAAGCTTATAATCAACTTTAAAATAGTGGTTAGGCGCTGATATAGAATCGCCTACATAAGTTACAGTATAATCGCCCATTTTTATGGGTACGTTTTTGTATAACATTACGTTTTCGCGGGAGTTATTTGCTTTATCAAAATCAGCACCGTAATCCATACCACTTGTATTTTGTGATACCACATTACTTGTACCTGCTGATATTAAAGCACCAACCATGATCAACCCAAAGCCAATATGCGCTACTGCTGAACCAGCTAATTTGATCTTACCTTTGAATGCATCAGCTAAAACTTTTCCATTTACCAAAATAGAGTAAATAGCGCCAAGCATCACCAATATAAATACAAACTTAAGCTTGTAAACGCCGGTTAGGTAAACAATTACCCCGGTAATTACAGCCGCGAAAACAAGGTAAAGTATGGTACTGATGAAGAAACGGGTAATATCTGTCTTTTTATATTTTAAAAACTGCGTAACGCCTGTAAGCAAAGTTACCACAACCGCAAAACCAGCCTGGAAAACATTATATAAGGTAACCGGGTTTGATGGCGGCGCTATGTTTGTTTTAAAGATGGCGTTCCATACGGGGATTGATGTTACTACTACCAATTGCAGGCATGATAAAGCCAGGAATACAGAGCCAACAAACATCCAGAATTCGCGTGAGTAAGTATCCTCTTCTTTTTTGCTGATCGGCATTTCCTTAAAGCGGATAATGAGCAAGGTAGCCGCTATGATGGCAAACACCACCACATCAACCACCAAATGCCAAAACATACCCAAATCGGTAAAAGCGTGTACCGAGGTTTCGCCCAAAATACCGCTACGGGTTAAGAACGATGCATATAATACCAGTACAAAGCTGATCAGCGTTAAAAAAGTAGCTGTAAAATAGGCATGACCTGTATTTTTATAAACGATCATCACGTGTACAGCGCCTATTAACGTTAACCAAGGGATAAGCGCCGCATTTTCAACCGGGTCCCAAGCCCAGTAACCACCGAAGTTTAATGATTCATAAGCCCAAAGCGAACCCATGATAACACCTGTACCTAATACCATTACCGCGAATAAGGCGTATGATATAGCGGGCTGAACCCACTCTTTATAACGTTTTTGCCATAAGCCTGCAACCGCGTAAGCGAAAGGCACAATCATGGATGCGAAGCCAAGGAATAAGGTTGGCGGGTGAATCACCATCCAATAGTTTTGAAGCAGCGGGTTTAAGCCGTTACCATCTTTAACATAAGAAAGGTATTCCGGGCGACTAAAAATTGGCGCGTCCATTGCCTGGCGAAGCAGGATGAATGGTGAGCTGCCTATGCGTGAGCCAAATATTTCGACCCCCAAAAGCATAGATGCCAATAGTGTTTGTGATACCGCGATAACGGTAAGCACAGGTTTTTCCCATGATTTTGCACGCCAGATAAGGATATTACCTAATACGGCCTGCCAAAAACCCCAAAGCCAAAAACTGCCTTCCTGCCCTTCCCAAAAGCTGGAAATGATGTAATAAACAGGTAGCGTGCGCGATGAATGCTCCCAAGCGTAATGATACTCGAACAGGTTGCTATAAATAATATAGAACAAGCAAGCGCCAATACCAATAACCGATACGCTGTTTAAAAAATAACCGATACGGCCCATGTATAACCACGAGGTATCAAGCTTATTTGTGTTGGTTGTAGCAAAGTAATAGCTGATTGCGGAAAAAAGAGCGGAACCGAATGCAAGAACGATGAAAAATTGGCCTAAGTGACCCGGTAAAAGGTGTTCGCCCTGGTAATCTATTGTCATTAAGATGGTTTTATATGGAAGCTTTTTTAGTATCGGCCTTAACTTCTAATTTATCCTGTGTGTATTTCGATGGGCACTTCATCAGGATGTGTGAAGCATGAAATTCGCCTTTGTTCATTTGGCCAACAAGCACAATTTTATCTGTCCTGTCGAAATCTTCGGGTTTAGTACCGGTGTAAACAACCTTACGTTCGTTTCCAATGGTATCGCGCATGTAAAAAGAAAAGTAGTTTGCATCCTTGGTTGCATCATATTCCATTTCTTTTTGTTTATCGATGTGACCGATGATGTGCAATTCGCCACTGTTATTATCGGCATCCTTAAAAGTACCATAAGTACTTGCAGAACCATAGGTGCAAATGATTATAGCGATAGCTACAGCAATGGTTATAATACCAAAAATTGATGATTTCTTCATTAAGGTTTCTCTCCTTGTAATTGAGTTTACAAAAATACGAAACGTAAAGGTAATAATGTTTATTACAAGACATTAATACTATTTAGAATTATTCTTGATAATTAAATAAGAAATGAGAGGCTTTATACATTGTTACTGTAGTTTGAGTCATACGAAATAATACGGTTTACTTTCTATGGTATCGCTAATGCTATGTTGTCACTTCTTTTTCCCAAAAAGAAAGTAACCAAAGAAAACTCCCGGCTGCACCTGCCTCTATTATTGTTAGTGCTTTTAGTTGGGTCTGTGCTAACCGAGCCAGACGATGCCGGTTTTGGGTGGGCAACAACGGGTAGTGCTTTTGCCTCATTGATTGTCATTGCTTCGTTCCTCACAATGACATGTTGGAGAAATGGCTATCATTTTTTGTACCAATATAAATTCTAATAAGCATAAAATGCGGTAATTTTCGGTGTTTTTTATTGATTTTTTGATTAAAAACGGGCTAAAAACATATGTTTTCGGGTCGATTTTGATACTTTTTAAGCGAATTTGAGGTGAAAAAGTGATCTAAAAACACCTTTTTTAGTACTCTTTTGGGCGTTTTTGGGGTGAAAAGTGTACCAAATGTACCAGCTGTTTTACTTGTGCCATAGTACAGTGCAAACAAAAAAGCCATTGTATAAATTATACAATGGCTAAAAACTATTCTACTTAATATTCTTTATGGCCAAACACCAAGGTTTTGGTAAGATACTGCTATTTTGTTGATAGCGCCCACAAACGCGGCTGTACGCAAGGTATCTATGCCGGGTGTGGTAACAAAGGTCTCCCTGATCTCGTGGTATGAGCGGATCATGGTATCCTCTAAACCAGAGTTTACCAACTCTAACTCAGATGCACCTTTGATGATGCTTGAACGCTGCGCGCTGTTTAAGGCTACGCCTGTAATACCTTCAACCATGTTTACCAGGTTAAGGTTCGAGTTTTCTTCAAAACGCCTGTTCATGCGGCCAAATGCTACGTGCGAAAGGTTTTTCAACCATTCGAAGTAAGATACGGTTACACCGCCTGCGTTGGCATACATATCAGGTATGATCAAACCACCATTTTTATAGAAAATAGCTTCCGCTTCGGGAGTTGTAGGTCCGTTGGCGCCTTCGGCTATGATTTTGGCTTTGATGTTTTTGATATTTCCAATGGTGATCTGGTTTTCCAAAGCTGCTGGGACTAGTATGTCACATGGTTGCTCCAAGCCTTCCATTGAATTTTTGAACTCAGATTTAGCGCCTGCATAACCCAGAATTGATCCGGTTAATTTGCGGTGCTGGAATACTGCTTCAATATCCAAACCATCAGCATTATATATAGCGCCTTCAAACTCACATAATCCAACTACTATCGCGCCAAACTCAATCAGGAATTTAGCGGAATGGTAACCTACGTTACCCAAACCCTGCACAATAACCTTTTTACCTGATATACCTGCTGTAAGGCCAATTTTCTGCATGTCCTCACCAACACTAACGCACTCGCGAATAGCGATGGCTACTCCCCTGCCTGTAGCCTCACGACGACCTGCAATACCCTGCAACGCAATTGGTTTACCGGTTACAGCGCCCATTGCGTCTAATTGACCAGGGTTCATAGTGGCATAAGTATCAGCAATCCAGCTCATCTCGCGTTCGCCTGAACCGTAATCCGGTGCAGGAACGTCGATGCTTGGTCCTATGAAATTTTTCTTGATTAGCTCAACAGTATAGCGGCGGGTTATATTTTCCAGCTCGCCAACTGTGTAATTTTTAGGGTTGATCTTGATGCCGCCTTTAGCGCCACCGAAAGGAACGTTAACAATAGCACATTTGTAAGTCATTAACGCGGCAAGTGCCATTACCTCATCCTCATTAACCATTTCGCTGTAGCGGATACCACCTTTGGTTGGTGATTGGTGATGAGAATGCTCCACACGCCAGGCATCAATAACCTCGAAGCCATTGCCTTTGCGAATTGGAAAACGGAAGCGATATACGCTATTGCAGGATTTTATCTGGTCGAGTAAACCAGCATCATGATGGGTGAACTTTGCTGCATGATCGAAGAACTTACATACATCACCAAAAAAGTGATCGTCCGGAACGGCAGCATTAATATTGGTAGCCATAATTTGTTAGATAATTGTTATATTGTTAAAAAACAGCGCAAATGTGATACTTTTTTTATCAATATTGCAAATATAAATACAGGAGTATTATCAATAATTACTAACAGACGACACAATACTATGTTTAAACTATTTAAACGTAGTATTTGAACTATTTTTCGTTTTCGATTTTTTTCAATCTTCTGTCAATTGAAAATAAATATAAGGCTAATCCCACAAATATGATAGCGATTATTGCAACAACAACATATATTTTACCTGAGCTTTGTAAGGTATCATCCATAGTTACACCAAGGTTCGACTGTGCAAATACACCGGTATAGGATAAAAGCAAAAGCAACAAAAAAGTTAATTTCTTCATATTAGTTTATAGCATTCTTTTTGTTTTCAATTAAACGGATCCGATAACGGATGGTGGCAATCCACAAAGCAATAAAACTCCAACCCAACATGGCAGGATAAAAAGCGATCTTCATGCCGTTATCTAAATCATATTTACCAAAGGCTGGATTACCACCGCTACCTGGATGTAATGAATCTGTCATTCGTGGTAAGATAAATATCAACACGATCATGATCGGAAAAGCGAATATGTTATAGATAGCCGATATTTTCGCACGCTTCTGCTCTTCGTCAATTGAGTTACGCAGTATCAGATAAGCGCAGTATAGTAAAAATGCTATAGCAGCACTATTTTGCTTAGGGTCACCACTCCAAAATTGGCCCCAGGTATATTTTGCCCATAACATACCGGTAACTAAACCCATGGCATAAAATAATAAGCCGGTGTTTACACACTCTACTGCAGCTAGGTCATCCTCTTCCCTGCCATTACGCAGATACTTTATGCTGAAGTAAACCGACAGTACAAATACAGTAAGCATCCCCATCCACATAGGTACGTGGAAGTATAAGTTACGTATTGTTTCGTGAAGTACGGGTAATGCAGGCACATGAAGAAGTAAACCTGTAAAAAGTGTAGAAAATACCAGCAATACAGCTATTACTTTCCACCATGTTTGATAAATGAACTTCATATTATTTGTGCTGGCAAAGGTAATGATTTAAAAATCACGAATTAAATCATTTAGCTGTAATTGGTATCGAAATTAGTGATATTTAATCACCCGGCGTATAATCAACGGGTAACAGATCAGATAATTTTGATTTTGACCAGGTACCCTCATATAATGGGGCTGAATCGCCAAATACCACACCATTAGTATCAAAATAATAAGGTTTGGGAGTAGTTACAACACTTGTTTCATAGGTTTCCATATCCAGCGGTCGGTATAGGTCCTTAAAATCTGATGTTTCGTGTTTTTTAGTGTAAATAATATACAGGCAATCGGAGAAACTAACCGCATAAATACCGTCTTGTTTAGTGCTGAATAAGAAAGTATTCAATGGTTGAGGATTTCTATCTAAATGTTCATGAAAATATTTTGACATATTTTCCATTCCTATCCAGTAGTTTATTGAATCACGGTGCATGCCATCATTAAACTTTTTAATTTTTTGCTGTATAACTATCTCCTGTGGACGATTAACATTATTTTGCCTGGTTAATTTCATTACAACAAAGCCGTCAGAATCAAGCTTGCCGGTATATAAAGATCTGTAGAAATGCATGGGCGAACCATAATAAGCCTCTTCACGCTTTTTTTTCCATTCCTCTAATTGTTTTTTACTTCCGGGTAACGACTGAAATAGCCGCTGTCCACTATAACCTGTAATATTAGTGAGTTTGCTACTAGTGAACTCCTTTACCAAAAATTTAACACGATAACCAAGCGCCAGGTTATCTACCACTAAAAATTCATCTGTATAAGCTTCCAGCTCTTGTTGAGGTTTGTGGTAAATTAGATTAACTGAACGGGGATTAAGCACATAACATTGCTTTGCGTTATCATCCGTACCAATAAATTCTTTAACAAACTCATCATAATTTTTTTTCCAGTTTGCTGGTGTAGTTACAATTACTTCGTGGAGTTCGGTTACTTTGGGAGACAGTTCAATGTTAGTATTTATCGGCTCCTGCGCTACTGAAACTGTGGTGGAATAATCCTCGTAACCTAAGATACTTACAACAAGGGTATATTGGCCGGGCTTTAAGTGGCTTAATGTAAAGGTTCCGTCGGATGCAGTGGAAGTTCCTGATGTTGTATTACTCAAAAACACATTAGCTAGCGGTAACGGGGCTTTGTTATCAGCACGCGTTACTTTACCCGTTATTATACCGTTTTGCGCCAGCGTAATAATCGGGAAAAATAATAGTAGAATTAACCAGGAAAAACGCATCAAACCAAAAGTTTTAATATTTTTTTGAAGATGCTAATTAAAGGTTTAGAAATGAAGTTGAAATGAAATTTTAATCCAATTCTAATCTTAAATAAATTTAATGGATTAGAATTGGATATTGAAGTAGTTTATAACAAGCCAGGCTTAAAAATAAGTTGATATACCAAAGCTTAAACCGGCAGTTGGCCCAATTGCAGCTCCTATTTTATTGCCGGTTATATCGTTTTGTGTTTGGCGGCGATAATTAAGGCGTAAAACGGTTTGAGGTGTTGGCCTAAAACTGATTGCTGGCATTATACTCCATAAATCGTTATACATTTTTTGGCCTGTTGCCGCAAAATTCCCATCATTCCAATCTACATATTCACCACGTACGGCAATATTAACGGTAGCGTTATCCCAATCAAGTATACGGCCATGTATTATCGGCTGTACAATATCAATAAATCCACCAAATTGCTTATGGGCATACTCGGGTGTATAATCAGGTGGTATATCTACAAATATCCACGCCCACTCAGAAATTATATTGGTATGCAAACCCGGTATGGTTCCGTTAAAATTCACATCAAACACATTAACACTTCTTTTATTGTCAACCTGTGCACCTTCTACACGCCAGGTATTATAAACCCCTCCCATGTATGATAAACCAAGCTCACCTATCTGATCATTACCGAATGACAATTTACCGGTATAAAGCGGCTCTCCGCTGGCGCTTGTATTAAAACGTGTAATACTGCTTTTTGCTGCCGGTAAGAATGTTTTTCCCTGGGAATTATTAATAATAGAATCATTAAATCCACCGGTAACATAAGCTTCATAGCCATACATCCAATGCCCGCTGTATTTTTTTCCATATAATCCAAAACCTGGGTTGTTCCAGGTATCAGGCAACATTTGTGTCATGGCAATTGGCCTGTCGGTAAATTCATATTTTGGGCCATCATGGTTTTCATTAAAACCACCTATCGGGTTTAAGATCATACCACCGCGTAAATTAATCAATGGATTAAATTCAATATCCAAAGCAGCATATTCAACACCAAACTCAGGGCCGGCCGCTTCACCCGCATCGCCCGAAGGATCATCTTCATATTCAATTTCAGACAGGAATTTAATATGCGGAGCTATGGTTGACGATACAAACAAGCTGAAGCGCCTGAATTGGAACTGATCGCCATTGGTTATCCCGGAGGTATTGGTGTATTGAACATCAGATTCAACATAGCCACCGATAGAGAGTGATGAACTGCCTAACTTTTTAAACGGACGATTATAAATTGCATCCATACTTAATGTATGTTTTGCAGTATCTTTTTTAGCAGGAGTATTAAGTAAACTACTGTCTATCTGCGCTGATGCAGGCTGAAAGTAAAAGAGTGAAATTGTAATAAATAAGACTGATAAAGTTATTTTCATTTGAGTGAAATAAGAAGTTGATCATTTTGAACAATTACCGGGAAAGTGCGCAGATTGGTATCTGCAGGGCCATTTTTCACCTGGCCTGTATTGCTAAAAGTGCTGCCATGTGCAGGGCATTCTAATTTGTCGCCAAACACTTGTAGCTCTGCGCCCTGGTGAGTACAACGCATCAATACGGCTGAATATTCAGTTTGGCTAAAGCGATACACACAGATTGGATATTTTAATTGTTCCTGTTGTACCACAATATACTTATTATAAGCCCCCTTGCTTTGAAACGCCGTCATCGGTACAACCAGGTTTGAATTGTTGATAGTGCCTGTTACCATTTTACTGGTGCCGCAACTTTCAAGCGCACCTATCAGCACCGAGCCACCTAAACAGGCGAAGCCACAGGTTTTTAAAAATGCCTTTCTTTCCATTATAACGATTGTAAGAACTTAATTACCGCAGTTTGGTCTGCCGACGACAGTTTACTAAAGTTTGCCGCGCTAACTGCTGATTCGCCACCATGCATTTGTATTGCTTGTTGTATGCTATGCGCTCTGCCATCGTGCATTAGGTAAACATCGCCACCTTGTACACCCGGTGCCAAACCTAAACCCCATAGTGGAGTTGTACGCCACTCAGAAGTTAAAGCATCACCTTCAGTATAATGGTCATCATCACCCGGCCCCATATCATGCACCAATAGATCTGTAAATGGTTGGAATGTTTGATAGGCAAGGCCCGCTATCGGCGAATAGCCTGTAGTAAGATTCTGTTTATGGCAATCTGCACAACCTATTTTAACAAATGCATTCTGGCCTTGTACAACCGTTGCATCAGTAGCATTACGCTGTATTGGGGTTTGTAAAGCGGTTACATAAAATACCACAGAGTAAAAAGTATCATTATCTATTTCCGGTGTTGATGGTGTTGTGGGCACCGCTTGCTCCTGGTAATTAAATGGATTATACGGCATATAACTCGACGTAATACCCATATCATGATTGTAAGCCAGTGCTACCTGTTGAAACAGGTTATAAACAGCAGCTTTGCGGCCAAAGCGACAAATATATTTACCATCTGGCCTCGGTATCGCGCCGCTTAAAGGTGTTACATATGATGGAATAGTATTGTAGTTAGGATGTCCTCTTACGCCATTCGGGTTATTCACATTGGCATCAGCCATTGCTATAATTTCAGAATCCGGAACTGCTTCTAAAAAGCCTACACCTGCTGTAATTGGAGCTATTAACTTAGTGCTGGTTGCACCTGCAGGTATAGTTTCAGGCGTATAGCCTGGTAAACAAAACGTACCTAATTGAGGGCCGCCTTCTGCTAAGAATTTGTTACCTGTACTATCTGTTTGGCCAAAACGGGTTAGTATAGTAAAAGGATGCCCTCTATTATCACTGGAGTGACAGCTACCACATCCGGTTGCTACAAAATACGGCCCAAGACCTGTTGCCGATGAACGATTAGCAAAAAACTGATCATTTCCTGCCGAAAAAAGTAGCGTTTGCGAATTTGTAAGCGTTATAGGCCCGCACAAACCATTTTCGGGATTAATCATTTCCGGAAAAAGCTTTTTACATGATGTAATAGAGACTATAGTTGCGGAGAATGTAAATATGAAAAGTATAAGGATAAGTAAATTTCTTTTCTTCATAAAGTTGAATTAATCTATGCCGTTTTTTGTTTCAAGGACAAAATAACGCTTTATTTAGACTTAATCCAAATAAAATGACAAAAAGATTAGATAGATTCTAAAGTAGATGACAATTGACTTATTATCAATATATTAATCGCGCCACAAATACGGAAAAAGCAGTAAAGAGGTAGCAATAACAATAACATTTATAGCAAACAGTATGCCTATATTGCCGTATAATAAACTACGTTCTACCCCATCCATCGCGCTTTTGCTGATACGTATCAGAAGTAAAATAACAGGTATTATAACCGGAAAGCTTAAAATGGCCATTAACGTCCCATTGTTGCCCGCTTTGGAAGCGATGGCCGAAATCATAGTAAAAACGGTGGAGAAGCTAATGCTCCCTAAAAGCACAGCTAAGAAATAGAAAAGCGGGTCGCCTATAGTATTGGGGAAAAACAGCAGATAAACAATTAATGCCAATATGCTAAGCAACGACATTAATAAGATATTATAGATTGTTTTTGAAAGGATTATAGCCTGTGGGCTGGCTATGGTATAATAATATAATAAACGCCCTTTATTTTCCTGAATAAAACTTTTGGCTATGGCATTTACAGACGCAAACAAAATGATGATCCAAAAAAGGATATTCCAAACTATTGAATACCCCGCACTGCCACTAAAACCTGGACTTAGATGAAAGGATATATAACAAACAAACACGGTGGATACCACATATAGCAATACCCCATTGAATGCATATTTTGAACGCCATTCCAACAGAATTTCCTTTTTCAGTAAGTTCCAGGTTTGATTAAATATCATGGCGCGAAGATAATAATTAGGATAGTTAAATTGGCTATCACCTTATAGTGCTACAAAAATTATAGCACCAGATCTATCTTCAGCATTTTTTGTATTTTATCATGCAGTTCATGAGGTTGAAATGGTTTTGACAACACATCATTCATACCCGCGGATATAGCTTCCTCTTTTTCATGATCCAGGGCTGCGGCCGATAGAGAAATTATTGGTATACTTCTTTTGGGTTCCTCAAAATCCATCCGTATTGCTTTAGCTGTCTGGTAACCATTCATATCCGGCATATGAGTATCCATCAGTATAATATCAAAGTTTTGTTGATGCAGTTTTTCAATAAGTTTGCGGCCATTATCAACCATTTCAACACTCACGTTCCAATCCTTTAACATTTTTGCAAGGATAAACTGATTTACCATATTATCCTCTGCAACCAATACACTCAATTGATTAAATGGTGGAAGCTTTTTATGATCTGCCCTATTATCCTTCTTTGGTTCAGGTTTTTCAGCAATGGTAATCCAGTTTATAATATTAAATATGCTACCCTTGCCTATCCGACTGCTAACAGTTAATTCGCCACCTTTTAATTCTACAAGCTTTTTTACTATGGTGAGGCCCAAACCAGTGCCCCCGTATATGTTGGCAGTATCAATATCAGCCTGCTCAAACGAATCAAATACCTTTGATAACTTTTCCTCGGCTATACCTATACCCGTATCTTCAACGCTGAATTTAATTTTTAACCTGTCTTTATCTCTATCAAGTATAGATACCTTTAGCTTAACATGCCCCCTATCAGTGAACTTGATTGCATTACTTAACAAATTCATTAATACCTGATTTAGTCTCAAGGCATCAATCATCATATATTCAGGCAGATTTGGGTCAATATCCAGTAGCATATCAACCATTTTTTCGTCAGCCTTAAACTTCAATAATTGAAATACAGAAGCAATAACCTCACGAATGTTATTTGGGGCACGAATAATATTGAATTTACCAGATTCGATTTTTGATATGTCCAGCACATCGTTAATAACACCCAGTAATGATTGTGAGGATGTTTCTAACAATTCCAGCATACTTAATTGCTGATCATTTAGAGGAGTTTTACGCAGCAATTGAGTTAAACCAATCACCCCATTAATTGGCGTACGTAACTCATGGCTCATGTTAGCCAAAAAGTTCTCTTTTACTTTTTTTCCGTATTCAGCCGCTTCTTTTGATTTGACCAACTGTTGTAAATAGCTTTTTTGCGGAGATATATTACTAATGTTAATGAATATAGTTTTGTTATGATATGACGCCCTGCATTCGGCCCATATTACATTTTTATCAAATGTTTCAAACTGAAATTCAAATACTGCGAAATTTAGATTCTCATTAATAATCTCACCCAGTTTTTTACGAAAAGCTATTCGATCATGCTCTACAGCTCTATCAATTATACTTTTACCTATAATCTCAGCAGCCTTATAACCCAGTATTTTCTCAACCGTTGGATTAATTGTTTTTACTCTCAGCGTTTTTGCATCAACCGCACAAATAATATCTGCTGAATTATTCACTACGATAGAGAAATTTTCGAGCTCCTCATTTTTACGAATTATTTCAGCCTGATAACGTGCTAATTGAACAAACGAATCAACTTTAGCAGATGTTATATATGGATCAAGAGGTTTATATAAATAATCTACCGCACCAGTACCATAACCTTTAACAGCATATTTCGATTCTTTTGAAATAGCAGTTACAAAAATTACCAGTATATCTTTGGTGCGAGGGTTTGATTTGAGCATATCAACCAGTTCAAAGCCATCAATTTCAGGCATTTGAACATCAATTAACGCTATTGCAATATGATTTTCCCAGGCAATTTTTAAGGCATCGTTTGGCGACGTAGTGGAAAATATTTTAATATCATTCCGCTTTAATAATGCTTCAAGCGCAACAATATTTTCTTCTCTGTCATCAACAATGAGAATATTAACAGGGGTCATCTAAAATTGTATAAGTTTATCGATAATTATTATTGTTGTAAAAGTCCAAAAATTTCCTCAGAATTTAATATATATTCTGCTGCTTTAATTTCAATTGCTGCAAGCGGCATTTGGGGCATTTCCGCCTCTTCCGGAGTTTGCGCTATTGTTAAACAACCGTTGTCGCGTAGTTTTAATAATCCCTGTGCCCCATCCTGGTTTGCGCCTGAAAGAAGTATGGCTGTACAACGTCCCTTAAAAGCTTCAGCTGCACTTTCAAAAGTTACATCTATAGAAGGTTTTGAATACCAAATTGCCTCCGAAACATCAAGCCCAAAGCTACCATTCTTTTCGATAAGGGTATGATAATTTGCAGGGGCAATATATATAGTGTTTTTATGTATTACTTCCTTGTCTCTAATTTCCTTAAGAGATATACGTGAATTTTCAGCAAACAGTTTTTCTATCTCGCTGAAAAAATTCTTTTTACGGTGAATTATGATGATAACCGCTTTATCCAAATCAGTATTAAAATTCTTTACGATGTTAAATATCAATTTAAAAGACCCGGCAGATCCCCCTATCAGCAAGAATTCTGATTTTTTCCAGTGAGCTATTATATTATTATCAAGTGGCAATTTTTTGGTATATATTTTCTTTACTATTTATGACCTTAAACTTCTTTTTGAACTTATCTGAGCGTATAGTTTCTTTACTACCCATACATAAGAACCCAAGCGGAGCTAAACTGTTATAAAATAATTCAAGTATTTTTTCCTGCAGTTCACTTTCAAAATATATAAATACGTTTCGGCAACTAATTAGCTGAAATTCATTAAATATAGCATCAGATACCAGGTTATGTACGGAAAACAAGGTATTATGTTTCAATTCACTGTGTATTGTTGCAGCATCATACATTATAGTAAAATGATCTGTTAACGAGCCCTTCAACCCTGAATACTGATAATTTTCGGCATAGCTCTTTATTTTCTTCAGGCTATAAATACCTTTCCGGGCTTCCTTAAGCATTTCCGTATTAATATCAGTACCATAAATAAACGATTTTTTACGAAGGTCCGTTTCATTCATTAAAATAGCAAGCGAATAAACCTCCTCACCCGATGAGCAACCCGCACTCCAAATTTTTATATGCTGATAAGTGGAAATATATGGGATAACCTGATTGTTAATCGCCTTATAGAAAGATGGATCCCGAAACATTTCAGTAACGTTTACAGTGATCTCATCTAAAAACTCCTGAAAAAAGTGCTGATTATTTACCAGTGTGTGTTTAAGATCATAAAAAGTTTGCTTTTTGTTCTGCATTATTCTTATCACCCTGCGTTTTAGCGAAGCTTTAGAATAGCAAGAGAAATCAAACCCATGAAACTTTTTTATTAGATCAATTAGCTCATCTAACTGTTGTGCTGATAAAACTTCCTGTTCAGTATTCATCATATTAGCTTCCTAACCACAACTGCATCAATGCTATCAATCTATCCATATCAACCGGTTTGGTAATATAATCATTAGCGCCGGCCGCTATGCATTTTTCACGATCATCCTTCATTGCTTTTGCGGTTAAAGCTATTACAGGTAACTTGGCCCATTTGTTTTGCTTGCGTATATATCTGGTAGCCTCGTAGCCATCCATTTTAGGCATCATAATGTCCATCAACACTATATCAATGTCGTTTATCTCTTCAAGTTTTGTGATTGCCTCCTCGCCATCGTTGGCAATCTCAACCACAAGATCGTAAGTTTGCAACGCACTGCTTAGGGCAAATATATTACGCATATCATCATCTACAATAAGTACCTTTTTACCTTTAATGGCATCCTTACCCTTATTGATAACCCTTGCTGCAGAACCTATTATTGGTGATTGCCTTTTGTTAACTTCGCTTATCTTATTCAGGAAAAGGTTTACTTCATCAATTAACCTGTCAGATGATTTACTGGTTTTAACAACCATTGCATTGGCGTATTTCATCAACCTGTTTACCGATGTTCTATCAAGTTCCATTGCTGTATTTACAATAACCGGTAGTTCGGCAAATTCATCAACTTCCTTAATTTTGTCTAACAGGTCGAGCCCGGAAATATCAGGGAGGTTAAGATCGAGTATCACACATTGGTACTCATTTTCATGCAGCATCCTAAAAGCTGATTCACCATCAAAAGCTTGATCAACAGTAATGCCCTGCCCTTCCATCATATCCTTTAATGCCTGACTTTGTGCTTTGTGATCTTCTACCAGTAAGATTTGTTTGAATTTAACGCCACCTTGTAGCATGATATCGGTAAACAGCTTATCTAATGCACCCGTATCAATAGGTTTCTTAAGGAAACTGATAGCGCCTTCACGGCGAACCCTGTTAGCGGCTGCATCCCCTGCCGACATCAAGTGAACAGGGATATGCATCGTGTCAGTCAATGCCTTTAATTCCTTCAGTATTTGCCAACCATCTTTCCCAGGCAGCATAATATCCAAAATTACCGCGTCAGGAAGATGTTCTTTAATAATTTCAACAGCATTAGTACCCTCACTTACCATGATAGATTTATAACCATGGTCACGCGAGTAATCTTGCAGTATATTAGCGAAATTTTTATCATCCTCAACAATAACTACCGTTGGTTCCCTGTTAGGGTCGCGTACAATTTGTGCAACTGGTTTTAGGAAATTTTCCCTGGTAGGACTAAAAGTTTCAACAGTAGGAACCTGATCCTCTACTAGAACCGGCACAACCTTAGCTTCAAAAGGTACGGTCAGGATAAATTCACTGCCTATTCCAGGCTCACTAGTAAGTGTGATTGTACCGCCCAACAGGGTGGTTAACTCCCGACTGATAGATAAGCCTAAGCCTGTACCGCCATATTTACGACTTGTTGAGCCATCTGCTTGCTGAAATGCCTCAAATATAATACGTTGTTTTTCTTTAGCGATACCAACACCGGTATCTTTAATACAAAAGCTTATTGTTTTTTCTATAGGCCCGGGAACAACATTCAAAGCTATTGAACCACCTTCGGGGGTGAATTTAAACGCGTTAGATAATAAATTCTTGATTACCTGCTCAACCCTCACTTTATCAGTGAATAAGGTTTTAGGCACATCTTTAATACTATTGGTAAATTTGATATTTTTATGGGATGCAACTTCGGCAAACAGCATATCCATATCCTTCAATATATCAGCTATTTTGATTTGCTCATTTTGCATTTCCAATTTACCAGATTCAATTTTCGATAAATCTAAAATGTCATTGATCAGGGTTAGCAGATCATTACCTGCATTAAATATTACGCTAGCGTATTTTATCTGGTCTTCTGATAAATTATGAGGTTTATTATCTTTTAAGATACGCGCAAGAACCAAAATACTATTTAATGGAGTACGCAACTCATGACTCATGTTAGCCAGAAACTCAGACTTGTATTTACCTGTAGTTTCCAACTCCTGAACTTTTATATTGATGGATGCACGGGCTTCTTCAATCGCCTGATTCTTTTCTTCGAGCAAACTCGCTTTTTCTTCTAATTCGGCATTGATGCTGCGCAGTTCCTCTTGCTGTACGCGAAGTTCTTCCTCTGATGCTTCTAACATTTCTGTTTTGTTCATCAGTTCTTCGTTAGTAACACGCATTTCTTCCTGCTGCGCTTCCAGTTCTTCGGCCTGTTGCTGGGTTTCCTCAAACAAATCGTGCATAATGGTACGGGCTTGTGAGGTATTTACCGCCACCCCTACATCACTTGTAATCCTGTCTATGTAATCCAGTACTCCTGATCCAACCTCGCCTTGAAAGGCTAACTCCATTACTCCTTTTAGCTGTTTATCAAATGAGAATGGTAGAATTATGCTTTCTATGAAATCATCATGAACAATTGAACTTTCAAAAGCCAGTTTATCATTTAATTTACCTTTTATGGTTACTGTCTTTTTATCTACAGCTACCTGCCCTAATAAACCTTCTGAAAGTTTAACGGTTTTTTTAAGCGCGCTAAGATCATGAAATGCATAAGATGAGTATAATTCCAATCGTTCTTCACCTTCATTATATAAATAAAATGTTCCGGTAAAAGCTTTCGTATAATTACAAACCTCGGTAAGTATATTTTCGGCTAGTTCTCTTTCACTTTGCTGGCCCTGCATTTTTTCATTGAGTAAACCTGTACCTGTAAGCAGCCAGTTTTTAGCTTCATTTTCGGCCAATACTACTCCAAGTTCAATGTTTGCTACCCTTATTTCCTCTTCTATTTTCTTTTGTTTATCAAAAGTCTTCTGTATGTAAATGAACAAGATGATTATTATAGCCAGAAATATGACAGAACCAATAAAAATTGTTAATATAGTATAATTGGCTGCACTTTGAGTTCTTGCCCTGCCATCTGCTAGGGCTTTATCTTCTCTTGTATTAATTCTGGCTATGGTTTCACGGATGTCGTCCATAATATGTTTGCCATTTAACAACATATTATGGTCAACCATATACTGCAGGCCTACTACATCCCGTACATCAATATTATTTTTAACCATCTCTAATTGCCTATCGGTCAATAGGTAAAGCGAATCCAAATCTTTTTGCTGATATGGGTTATTGGGGGCCAGCTCTTTCAGTTTAGCAACATTGTTCCTTATTAGCGGCAATGCTGCTTTGTAAGGATCAAGGAAAGCAGGTTTATCCATAGCCACAAAACCACGCATACCTGTTTCGGCATCAATAAGATTTTGTAAAATGTCGCGGGAGGTGTGAATGAGGACTTCACTTTGTTCAACCTTGGCCTGATCTTGCTCTAATTGTGTTATACTCCTAAAAGAAAATACAGCAACTAAAAAAACAAGAATTATAGAAACCGCAAAACCGGTAAGCACCTGGTTTCTAAAAGATAGTTTTAACATTTAGGATAGATTAATTATAATACAAATATGTTAAAAAAAATTAATTCATAATATAATCCTATACAACCTGTGGTTTTGGTTTGGATAGAATGTTAAGAATTAATCCACTTTAAAGTTACTTGCTTTTTTACTAATTAATGTCCCCCCAGCAGAAAGTATTCCACCGAAAAATAACAGGTACCACCCCCATTTAAATTTCAGCTGACTGCTTAAAAATCCAGCTATTGAATGGAATGGTATAAAACTGAATGAAGTTTTTACTTTTAAAATAGCCGCTATGTAAAATACAAATATCAAAGCGAGAGATAACCAGGCCGCAAGTCTGCTTATTTTAACCTGGTTAAACACGGTTCCTATTATACCAACTACAGCTATCAGCAACATAACCATGGCATATGGTTTATTTAAATCGTATGCATCCCAGTTAGCTAAATGAAACGGGCGTAATAGCGGGCAAAATGTTGCCGCAATTACTAATACAAACCCAACAAAAGATAAAAGCGCTGGCAGTCTCATCTTATTACTGTTGTTTTAAATCCATTTTATCGGCAAAATGCGCGCAATAATCGCGAAGATCTTCTACGATATTGGTTTCGCCTGTGGCGCGTAAAAAGCTATCGCCCATGGTTTGCAAGGTTTCGTAAAAGAAACGTTTCATATCATCAACGGGCATGTCTTTAGTCCAAAGATCAATACGTAAGGTGTTTTTATAATTATGATCCCATAATGCCAACATCATTGATTTTACGGGTAGCGCCTCTTTAGTTTGTGAATCTGTTGATTCCCACATAATGCTATCAGGAACGTTATTCTCGTCCATATCAATGGTTAGTTTGATCTCAGCTTTCTTCATTTTTTATTATCTTACAAGTAAAAATATTATTGCGGTCAAAGTTATAAAGCTTAGCTCTACAATCCATATTTTTTTAGTTTCCGGGAAGAAATTCCGAAGCATAACATCCAAAAATGACACAGCGAAAGCAAAGAATAAAAATATCCAACCGATAGCGGTGCCCAATTCCCGCACTTTCATGCCTACTGTAGCGGCTCCATAAATCCAAACGTAAACTGCCAGTACTAGAAACAACGCACTGACAACGTTTAACGGGGTAATTCTAATCTTCATGTATTGTATTAGTGTTTTTTCCTATAGCTTTTGGGCGATTTTGTTCGGGGAGATTTTGAATTTGGATTCTTTTTATCCCTTTCAGCTTTGAACTTGATCTTTTGGTTCAGGGTTTTCTTTTCATGGAAAGCGCCTTTAAAATCAGGATCGTCACGGCGTTTCTGCATATCAATCTCACGTGCCTGATCCTGTTTTTCATCATATCCTGTAATCTCAACAAACACTTCGGCAGGGATAGCCGTTACCGGGATAGTTTGCCTGATGAGTTTTTCAATTTTGTTTACGTAATATTCTTCAGATGGTGTACAAAAAGTAATTGCTTCGCCTGATTGAAAAGCACGGCCAGTACGACCAATACGGTGTACATAATCCTCAATTACAACAGGTACATCAAAATTTATCACGTGACTAACATCGCTCACATCAATACCGCGCGAAGCAACATCCGTAGCAACCAATATCTTCACCTCATCATTTTTAAATGAGTTAATGCTATTGATACGGGTGTTCTGCCCCTCATGATAATGGGCAACATATAAGCGGCAGTTTTACCAGTGCCCGTTTGCGCTATCCCCATTACATCTTGCCCATTCATTATAGGCGGTATAGCTTTTTGCTGTATAGGCGTAGCTTCGGTGTA
>JABDDX010000036.1:587-25757 GCA_013287375.1 Bacteroidota bacterium | reverse complement strand
GTAGAAGAAAGTTTCAGGCAGTTTTTTATCGCTCAATTCGAACATGTAAGCGCCAATATGCATTACTTTTTCTTCGTTGTCGTATTTTGTTAGGGCCTCATTAAAATATTGCAGGGAATATTTAGATGATAGCAGGTCATCCTCAAAAACAATCACTTTGCCGTAATCCTTAACCAATTGTGTAACGCCATCAATAATAGAGTTGGCCAGCCCTTTATTCTGCTTGCCTTCAATAACCTTCACCGATTTAAATCCGCTAACATCACTTATCAGTTGCCTTACCTCATCAACCTTTGCCTGATCCGCTGGCGTTTTAGCACCATCAGAAAATATAAACAGGCGCGATTCATCAGCCAATAAATTCTTTTGCAATGAATTCAGCGTACGGCGCGTATGCTCGGGACGGTTGTAAACAAATAATGCAATAGGTGCAAGGTTTTGCATGTTGAAAGATAGATGTAGCGTTGATTTAAACAAAGAACGGTATTAGCATTTGCTAATTGTCCACCATTCTAAATTTGATATAGCGAAAGTAAAATTATAAGTGCAGTATTTCAAAACTTACTTTCATCGGCCTTGCCTAAGTTACCCGCAAGTCCATCATTAATTGCACCTAATAGTTTTTGATATTCTTTTTGTTTCGAACTGACGATACTCACCAAACGCAAATAAGTCAGGTAAAAAGCTTTATTAATGTTGAACATCAGCTTACTTTTCACGGCCACCCTTGAGTAAAAATATAGCCTGTTACGTATATGGTAATAGATCCTGAAATTCCATTGATCCAACAGCGCCGAATGTAAAAACTTAGGTTTATAACCTATCCCCTGCGATTTATCAATATCCTCAATACCACATTGCGGGATGATCCATATTTTACCGCCATTTTGGGTGATGCGATAGGTATATTCCGAATCATCTACATATAAATGAAAATCAGCGTTGGGGTAGCCAATCTCGGCAATCAGCTCCCGATGCATAAACATACCGCCATAAGGCGCATACGGAATAACTGCGGGTTGTTGCTCCCCTCCTTTTTTGCCAAACTTATCCAGCAGTTTATTAAACTGATTTTTAAATACTCTGCTTAAGCTAAATCCCAGAAAATTATTCGGCATCAAGTAATAGCGGTACGGGTCTTCGCCTTTGGTGATCTTAACGTGTTGTGCCCTGTCTTCGCGTAAGCAAAAAAGAGCTTTTTTATTATTGAGGCCTTCGGTTATATTCCATTGCTTTAACAGATCCGGGATTACGTTTTCGCGCGGCAGGTTGTCATCATCCAACAGAAAAAAGAAATCGTTATCAGTATTTTCAAAAGCGTATTGTATTCCTGCTTTGTACCCTCCTGCCGAACCCAAATTATCCCCGCTATTAATTACGATGGTGCGATCATCATTAAACTCAGCAACCTTTTCACTAACGTTATAAGTGGAAGCATTATTTACCACGATAACATTACCTACTTGCTCGTATTTCAGCAACAGGCTAATAACCCGGCTTAAAAAAGCCCATCTATCGCCATAGGTAACTGTTATTATGCTGATCTTATAATTCAAAATTGCCATTATCTTTGTCAAAATTATTACTTTATCTTACAAACCTGTTATCAGGTTAAATTAACTAATGGGAATTATACGCCAGCAAACTATCAAAAGCTCTATTTATTCATATTTAGGCGTATTGATTGGTTTTTTATCAGTTAATATTTTACAACCACATGCGCTAAGCACTGCGCAAGTGGGCTTGTTGGGTATACTTGGGCCTTACTCATTAATGTTTGCCCAATTTGCCATTTTAGGGTTTAATGGTACAGCACGTTACTTCCCATACTTTCGCAGCGAGGAAAAGAGACATCATGGTTATTTGTTTTTAGGGATAGCTATTTCTTTAATAGGCATGCTTATATATGTAGCCCTGGCCTGGCTATTTAAAAACGATCTGATCAGCCAAAAGGGACAAAAGATAACCTTGTTTGCTGATTATTACTGGTTCCTGGTGCCGCTTACCTTTTTTACATTGTTTTTTAATTTATTCAATTTATATGCACGTATGTTGTACAACACAACTTCGGGCACTATATTAAATGAGTTTGCCAAGCGCCTGTTTATATTAATTCCTATCGTACTTATCTATTTTAATTTAATTCAGTTTAGTTCGTTTATGTGGATATGGCTATTAGCTAATATTATCCCTACGCTGCTGTTAATTAATCGTGTACGCCGCGACGACCAATTGTTTCTTCAGCCTGATATTCCTTTTTTAGATAAAGATATCCGGAAGAAAATGATCAGTATCTCCTTATTTGCTATTCTAACCGGCTCAGCCCCTTTAATAATACAGAATGTTGATACTTACATTATCTACAAAAAATTCGGATTAAGTGAAACCGGTATTTATACCATTGCCTTTTACTTTGGCACAATCATTAGTATCCCTACCCGGTCATTATATAATATTGCTTTTACTTTTGTTACCGAAGCATGGAAGACTAACGACCTCGCAAAGATCAGGGAGCTTTATGAAAAAAGCTGCATCACCCAATTATTGAGCGCTTTGTTTTTATTTATACTGATATGGGCCAATGTTAGCAATATATTCCACATCCTGCCGCCCGATTATGCTGCTGGAAAGTATGTGATATTATTCGTCGGCCTTGGCTTTATTATCGATTCAGCCGCAGGCATAAATAATATTGTGCTTGGTACATCAAAGTATTATCGCTACGATATGCTTTTCTACATATTTTTGATCGGCCTTACCATTGCATCCAACATTATATTAGTGCCCATATATGGCATTACCGGCGCGGCTATGGCTTATGCTATTACTTTATTCGCATTTAACTTATTTAGGTACCTGTTTATATTGATCGCGTTTAAGATGCAACCTTTTAACTATAAAAGTGTAGTTGGTATAGTAGCAGGTGTAGCAATTTATTATGCGGCCATATACTTACCGCAGTTGAGCAACTTTATAGTTGATACTATAATGCGCAGTATATTTATCACTCTAACCTTTGGCGCAGCAGTTTATTATTTTAATTTATCGATTGACATTAACCAGTTTATGGACAAATACCTTGTTAGACTGAGAATTAAAAAATAATTATTGCTTTGTGCCTATAACGATGAGGTTATTGGGGAAAGATGTTGCCGTTTGCAGAACTTCGATCTTAAAATATGCCATAACTTGCTTTAACAAATCAATGTTAAATACATGGTGATGAATGCAGCGGTTCTCCATATTGTTTAAAGCGCGCTGTTTTAGATCATCATGATCCTTTACCCAGTTATCCAGTTTAATATCATGCAACGCCAATACCTCATTTAAATGAAAAAGGTCGTTTTCGGGGGTATTATTTTTAAAATCTTGCAGTAGGTGTTCGAAAGTTGTTACTGGCCTCTTGTGGTCAAAAGTATACCTTGGATCCGGTACCGCAAGTACAATAGTGCCACCTGTTTTTATTACGCGCAACCACTCAGTTAATGCTTTGAAGGGATTGGCAAAATGCTCCAAACTATGGCTCGAGAGTACAAAATCATAACTTGCATCGGCTATCGTGCTTAAGTCCATGCCGTCTGCAATATACTGGTATCCTGTATTTTTGCTGCCTGTATCGTAATTAAAACCTTCTTTTATGGTATTTTCCCAAACGGTGTTGTTACTAAAATTACAACCATCAACCTGATTTGCTATTGGGTACACCGGTATAAAACCTTGCTTTTGGAAGATCTTACTCGGCCCACCTATTTCGATTCCTTTTTTATCCTCAAAGCGGGCTGCTATTTTATTAAAGGCAGCTAAATGCGGCGCAAATTTTAAAGCGTGATATTTATACAATCGCGCGGGCTTATTTGCCAGCTTAACCGAAAACTTTATTTCTTTAATTACTTTGTCTATAAAACTCATTATGCAGCCCCGCTGTGATGTTACAAATCTACTCCTTTTTCCCTTTTTTGCCTGTAACAAAATCAGTAAGTCCGGCCGCCATAGCAGCTAGCTTTTTCAGTTTATGTTTTTCGTATAAAATAATGTGCCTTAAATCACGAAACAAGCTTTTAAAAACACCTTTGCTAAAACCCGGATAAAGTTTATGGTATTTAGCAATAATCATTAACTTATTACGGGTAATGTAGTACCGCCTGGTGCTGTTATAATTTAAAACCATTACATCTTTACGAGAGAATGCTGTGTGTTTTGTAACGTTGCCCAGATTATGATTAAGATGTACCGTATTCAGCCTGATCACCTTAAACTTCGCGCTTGTTAGTCGCATGCAATAATCCCAGTCTACGGCATCAATAAAATAATCTTCGTCAAATCCGCCAATTGTATCCCAGGCATACAAGCTTATGAGGTTACCTGATGTCATTGTGGTTAAAACTTCATCAGTTTCAGTCTTCGGTTCAACTGAAATCTTCGTTTTGTGAAAAGGCGATACAAGCCCGGTTGTTTTATCATCGAGCCTGGTAGTATATTCAATTAATTTTAGAAATTCACCGGGTTCAAACCTACTGTCCTGATCCATCGTGAGCAACCAGGTAGCGCCATCATCCATGGCTAGTTTTGCCCCCACGTTAAGTGCATTTGCTATCCCCTTGTTTCCCTGGTTATTGATGTAAATACAATTAGGCAGCTTTTCCAATGCTACTTTCTGTGCTGTATTAACAGTTTCAGAATTATCAACCACATATAGCTGACCCAGGTCTTCTATATATGATCCTATGTTAGCAATTATGGTATCATCCGCATTATATAAAACCGTAACACCGCAAACATTTTTCATGTAAACAATTATAGTGCAAATTTGCGATATTCCAGCTTAAACGTTTATTCCAAAACAAAAAATCCCCTGCATTGACAGAGGATTTTTTGAATATTAATCTGTGTTATTTACGTGCTTTTGAGTTTAACGGAGCACTGGTGTGTCCATATAATTCGGTCACTTCCTTAACGCTTAATTTTCTGTTGTAAACGCTTATATCATCCAAAGTACCTCTTAAGTTATAAGTAGGCCCGGTTTGATTTGCAGGATTATCCCGGCCGAAGTATAAATCCGACAATGAGTTAGGGCTCACAATACCTGATGATGTACTATCAAAAACGCCATTCTCATAGATGGTAGTTTGTTCAGCTGCATAATCATAAACAAGTGTAATCATATTCCATGATCCGGAACCTATTAAACCAATGCCATAGGCACCTGGGAATGGACCGCCCGGCCCGTAGTAAACTGTTCCTGTTGGTTTAACATCTACCGGATTGCTTATTGATAGATCAAGGCCACCTGCTTCTCCATTATATCTTTTAGTAAAAATTACACCTCCATAATTAGCGGAATATTGATCAATCTTGACCCATAAATTTATGCTATAATTGGTGTTGTGAAGGCTCATCTGACTATTGTTTTTCACAATTATATAGTTGCTATTGTCACCGTCAAAATAAAAGGCGGCGTTTGCATTGCCAAATCTATCCGAAACCGGGGTAACGTTAAAAGCCGTACCATTATTACCATTGCCTGAAGAATCGGCTGCAGAGCTATTTGTAAAAGGATAATAAGCGATTAACCCTACTGCCAGGCTATCTATAGGTGCAGGCCCAACTGATATAAGGCAGTTAACAGAGATAGTGTTGGTTAAATTGCTAACGGTTATTATTGATGAACCTATTTTTTTGGCTGACAACAATCCAGTATTTGAAATGGAAATAATGGTAGAATCAGATGATTTCCACTTAATAGAATCAGTATGATAATTTGATGGGGTAATAGTAAGCGGTAACTGCCTGTTTTCGCCAACATATAATTGCAATGTATCTTTACCTAATAAAAGTGACTGTAACCTATCGTGAGATACATCGTTAAGGCCACCTTTTTTGCAGGATACGAACGCTATTATAATGATGGATAGTAAAAATATTAGTTTTTTCATGTAATAAGGTTAATTATCTTAATTGTAACAAATGTAACCATTTAAGTTAAATTTCAGCAAAAAACACTAACTCATTTATTGCAATTACCTGTATTACCTATTTAGTAAAATTCTTTAACCAACAAGGCGTATCATTTTACTGATACGCCTTGCAGTATTAAACCTATTAAGTTTTAGTTAGTCAAGTGCATTATATAAGGCTGATACTTCAGTTGCAGTTACCGCTCTGCTGTACATGCGTATATTACTCATTGAGCCCGGGAAGAAGTAACCGGTGCCTGCACCCGGATCGTCTCTGCCGATGTAAAGCGCGGCGCTTAATACAGCTGGTGATGGTACACCAGTGCTTGTGCTACTCAATGTCCCGTTTACATAAATATACATTGTATGTGTTGCTGAAGTATATACGGTGGTAACCATGTACCATTGGCTAGTGCTAACAGTAGGGTAAGCAAATGCATGCGTAGCGCCACCACCCGGGCCAAAAGCAATTTGGTTATTACCTATTGATAATGTATAACCGGTGGTATCCCCTTGTATGCGTTTGCTAATAATGTTACCGCCACCTGAACTGCTTAGATCAACCCAGGCATTGATGGTAAAATCTGTACCATGCAAGCTAAGCGCGGTTTGATTTACAACAGAAATATAGCTTGTTGTACCATTAAACGTGTAAGCTCCAAGTGAGTTGCCTAACCTGTCGGCACCAGAAGTTAATGAAGTTGCCGTACCATTGTTACCGTTTCCTGATAAATCTGACACGGTATTGGTAAGTGGCCAGTAAGCTATTACGGAACCTGTTGGTGCGCAAGTAGCGCTATAAAGTTCACTAATTTCAGTATCACTTACAGCCCTATTGTACATACGCACATCGCCTATTGATCCAGGGAAGAAGTAACCGGTGCCAGCACCAGGATCATCCATGCCAATGTAAAGCGCTGCACTTAATACGGCAGGTGACGGTACACCGGTGCTTGTGCTACTCAATGTTCCGTTTACATAAATCTTCATTGTATGTGTTGCTAAAGTATATACGGTGGTAACCATGTACCATTGGCCGGTGCTAATAGTAGGATAAGCAAATGCATGGGTAGCCCCGCCACCCGGGCCAAAAGCAATCTGGTTATTACCGATAGATAATGTCCAACCGGTAGTATCACCCTGTATCCTTTTACTTAAAATATTGCCACCGCCTGAACTACTCAGGTTTACCCAGGCATTGATACTAAAATCTGTACTATGCAGGCTAAGAGCTGTTTGATTTGCTACAGAAATAGAACTGGTTGTACCATTGAAAGCATAAGCCCCAGAAGTGTTTCCAGCCCTGTCAGTAGTGGCTGTAACATTACTTGCTGTTCCATTATACCCATTGCCCGATAGGTCATTGGTAATATTACTCAATGGCCAATAAGCGATCAATCCGTTTGAAATTGTGCTGGCAACTGAGCCAGGATAAGGGGTAGTTGTAGAAGATATTTTACCAAGGGTTGGAGAAGCTTTGTCTAAAGCTCCTTTTTTACAAGATGTAAATAACAATGCAATAAACACTGTCGCCGCTAACACCATACCGGTTTTGCGGTAATTTAAGGAATAGGTTTTCATAGTTTTTGTTATTGTTTTAGTTATAGGTTTAACAAAACAATACTATAAATTATTAACCAACAATGCGTGTAACATTTCTGTTAAAACATGTTAAATAATTAATAAGAAAAAAGTTTCGATGTTGGTAATTATACCATTATCAGGATTGGATCTCTTAATATGTTTTACACAAAAAAAGGGGCAAATAAATTTGCCCCTTTTTGTATTAAATCAATATCAGTAATTATTGAGATTGGAATTTTTTAGCGTTAATTCTACGCTCGTTTTCGTTCAAATAGATTTTACGTAAACGGATGCTTTGCGGTGTAACCTCAATGTATTCATCAGCCTGGATATACTCCATTGATTCTTCTAACGAGAATTTGATAGCTGGTGCTATACGTACGTTGGTATCGCTACCTGATGCACGCATGTTGGTTAACTGCTTGCCTTTGGTTAAGTTAATAACCAAATCGTTATCACGGATATGCTCGCCTAAAACCTGTCCTTCGTAAACATCAACTCCCGGATCAATGTGGAAACGACCACGATCCTGTAATTTGTCAATTGCGAAAGCGGTAGTTTTACCAGTATCCATTGATACTAATACACCATTTAAACGGCCAGGGATTTGACCTTTCCACGGCTCATAAGCTTTAAAACGGTGAGCCATGATAGCCTCGCCACCTGTAGCCGTTAATACGTTGTTACGCAAACCGATAATACCGCGTGCAGGAATATCAAACTCTAAGTGTTGTAAATCGCCTTTTGGCTCCATTACCAACAGGTCGCCTTTGCGTTGTGTTACCAGCTCAATTACTTTACCAGCAACATCACCCGGTACATCAACAATCAGGGTTTCAACCGGCTCACATTTAACACCATCAATTTCTTTGATGATAACCTGTGGCTGGCCTACCTGTAATTCATAGCCTTCGCGACGCATAGTCTCGATCAATACTGATAAATGGAGAATACCACGACCATACACTAAGTATGAATCAGGCGATTCGGTTTCAACAACCTTAAGCGCCAGGTTTTTTTCCATTTCTTTGTATAAACGATCACGTAAGTGGCGTGAAGTAACAAATTTACCTTCTTTACCAAAGAAAGGTGAAGTATTGATGGTGAACAACATATTCATTGTTGGCTCATCAATATGTATTACTTCCAGTTGTTCTGGTTTTTCAAAATCAGCAATGGTATCGCCAATATCAAAACCTTCAATACCTACAACTGCGCAAATATCACCTGCGCTAACTTCGGTAGCTTTAACCTTACCTAAGCCTTCAAAAGTGTATAATTCTTTAATTCTTGTTTTTTGAATTTTACCATCGCGTTTTACTAACGATACCGGCATACCTTCTTTAATGGTACCACGAGCCACACGACCGATAGCAATACGGCCTACGAATGAAGAATAATCCAAAGAAGTGATTTGCATTTGCAAAGTACCTTCGTTAATTGGTGCCGGTGGAATGTTTTCCAGGATAGCATCCATTAACGGGAATATATCAGTAGTAGGTTGTTTGTAATCTGTGCTCATCCAGCCTTGTTTTGATGAACCGTAGATAACCGGGAAATCCAGCTGATCTTCAGTAGCTTCAAGGTTGAAGAATAATTCAAATATTTGTTCGTAAACTTCTTCAGGGCGACAGTTTTCTTTGTCAACCTTGTTTACAACCACAATTGGTTTTAAGCCTAAAGCCAAAGCCTTTTGTGTTACGAAACGTGTTTGAGGCATAGCGCCTTCAAAAGCATCGCAAAGTAATAAAACGCCGTCAGCCATTTTTAATACACGTTCAACCTCACCGCCAAAATCGGCGTGACCAGGTGTGTCAATGATGTTGATCTTAACATCTTTGTACATTACCGATACGTTTTTTGACACGATGGTAATACCACGCTCGCGTTCAAGGTCGTTGTTATCCAGTATCAGTTCACCGGTTGATTCGTTGTCCCTGAAAATTGAACAAGCATGTAGGATTTTATCAACCAAAGTAGTTTTACCGTGGTCAACGTGAGCGATAATCGCTATGTTTCTTATTTTTTGCATTGAAATGCGCCTCTAATTTTGGCGCAAAGGTACGCTTAATATATGAGAATTTCAAGCGTTTGCAACATATTGAGTAATAATGACAAATGAACCCGGTTACCTTAATTCCTCTTTTTCTTAATTCTTCCCGATTTCATACCACTCCGTTCCGCGTAAATGCTCATGCCTGGCAACATTGTTCCAATAAGACGCGATATATTTCTTTATCACCGGAGGCAGGGTATTGAATGATTTATCATATGTTTCCACATACTCATCTTCATCAAGCTCCGGAATATGGACACGCAAAACATACTTTTTGTTTTTATAATGTAACATCACTTTAAAAGTTGATCCCATGCCATCGTTCGGATCAACTTGATACACAAAAACCGATTCCATCAATCCATCTTTATCAATATCCGTAATTTTGGTATATGGATAGTATAACAGCACATTATCTCCCGAGAAATCAGTTATCTTCCAATCTAAAACAAATTTGTCATTAACCTTGGTATAACCATAACCAAATATGGTTATCCTGGTAGTATCTTCAACCTTAGTCACCAGGTATATGTGCACACCACCTGCATCTTTAAATTCATAAGCATCAATTGGTTTACCAGTATATTCAACGGGTATTTTTTGGTGAAGAATTTCTTTTACATAGTTCTGGGCGCGGCTTTGTAAACCACACATCATCAACAGTATAAATAAGATGAATTTGCAATACATTAGGTTAAGCTTTTAATTAAAGCTACACAAAAATGCCTATTTCCCAAATGCCCAGCACAAAAACTTAGGCATAACTTTGGTCCATGTAGCAGCATCGTGGCTGCCGCCAACCACCTCAACATAATTTATATCTTCAGGGCGTTTATAGCCTTTGGCTTCAAGCTCTTTAATCAGGTCGATGGTATCATCAATCGAATCAATAATGCCGTTATTATTCCGATCGGCTGCTTCGTCTTTAGTACCCGTTTGCAGCCAGAATTTAAGTTCGGGATTATCTGTTGTTTCCCTCATCATTGCGTGCGCAATACGGTCTGCATCCGTATAGCCTTTACCTATTTCCTTACTCCTCCACCATAATGCCCCCGAGAACACACCTACTTTATCAAACAACTCAGCGTTATTCCAGGTAATATCCAATGCAGACAGCCCTCCTAAAGAAAATCCCGCAAAAGCAGTCGTTTTAAATTCTTGTCGGGGTAGTAAGTTCTTAATAGCAGGCAATAGTTCGGTTATTATAAATTGGGTATATAAATCTGCTTTATCTCCGCGATTTTTAAAATCGGGCCTGTTAGCTACCCCGTATTCCTGTAAACGTTCATCGCCGGCATGTATAGCAACAATAACCAGCGGATTAATGCTGTTATTATTATAAAGATTTTGCAAGGTTTGTTTAACTTGTAAAGCTTCTGTTTCCTGGCCGTCGTTTAATAACAATAGGCTTAGCAGCTGGGTATTATCAATATCTTCAGGCATCAGTACATCGCAAATCACTTCGCGTTTAAGCAATACTGAATTTACTGTTAGCTTATCTTCAATTATTATCATCTCAACCTCGCTCCAACCCAAATACATCTCTTTTTATTATTAAATTAAGGCTGCAAATTTAAACTATCTTTTTATAAACAAAGAAAGCCCTCAATTGAGGGCTTTAATCTGGGTAATAAATTACTTTATTGAAAACGTTCATTATAAATACTAACCGCTTTACTAACATGATGACTGGCGTTTACCATATGTACTATACCAGCAATTAAAAAGCCTGTGGCAATACCGGTAAGCACATACGCACCCGTTAAATTATGATGCTGGTAAATAGTGGTGGCCTGGCCATTAACAAAACCTGATGAAGCTCCCGCCAGCTTATTATTGTGTATATACTCAATTGTGGCACCTATTGACGATACTAAAAACATCCCCCCTGAAACCTGTGCCCAGGCGATCTCGCTTTTTGCTTTGGATATGTCCGGTGCCGAAGGCGCATATGCCAGTAACCTCAGTTTTACGTCATCGGAGGTTGCCAGTTGGCCGCCAATAGTATACAGGAATGAAGAATGCCGGCCTTCCCCAACCGGAATGATCTTTATAACGCTATCGGCCTTTGCTTGCTGTTTGGAATTTACCTGTGCTTTGGCCAACATGGACGATAGCACTAAAAAAACGGTGATAATAATAGGATTTTTCATCTTTTTAATAAATTGGTGTAAGTTGAACTATTGTGACTTATATAGGTTAAACTACACCATTTGGCTATTGTTAATCCCCAACCTGTAACAAATTGATTACCACTATTAAATATGGCCAATAAGGCAATTGAACGTTCATTTTCACTGTGTAACTATTCTGTTAACTATTTATAAAGCATTACCGGTAAGATTTCCGTTTCATTAAATATTTATTTAACTTACATCAGTAAACTTTTTTTCATTTGACCGAAAAATATCACCGTTGGTACTCACCAAACCTGAACCATGATGTGGAAATGCTTGTTTTTGGCGACAGGGGTTATCCGGTGATATTATTCCCTACCTCGCAAGGCCGTTATTTCCAAAATAAAGACGAAGGCTTGATTGATAGCGTCCGCTGGTTTATTGATGAGGGACTGGTTAAAATTTATTGTCCCGATAGTTTGGACTGGTTAACCTGGTACAACAAAGGCATTCTTCCGGCAGATAGGGCGCGCAACTATGCATGGTACGATAAAATGCTGTACGATGAACTTGCACCCTGGGCCATACACGAAACCGGCGTAAGTAAAGTAGCCCTCGCGGGATGCAGTTTCGGCGGATACCATGCAGCAAATTTCGCTTTAAAACATCCTGAAAGGTCGGGGCATTTATTTAGTATGAGCGGCGCTTTTGATATGCGGCAATTTACCGATGGATATTATGACGACAATGTATTTTACAACAACCCCGTAGATTTTTTACCCGGAAACAACCAACACGAGCTTTGGCAAATGAACATCATTTTAGGTACTGCCGAACATGATATTTGTTTGGGCGATAACGTCCGGCTATCAAACATTTTAAAGGAAAAGCATATTAATCATTGGTTGGATATTCGCCCAAATGCCACGCATGACTGGCCGGTATGGAAGGCGATGTTTCCGCACTATTTATCAACTATTTAGAAGCTAGAGTAAAGAATCAAGAACCAGGATAAAATATATCTACCATGAAAAAAATAGGCATCTTATTCGGTCAGGAAAATTCATTCCCACAGGCATTTGTTGACCGTGTTAATCAAAAGGCAGAGAAAAATATTACGGCAGAGTTTGTCCGTATTGATAAAGTGATGCAGGCCGAACCGTTGGATTACGCGGTAATCATCGACCGTATTTCGCAGGATGTGCCCTTCTATCGGGCAACCTTAAAAAACGCGGCTATTTGTGGTACTGCAGTAATTAACAATCCCTTTTGGTGGAGCGCTGATGAAAAATTCTTTAACAACGCACTTGCTGTAAAGCTTGGGGTACCGGTGCCTAAAACCGTTATCCTGCCATCAAAAGATTTGCCTGATGATACAACAGACCGATCTTTTCGCAACCTGGCTTATCCGCTGGATTGGGATGGTATTTTTAAATATGTAGGTTTCCCCGCCTATATGAAACCATTTGATGGTGGCGGTTGGAAAGAAGTTTACCAAATCAACAACCTGGATGACCTTTGGGATAAATACGACCAAACCAAACAATATGTAATGATGCTGCAGGAAGAAATAAAGTTTGATGATTACTTCCGTTGTTATTGCATTGGCGGCAAACATGTGCGAATTATGCAATATGAGCCACGCAATCCGCATCACCTGCGATACGAGCACGGCAAAGCCCCGGCGGCAAAAAGATTGCTGGATACCGTTAAGGATTATGTAATAAAACTCAATAAATACTTAGGCTACGATTTTAACACCGTTGAATTTGCTGTACGGGATGGTATCCCCTACGCGATTGATTTTTGCAACCCCGCGCCTGATGCCGAAGTTACCAGTGTAGGCCAATCAAACTTTGAATGGGTGGTTGAAACCGCCGCGGATTATGCTATTGAGCGCGCTAAAAAACAAAAAGATGGCATTGACAACCTTACCTGGGGCGAGTTTGTAAAAACAAGTGCCGCTAAAGAGCATTTATTATCATCAGAGAAAAAGATAGAGAAGAAGGCCGACAAAAAAGAAGCAAGCAAAGGTGAGATACATCATGAGATTGCTGATGAAAAGAAAGTGGTAAAAACGAAGACAGTGAAGAAACCTGTGGCCAAAAAATAACCCTTTGTCATTTCGACCAGAGGGGAGAAAATCTTCTTCGCCAAGCATAACCGCTTGCATACAGCAGAAGATTTTCTCCCTCCGGTCGAAATGACAAAAAATATTAAAAATTTCAACAATTATGAACGAGTTTACCTTAGGCGTTGAAGAAGAATTCATGGTGATAGACCCGGTAACCCGGGAACTAAAATCGCATGAGCAAAAAATTGTTGAGGGTGCCCAAAAGGTACATGAAGACCAGGTAAAGGCAGAAATGCATCAGGCTGTGGTAGAAGTTGGCACCAAAATTTGCCGCAACACTGCCGAGGCCCGTGCCGAAGTTGGTAAACTACGTGGCACAGTTGCCCAGTTAGCCGGTGACCTTGGCCTCCGTATTGGCGCGGCGGGCACTCACCCTTTTTCACACTGGCAACATCAGTTAATTACAGATCATCCACGGTATTTTGAGATTGTTGATGAGATGCAGGAGGCTGCTCGTTCTAATCTTATTTTCGGGCTGCATGTGCATGTGGGTATTCAATCGCGCGATCTGGCTATACATATTGCCAACCAGGTTCGTTACTTTTTGCCGCATGTGTTTGCGCTGTCGACTAACTCACCATTTTGGGAGGCTCGCAATACCGGCTTCAAATCATTCCGGACTAAAGTTTTTGATAAATTTCCGCGTACCGGTATACCGGATTACTTTAACAGCATTGAAGAGTACGACCGCTACATCAAATTGCTGGTAAAAACCAATTGTATTGATAATGCTAAAAAAATATGGTGGGATATCCGTGTACATCCTTTTTTCGAAACTATCGAATTCAGGATCTGCGACTGCCCTATGCTGGTTGATGAAACTATGGCTTTTGTGGCGCTTTTTCAGGCGTTATGTGCTAAGCTATATAAACTTCGACAACAAAACATGGCATTTATTACCTACAACCGTGCCTTGATTAACGAAAACAAATGGCGGGCGGCCCGTTATGGCATTGATGGTAAAATGATCGATTTCGGTAAGGAAATGGAGGTAAATACCCGTGCACTAGTATTGGAATTGCTGGATTTTGTTGATGACGTGGTGGATGACCTCGGCTGTCGCGAAGATCTGCAATATGTACACAAAATACTGGAACATGGCACCGGTGCCGACAGACAGCTAGCCGTTTATAACCAAAATAACAGTTTTATTGATGTGGTTGATTATATTACATCGCAAACATTAAAGGGGATTTAAATTAGATGATAAATACAGATAAACCACCAATAAAAGTAGCCATATTAGACCTTTACAATGGCATCGAGAACGAGGGTATACGTGGTTTTAAAGAAATATTAGAGCGCTATAAAACCCAACATGAGCTCGACCTGACTTACGAGCTTTTTGATGTGCGCAAAAACTGCGAAGTGCCCGGGCTTGAATTTGATATTTATCTATCAAGCGGTGGACCGGGCAGCCCGCTGGATAGTGAGGGTTCGGAATGGGAGAAAAAGTATTTTAATTTGATAACACAGTTAGAAGATCACAACCAATCGGATGATTCGCAGAAAAAGTATGTGTTTTTTGTTTGCCACTCGTTTCAATTGATCTGTCGCAGGTATCAATTAGGTTATATCAACCAACGCATTTCGGCATCTTTTGGCATTTTGCCCGTTCATCAAACCTCAGCAGGCAAAAAAGATCAAACTTTTAAAAACCTGGACGATCCTTTTTATGCGGTGGATTCGCGCAGCTGGCAGGTCATCAACCCAAATGAAAAACAATTCACCGATATGGGCATGCAATTACTGGCAATAGAAAAGCAACGCCCGCATATTGATTTGCCGAGGGCGATGATGGCTATACGTTTCAGCGAATACTTTGTGGGCACACAGTTCCATCCTGAAGCTGACCCCAAAGGTATGAGGTCGCTCCTCTTAGATCCCGACAGGAAAAAAGAGGTGATTGACGAACACGGCCGCGACAAGTACACCCAAATGCTGGAATTATTAGATGATGAAGATAAGCTACAGCACACCCAAAACACCATGATACCTAACTTTTTGGATGAGGCGATTTTGAGTTTGCAGGAAAGTTAATCAGCACGTCATTCCAATGACAATATCATGTATATTTAATTATCATTGCGAGGAACGAAGCAATCGCACGTAGAAAAGCCACCTTGCAAGTTCGCGATTGCTTCGTTCCTCGCAATGACAAAAACAGCAAAGCAGTTATGATCCCATCCACCCGCAAAACTTACAATCAAAACTTCAGCGATGAAAAGTATCAACAGTTACTTGATAAACTGCATGATGCTACACCAGCTAGCATTGATTTCAGGATTGCGGAAACGCCTATATTTTTAACGGATGATTTTAAAAATAAATTGATCACTGCCGGAGATGACATTATCAAAACCATTCTCCAACCCAATTTCAAACAATTAACCGAGCGTTCTATTCCCGATAAATGGCGTGTTGCCAACGAGAATGATCATCCACACTTTATCGCTTTAGACTTTGGCGTTTGTAAAGATGCAGCTGGCGATATAGTTCCTAAATTAATTGAATTACAAGGCTTCCCTTCACTATATGGGTTTCAAACTTTTTTGGGCGATACCTATAAAGCCGTGTTTGAGTTGGATGATGAATGGGCACCATACTTTAGCGGGCTTGATAAAGAAAGCTATATTAATCTGCTTAAAAAAACAATAATCGGCCCTTACCGGCCTGATGAAGTAGTGCTGATGGATGTTAACGCGTTTAATCAAAAAACATTGATTGATTTTTACATCACACAGCAATTACTGGGCATTTCTATCGTCTCATTAAGTGATTTGCAACAGCAGGGCGACCAGTTATTTTATGAATTAAACGGACAGAAAAAACGTATCAAACGTATATATAACCGCCTGATATTTGATGAGATCGATAACGATCCCGGCATCTTCAAAAAAGTGGTTGATATTCGCCAACCACTGGATGTGGAATGGATAACACATCCTAACTGGTTTTATCGCATCAGTAAATTTACCATGCCTTATTTAAAGGGCGATTACATACCAAAAACAACTTTTTTAAATCAATTAGATAACATCCCCGCTGATCTGGAAAACTATGTACTGAAACCACTTTTCTCCTTTGCTGGCCAGGGCGTAATTATTGATGTGACAGAAGATGATATTAAAGAAATCATAGACCCCGAAAACTGGATATTACAGGAAAAAGTAAATTATGAACCTATTATTCAAGCACCCGATGGTGGCATAAAAATGGAGATCAGATTACTATATTTGTGGCCTAACGGCGATAAAAAACCAACCCTTGCTATTAACCTGGCAAGATTAAGCCGTGGTAAAATGATTGGTGTGCGTTATAATCAGGATTTTGACTGGGTTGGTGGTACTGTGGCATTTGCAAAAAAGTAAACCTTATACTATTTAGTTTGTCTTTACGTATATATAATGTAAAATGTATTAAATTTGTGACATGAATTTCCAGGTAATTATAGTTCTTGTATTGTTTGCAGCCGCATTATTTTATGTAGGCCGCATGGTATATAAAAGCCTGTCTGCAAAAAAAGGCTGCGGCAGCAACTGTAAATGTGGTGTTGATTTTTCGGGCGTTGATGCCGTTAAAACACATAAATAACATTAGCATTGCATATAACTCTAATCACAACTCAATAATTTTCCCTAAAACTTTTTTACTGAATGTCAGACAAGCAGGTTTTTCAAGCTGATTCTAAGGGGCGGTGGCTTCGTTTTAAATGGGTTAGCCGTATATTAATATTGGTACTTGCCAGCGCACTGGTTGCTGCTGCAATAGCTATTACATCAAAGCAATATCCTGCTCTTCCTAATTTAAATGAAGCACCAAAAGCTTTAACTAAGGAAAATATTGAGGCCCTAAAAAAGACAGCCAAATACAAAAAATTCACCATACAGGTAAACGAAATTAAAAAGATGGAGCGTGCAAAACGCTTGCATCAGCTTAAACAGCCAAATAATAAAGACCGTATAAACGCAGGTTTTTATATGCCATGGGACCCGCAGGCCTATAACTCTCTCGCCGACCATATGCCCAAACTGGATATGGTGGTTAGTGAAGGCTTTTCCATCACCCAAAATGCTGATACTATTACCGCTAATATTGATACAGGCTTAATAAGGCTTAACAAACGGTACAAAAAACCGGTATTAATATCCATTTCAAACTACGTTAACTACAGCAGCAATACCGGCGATTTTGACACTAAAGATGTTGACCGCATTGTAAAAAGTAAAAAAGCGCGTACAGCGTTTATCGGCAGTATTGTAAGGGCATTAACTAAATATAATTTCAATGGTATCGACCTTGATTTTGATAATATCCTCAACCGTAATACCCCCAGTTATATAGAGTTTGAGAAAGAGCTTTATGCTACCCTGCATGCTCACAACCTCCTTGTTACTCAAAATGTGATCCCCGAGGATGAGCAGTATGATCTGGTTAAATTGGCGGCTATGAACGATTTTCTTTTCATTATGGCTATTGACCAGCATGATGAAAACAGCAACGCCGGAGAACTGTCAAATCAGCATTGGGTAGAGGAAATCCTGGATGCTGTATGCTCTAAAATACCAAGCGAAAAAGTTATTTTAACCATACAGGGCGGCGCTTATGATTGGCCTGCTAAAAGTATAGGTAAAACAATAGGCTACCAACAGGCAATCAGTACCGCGCAGGAAATGAAAAGCAAGATCAGTTATGATCCGAGCTCTGCCAACCTGCATTACAGTTATTTGGGCGAAGATAGCCTTACCCATACCGTTTACTTTACCGATGCCGCTACCAATTTCAACATCATCCGTATGGCTGATGATTGGGCAACCGGCGGTGTAGCCCTGTGGCGTTTAGGATCGGAAGATCCACGTTTGTGGACTTTCTTCCAAAAGAACTTATCTATTGATTCATTAAGAAAAACAGGCGTTGACATTAAAGGATTAACCCAGGTTGGTTTAAATAACCGTATTGATTACACCGGTGATGGCGAGGTATTAGATTTGGTAACTACCCCGGTAGCAGGCCAAATTGATGTAAAGTTAGATACATCCGCCTATGTAATAACCAACCAACAATACATTAAACTGCCTACCAAATATGTTATACGCCGCTATGGTTATGCGCCGGGCAAAATATGTTTAACTTTTGATGATGGCCCCGACCCTGATTATACCCCGCGTATATTAGATATTTTAAAGCGTGAGCATGTACCTGCTGCATTTTTTGTGGTAGGATCAATGGCCGAAAAGAATATACAGATACTACGCCGCGAGTTTGATGAAGGCCATGAAATTGGTAACCACACGTATTATCATCCTGATATTTCAACCATCAGTTTAGAACGTGTAAACCTGGAGCTGAATGCAACCCGCCGTATTATCGAGTCGGTAACAGGGCGCAGTACCATCTTATTCCGCCCACCATATAATGCTGATGCTGAACCGCAAACATTGGCCGAAATTATCCCGGTAGCTGAGGCGCGCAGGCAAAGCTATATCACCGTTGGTGAATCTATTGACCCATGGGATTGGTATCCCGGCGTTACCGCTGATAGTATTATTGCCCGTGTAGAAAGGCAAAAAGATGCGGGGTCATTCCTGTTATTACACGATGCCGGTGGCGAAACCCGTGAGCAAACTGTTAAGGCTTTGCCCGAGATTATTCACTTTTTCAAAAGCCATGGTTACCAGTTTACTACCATTGCCGATGTACTGCACAAAACCAAAGCTGAGTTAATGCCTCCTATTAAGGATGATGCAAACAGCGGCTTTGTGGGTTTCTTTTACAACATTTACGTAAATGGTTCATTTTACCTCAATTGGTTTTTAATCTACCTGTTTTTAACTGCTATATTTTTGGCATTGGGCAGGGTTGTGCTTATTGGTGTACTTGCCATAAAACAATATGCCGACAGCAAAAAATACAATGCTTTAACACCGAATGACATTCCATTACCGCCGGTAAGTATTATTGTGCCCGGTTATAACGAAGAGGTTACCGTTGTAAAAACTATTGATAGTTTACTAAAAACAGATTATCCCGAGTTTGAGATCATTTTTATTAATGATGGATCAAAAGACAAAACGCTTGAAATTGTAACTAAAGCTTTTGGCGATAATCCTTTAGTGCAGATACTTGATAAACCAAATGGTGGTAAAGCATCAGCCTTAAACTTTGGTATATCGCATGCTAAAAATGCATTTGTAGTTTGTATTGATGCCGATACACAGCTAAAAACGGATGCCGTTTTCCATTTGATGACTTATTTCATTGATGAAGAAATTGGCGCGGTAGCAGGTACCGTAAAGGTTGGTAATACGCACAACATGATCACCAACTTCCAGGCCATTGAATACATCACCGCCCAGAATATGGACAGGCGCGCATTCGACCTGATTAATAGTATTACCGTGGTTCCGGGTGCGATTGGCGCATTCCGTAAATCAGCCATTTATAAAGCTGGTGGCTTTACTTACGATACTTTGGCTGAGGATTGCGATTTAACTATGCGCATACTTAAAGCGGGCTATATCGTTAAAAATTGTGCCGAGGCCATCGCGTATACCGAAGCGCCAGAGACTGTAAATATTTTGCTTAAACAGCGTTTCCGCTGGAGTTTTGGCGTAATACAAAGCTTCTGGAAAAATAAAGATGCCTTGTTTAACAAGAAATATAAATTCTTTGGAATGATAGGCATGCCTAACATTTTGTTGTTCCAGATCATACTGCCATTGTTCTCGCCGATTGCCGATTTGCTGATGATATTCGGCTTGTTTGGCGGTCATCCGGGTAAAATATTATTCTACTACGTTGCCTTTATTGTGGTTGATTTTATTGTAGGCGTTATTGCTTTCTGGATGGAGAAAGAAGATTACAGAAAGTTGCTTTATATTATCCCGCAACGCTTTATATGGCGCCAGTTAATGTATTACGTGTTGTTTAAATCAATACGCAGGGCTTTAAAAGGTGAGCTTAGTGGTTGGGGTACTGTAAAACGTACAGGTACGGTAACGATGAAGGAATCGCCAGCGAAAAGTTAATTTTTAATAATTATTAAAATAAATTAAGCGAGGCTTTAGCTAATATTTAGGCTAAAGCCTCGCTTTTTAATTTAGTTATCCGCCCCATAAATGGGACGGCAATGAATATTAAATCTTGCTTTTTGTGAGCACTGTCGTTGACTTTAGTCAACGGATCAAAATAATTGAAAGTCTGACATTAGCTAAAGTCCGGCTAGGGATTAAGGCCTATAATCCTACCACGACGAAATCAACATTTTTTCTTTTCATCATTGCCGTTGACTTTAGTCAACGGATTAAGAGAATTGAAACGTGGCTTTAGCCCAAACAAAGCTGATGCCAATCAATTTAACTCCGTCCGCTCTATCAAACAAACAGCATAAGCAACAACGCCTTCTTCTCTGCCTATAAAACCTAATTGCTCGTTAGTAGTGGCTTTGATGGATATATCTTCTTCGCTGATGCCAGCGGCTTTGGCAATATTTATTTTCATTGCCGGGATGTGTGGATTTATTTTGGGGGCTTCGAGGCAAACCATGGCATCAATGTTGCCAATCTCCCAATTCTTCTCTTTTAATAATTCTACCACATGCTGCAATAATACCAGGCTGCTAATGCCTTTCCACCGTGCATCCGTATTAGAAAAATGGAACCCAATATCGCGCAGGTTAGCCGCGCCTAGCAAAGCATCGCAAATAGCATGCAATAATACGTCGGCATCCGAATGCCCAAAGGCACCCGCGTGATGCTCTAAATTAACTCCGCCTAAAACAAAAGGGTGCTGTTCCTTTAACTGGTGTACATCAAACCCAAAACCTACTTTAATTTTTCCCACTGTTATTTAGTACCGCCAAAGTTAGCTGTTAATGAAAAACGCAATGTATTAGCCAAAGGGCTGTTTTGCTGGGTGGCTGTCAGGTATGAAAAATCGAAACCAAAATCGTTATATTTAAACCCAACGCCAAGTGTTAAGTAATGGCGACCGCCTACTGCATTGTTTTCAAAATAATACCCACTACGTAATGCAAATATCTGGTTATACCAAAACTCGCCACCTACCGAATAGTATATCTCTTTAAACTCTTGAGCAGCGCTAACATCCGAAAAAGATTGAAAAATACCAGCAGGAACCGATACGTCGCTATTGGCATTGCTTGGTACTAAAAGTTTGTTAATATCGGCAGTTAGTGTAAATGTGCTAAGATCATCCAATGCCCAGGTATTAGCTGCGCCAACACGCAAATTAGTAGGTAAGTACTCAGCAGGCCCAGCTGTGGAATAGCTTACCTTTGATCCTATGTTCGATATATCTGCACCAAATGCAAATAAACCGCCATCTCCGCTTGGCTTTTTATAATAAGCTGATACATCAGCAGCCACAGCATTACCAGCCCCCTGCGTTGGGGTAGATGCAGAACCATCAGATATATTAGAGTGGATATAACGCAAGGTTAACCCCAATGAAAAATCATCTCCAAATTTGCGCGCAAACGATACATCAAATGCAAGCTCGGATGGTGTAAAATTGCCCAGTTGCTCATTTTCGTTACCGGTTTGCTGTACGGTACCTATATTAAAATAGCGTAACGATGCCCCTATAGTATTACGGTCATCTAATTTATGCGCGAAACTCAGATATGATAAACTAATATCAGGCACCAGGTTACGCAACCATGGGCTATATGATACGCCTACTACATCATTATCAGGTATGAAAGCTAATTTTGAGGGATTCCAGTAATTGGCATTTACATCTGGTGATAAAGCTACCCCTGCATCTCCCATAGCTCCAGAACGTGAATCGGGAGATATAGTTAACGATGGGACTGCTATAGGAATAGCATTGCCATTACTCCCATTTAAAGTGGTTTGTGCAAAGGTCAAAACCGGCAACAACAAAACAACAGAAACAAGCAGACCTTTTTTAGTAAAAAATATCATCGAGACAATTTAATTTTAATCTTTATTTAAAAACACATTCGGGCTTGCAAGCATAA
Organism: Bacteroidota bacterium; assembly: GCA_013287375.1. Taxonomy (GTDB): domain Bacteria; phylum Bacteroidota; class Bacteroidia; order Sphingobacteriales; family Sphingobacteriaceae; genus Mucilaginibacter. The sequence goes on along the minus strand of JABDDX010000036.1, from coordinate 2,908 downwards.
ACATAAATGCTTTTGCCTCAAAAATATTTGTGTAAATGTAACACATCTTGCACTCTTTACGTTTAAAAGCCTAAACAGGTTTTTTTAATTTGACCTGCGGGGTATAAAAGTTAGCTTTTTACCCAAATGTTTTTAAATTTACACTTCTAAAATCTTTAATATAACTGTAAAAATATGAAAATACTTTTTACTAAAACTGCTTTTGTGATGTTGGGTGTTGTAGCCTTGTTAAGCAGTTGTTCGAAAAAGCAACAGTCTGATAAAACTGGCATTCCTTACAATGATAGGGCTAACGGTTCTTATACCAAGTTCCGCCAAACCCACCCGTCACCGGGTCCGGGCCTTGTTCCTATTGAGGGTGGTACATTTGTATTGGGTGGCAGTGCCGATCAGGACGTCACCTTTGATTATAACAATGTGCGCAAGCGTGTTACAATCCCTTCTTTCTATATGGACGAAACTGAAGTTTCGAACCAGGACTGGCTGGATTACCTTCACTGGATAAGCGTTACTTTCCCTCAGGATCATGAACTATACTACGATGCCCTACCGGATACATTAGTATGGCGCAGGCCTTTATCATATAATGAGCCTTACGTACAAAATTATTTAAGGCACCCAGCATTTCAGGATTACCCGGTAGTTGGTGTATCATGGGATCAGGCGCAGGATTACTGCCAATGGCGTACCGACCGTGCCAACGAATTTATATTACAGCAAAAAGGCATATTAGCATCAGCTAAAGACAATAAAGGTAAAGCTCCGGCTGTACCTGCAGGTCAAGCTCCATTCAATACCGATATGTATTTGAATGGCCAATACAGAGGTGCTGGTATTGATGGTAAAAAAATGTTACCAGATTTGAATGCCGGCAACACTACCGGAAAAAACAAATCTGTAAGACCTGTACGTTTAGAAGATGGTATTTTGAAACAAGCTTACCGTTTGCCAACAGAAGCGGAGTGGGAATACGCAGCTTTAGCATTAGCAGGAAATACTGAATTTGAAAATATTAACGATGGTAAAGTATATCCCTGGAATGGCCTGGGTGTACGTTCACCTAAAAAAGCAACCCGTGGTATGATACTAGCCAACTTTAAACGTGGCGAAGGTGATAATGCGGGTGTTGGTGGTTACCTGAATGATAAGGCTGATATAACCGCACCTGTACGTTCATACCCACCTAATGATTTTGGTTTATACAATATGGCAGGTAATGTTAACGAATGGGTACAAGATACCTACCGCCAAACCTCATCTGACGAAGTTGATGACTTTAACCCTTTCCGCGGTAACGAGTATACTAACAAACGTTTAGCCGATCCTGTTAAAGGTATTTACGCTAAAGATAAATATGGCCACCCTATAAAGGATGCTGCTACATCACGTAAAAAATTAACATACGCCGAGCTTATTGCTTCGCAAGGTGGTGCTGCCCCTGCTGCTACAACAACTGGTGGCGCAACTGTTGCCGGTCAGCCTGCAAATGCAAATTCAGCAGCTCCGCCGCTTAGAAGCGACTTAGTTGGCAAGCCATACAATGCTGACCAAAGAGGTTACAATGACACTGTTAACAGGGTCTTATATGGTACAACTACTTTGGCTCATGATCAGTCTAAAGTATACAAAGGTGGTTCATGGAACGATTTGGCTTACTGGTTAAACCCAGCAACCCGCCGCTTTATGGATGAAGATGAGTCAAGTGCTGAAGTTGGTTTCCGTTGCGCGATGGACCTTGTAGGTTCTCCGGAAATACATCCACAAGGAAAACCTCATTTTGGTGTTAAAAAGGCAAAAGCATTTAAAGCAAACTAAGCTTTAAAACTTAATAAAAAGCTGAAAGGCGAAAGGTGTATTACCTTTCGCCTTTTTTATTTAAAGTGATTTTTAAAAACTTGTTTGCGAGGAATGAAGCAATAATATCCTTGTCATTCTGAGGGACGAAGAATGTGTACAGTAGCACCCAAGCGTATAGATTCTTCGCTGCCGCTCAGAATAACAATTGGGAATTACTTAAATAATAACAACACCTGTCCTTTTTCTACTTTATCACCTGGCTTTATTTTAACCGTTTTAACGGTAACATCGGCAGTAGCTTTTATGATATTTTCCATCTTCATGGCTTCTAAAATAAACAGGTTATCACCTTTGAGCACTTCGCTGCCTTCGGTAACAAATACTTTTAGCACCAGACCAGGCATAGGAGCCTTTACCTCGCTAACTTTTGCGTGATGTAGCAGCATCCTTTATAGGGTGGCCATATTTATCTTTAGCGTAAATACCTTTAACAGGATCGGCTAAACGTTTGTTAATATCGGCAG
>JABDDX010000036.1:0-577 GCA_013287375.1 Bacteroidota bacterium | reverse complement strand
ACCTCGCTAACTTTTGCGCTGTTAAGATTATTTAGCCCCAACTTATCCAATAATACATCAAATTGATCTTTTACCGATACGGTGTACACGTTATTGTTAACTTTTATTTCCGCAGTTTTATCGGCAGCGTTAAAGCTAACCACCTCGGCATTATATGATTTTAAGCGATCAATAATATGATAAGCTGAAGCATTCAATTGCTTTACATCAGCAGTAACAACTTCGCCATTGATTAATAGTTCATCGTTATTCTTATCAATCTCGAAATTGTATTTATCGTTAACTTTTACCTTTATCATAGACCGCTGATTTAAATGATTTATTGATTGCGTTGATTGGCATTGCTAATTTATAATTCTTTCATCAATCATCAGCGAAATCCGTTAATCATTTAAATCAACGGTTGGGGATTATCGGTTTGTGAAGATATATTGGATCAGATTAGCGCCCATTTTAAGTGCCTTTAAGCGCGTTTCCTGGCTATCGCCGGCGTAGGTTCCATAATCTTCCCAACCATTGCCTAAATCGCATTGGTAATCGTAGAAACAAACTAGTCGACCTTTATATATTAAGCCGA
>JABDDX010000035.1 GCA_013287375.1 Bacteroidota bacterium | reverse complement strand
GAATTATTGAGCATTTGCGAAACCCGGCAATTGTTATTCTAACCTAATATTTATTTTTCACCAATCTCTCTAAAACTTAAAAACATCATTTTTCATAGTTATATTTGGTTAGCATAGCCTATAAATATGAACCTCTTACCTTACTTTTCAAACCCTCGCAAACGGCTGGTTATTCTGGCTGCTATCTTTGTCGTTTTTGTAATCGCCGTGGTGTTGCTGGTCAGGCATCAGCATAAAAACAAGGTAAATCCGGCGTTTGGTAAGTATGTGGAATCCTATACTTCGGGTGTAATATCCCGCACGGGCACTATTCGCATTAAACTCTCGGGCGATGTGCAAACCGGTCACGTGAAGAACGAAGCGCTGGATGCTGACGCCTTTAGCTTCTCACCATCTATAAGAGGAAAAGCCTACTGGGTTGATGCGCAAACCATCGAATTTAAACCGGCTACAGAAATGGACCCGGGCAAGTATTACCAGGCTGATTTTAATTTAAGCAAGGTAACCGGCGTACCGCCGGATATGGATCACTTCACCTTTTGGTTTAAAACTATTCGCCCCGATTATACCATCACCTTTAATGGCCTGCAAACCGCTACCACCACCTCGCTCGATAAAATGAAGCTGATTGGTGTGATCAAGACAGCCGATAAGGAAGCGCCTTTAAGTATTGAACGGATCATCAGCAAGAATTATCCGTCAAACGTGGTGATTACCTGGCAGCATGATGACGCTAATAACACGCATACCTTTACCATTGATAATATCAGCAGACCGCTGAAAGGCTCATCTACACTTACCGTAAACTGGGATGGTGCAGGCTTAAACATCGATACCAAAGGCACTAAGGAATTTGAGATACCTGCCGTAGGCGTATTTAAGGTACTAAATATCCGCGCGGTGCAGGACCAGGATCAATATGTAGAGGTACAGTTTTCAAACCCGATACTCATTGGGCAGGAACTTACCGGCTTAACCGGCATCAATAATATTGCCGATGCTGCTTATACTATTGACGGTAGTTTAGTTAAAATATACGCGCCTGAACATTTGCAAGGCAGCTACACTGCTTTTGTTAACGAAGGCGTGAGCGACATCAGTCATAATAAAATAGCCCAGGGTTTTACCGGCAATGTATTTTTTGAGAATCGCTTGCCTACGGTAACCATCCCCGGTAAAGGCGTTATCATGCCTGATTCAGGAAGATTAACGTTGCCTTTTGAAGCGGCTAATTTGAAAGCGGTGGATGTGAGCATCATCAAAATATATGAAAACAACGTACCCCAGTTTTTGCAAAATAACGACCTGACCGGCGAAGATGGCCTACGGCAGGTGGGTAAACCCGTGCTGCAAACTACCATCAGGTTGGATGACGATAAAAACACCGATCTGACCAAGACCAACCGTTTCATGCTGGATCTGGATCATTTGATGCATACTGAGCCGGGGGCCATTTACCGGGTTATCATCGGTTACCGTAAAGAATATTCACTGTTCAATTGCAAGGTTAATGGCGGCACAACTGTTAGCAAAACTGATACTGACGAGGGTGATGACGAAGGCGACGAAGAAGGTGGTAGCGGCAACTCATCAGGAACAAGTTTAGATGACGATGATACCTTTTGGGCGCGATATGATAGTTATTACCCCAATGGGTACAATTGGAAGGATAAAGATGACCCTTGCACCAGCTCTTTTTATACCAAAGATAAATGGGCGGTAAGAAATATCATTGCTTCAAATATTGGCCTCATCGCAAAAAAAGGTAACGATAATAACATGCTGGTTGCGGTAACCAATATTATGGATGCCGCGCCGATGCAAGGCGTTGAAGTTACCCTACTCGATTATCAACACCAGATGGTGGCCAGAGCTATATCCGATGCTAATGGCTTTGCCAATATCAGCCTGAAACATAAACCTTTTTTGCTGGTAGCTAAAAAAGGCGATGAACGCGGATATTTAAAATTAGATGATGGCAGCGCCTTATTGCTTTCAAAGTTTGACGTGGGCGGCGAGCAGATCCAGAATGGTTTAAAGGGTTTTATTTATGGCGATCGTGGGGTTTGGCGGCCCGGTGATTCAATCTTTGTCTCTTTTATTTTAGAGGATAAGCTTAAAACCCTGCCACCGGATCATCCTGTGCTGTTTGAGTTTTATAATCCTGCGGGCCAGTTGTATAAAAGGATTACACGCACCAGCTCAGTTGATGGTTTTTATAGTTTCCATACTGCTACCACAACGTCATCGCCAACGGGTACATGGACGGCTAAAGTTAAAGTTGGCGGTGCCGAGTTTGACAAGAACCTGAAGGTAGAAACCATTATGCCTAACCGCATGAAGATAGCGCTGGACTTCGGTGGAAAAACGGCACTTACCAAAGGCAGCGATGTTAGTGGTACGCTAAAAGCAACCTGGTTATTCGGTGGTGCGGCGCAAAATTTGAAAGCTAAGGTTGATGCCTTTGTTAGTCCGCAGGTTACCCGCTTTAAAGGTTTTAACGATTATGTGTTCGATGACCCAACGCTTGCTTTTAACACCCAAACACAAACCGTTTTTGATAACCGTTTAAATGCCGACGGCATAGCCACCGTAAATGCCAATATCCATGTAGATAAACAGGCTCCGGGGCAATTACGGGCTAATTTTTTGATTAAGGTTTTTGAACCAGGCGGTAATTTCAGTATACAACAGGTGGAGTTGCCTTACAATGCTTATACCGGCTACGTTGGTATTAAAACACCCGAAGGCGGCGAATATACAGGCATGTTACCTACCAATCATGACAACCCAATTGATATTGCAGATGTAGACGTTAATGGAAACCCGTTCAGTGGTACCCGCAATGTAACCGTTGAATTGTATAAGATACAATGGCGTTGGTGGTGGGATCAAACAGGCAATGATCTGAGTAACTTCACTCAAAATCAATATAACAGTTTGGTAAGCACTCAGAGCGTTCAATTGGTTAATGGCCGGGGTAAATGGGATTTGAATTTAAGTGAAAATAATTGGGGTAGATATTTGATTCGTGTAAAAGATGAGCAAACCGGGCACTCCACCGGTAAAATTGTTTATGTAGATTATGCCGAACGCATGCAACAAGGCAACGCGACTGATGCCACCATGCTCTCCTTTGCATCCGACAAAAAAAGTTATAAAGTGGGCGAAACCTGTACGCTTACTATCCCGACAGGTAATGATGGCCGCGCGCTTATTAGTTTTGAAAATGGCAGCAAAATCATCCGTTCAGTTTGGATAGATACGCACCAGGGGCAAACGGTTTACAGCTTTAAGGTAGATGGCAGCATGGCGCCAAACGTTTTTGTTAACGTAACCATGTTGCAGCATCATTCACAAACAATAAATGACCTACCCATACGCATGTATGGTGTTATTCCGCTAATCGTAAATGATCCGGGTACAGTGTTAAAACCGGTTATTAATATGCCGGATAAGATCAGGCCGGAAAGCACATCGGCCATAACCGTTTCAGAAGCTAACGGCAAGGAAATGACCTATACTATTGCCATTGTTGATGAGGGCTTGTTAGACCTCACCAATTTTAAAACCCCCGATCCGCATGAAACTTTTTATGCACGAGAAGCATTGGGCGTTAAAACATGGGATCTGTACGATTATGTAATTGGCGCCTATGGCGGCGAACTGGAACGCATACTAAGTATCGGCGGTGATGAGGCCTTGAATAATAATCAGAATGTATCGGTCAATCGCTTTAAACCGGTGGTGAAATTCCTTGGTCCGTTTCATTTAAATAGCGGCGAAAAACAAACGCATAAATTCACCTTACCGCAATACATTGGTTCGGTGCGTACCATGGTAATTGCAGGGCATGATGGCGCTTATGGCTTTGCCGAAAAGGCGGTGGCTGTTAAAAAGCCATTAATGCTGATAGCTACTTTGCCGCGCGTGTTAGGTCCAACCGAAAAATTCAAACTACCGGTAACTGTGTTTGCGATGGAGAAAAACATTAAGACAGTTACAGTACAGGTGCAATCAAATGCCTTTAGTAATTTACAGGGCGCGGATAAGCAAACTCTAACCTTCAATTCTCCCGGCGATCAAATGGTTACTTTTGATCTTGACGTTAAGAATTTTGTAGGCATCGGCAAAGTAAAGATCACTGCCAGAAGCGGCAACGAGGTTGCGGATTACGATGTGGAACTGAATGTCCGCAATCCTAATCCACCCATCACCAAAACTTTCCAGAAGGAGATTAAACCGGGCGAAGTTTGGAATACCAGCTACACGCCAATTGGCATGAGCGGCACCAATAAAGCTACGCTGGAGGTTTCATCGGTACCAGCCTTAAACCTGGCCAAACGCTTAGCCTATTTAATTGATTATCCGCATGGTTGTGTGGAGCAAACCACCTCGTCTGCATTCCCGCAATTGTATCTGGATCAACTGGTTGATCTTTCGCCACGCCAAAAGGCCGAAACAGAAAGGAATATCAAACTGGCTATTAACAAACTCAGCAGTTTCCAGGTTAGGGAGGGTGGCTTAAGCTACTGGCCGGGCGAAAGTGATGTGGACGAATGGTGTACCGATTATGCAGGTCATTTTATGCTGGCAGCGCAGGCCAAGGGTTATACCCTTCCGGTTGGCTTTTTAGATAACTGGAAGCGTTTTCAAAAACAAAAAGCGGTTAACTGGGCTCCCGATACCCGCGGCTTCTACGGTGCGGATTTGGTACAGGCTTATCGTTTATACCTACTGGCATTGGCCCGTGTACCTGAACTGGGTGCCATGAACAGGCTGAAGGAGTTTAAATATATCAGTCCGCAGGCTAAATGGCGTTTGGCGGCGGCATACAAGTTGGCAGGCCAGCCGGAGATTGGTTTGCAGATGATAAACGGCTTGCCAACCACCATCAAACCTTATGATCAATTATATGGAACTTATGGCTCTGATCTGCGTGATGAGGCCATGATACTTGAAACGCTGACTTTATTGGGACAACATGCCAAAGCAGCGGCTATGCTTCAAACTGTAGCCGCACATTTATCCAAAGATGATTGGTATAGCACTCAAACTACTGCTTATGCCCTACTGGCTGTTGCGCAATATTGCGGGCAAAATAAAAACGGCAGCAAGCTGATGTTTAACTATGGCACAACCGCCGTTAACTCCAATTATTATTTGTGGCAATTGCCGCTTGCTGTTAATGGAGGCAACATCAGCATAAAAAACAGGGGCAATAATATTTTATATCTTAAACTAACCCAACAAGGTCAACCAGCACCCGGACAAGAACCGGCAAGTGTAAATAACGACGATGTGCTGAGAATGGAAGTTAATTACATCACCCTAAAAGGCCAACCGCTAAGCGTGACCAGTATTAAACAAGGCACAGATTTCGTGGCGCAGGTAACTATCAAAAATCCCGGGCACAAGGGCAATTATGAAAACATGGCGTTGACGCAGATATTCCCATCTGGTTGGGAAATATTAAACACCCGGATGATGAATAATGATGAGGCATTTAAATCGTCGCCATCCGATTATATTGATATTCGGGATGACCGCGTCAACACTTATTTTAGCCTGGATGAAGGGAAGGAAGTAACCTATTATGTAATGCTTAACGCCTCATATACCGGGCAATATTATTTACCGGCAACGTATTGCGAAGCCATGTATAACGCATCAATTAACGCGCTGCAAAAAGGCAAATGGGTAAAGGTTGTAAAGTAGGGATGTATGTATTTGCTTAAAAGGCGGCCGGCTTGGCTTAGCAATAAAAGGCTGGTGATGATTTTATCATTGCTGGTGTTGTTCCTGCTTTTTTGGTTTTGCCTGCCCAAAAGGCTGTTCAATAGCCCCACATCATACATTATTGATGATGATAAAGGGCAATTGTTGGGGGCGGCTATTGCTCCCGATGGACAGTGGCGCTTTCCGTATGATACTTTGGTGCCCGAAAAGTTTAAGCAATGCATTATCGCGTTTGAGGATAAGCGTTTTGAGCATCATCCGGGTGTTGATTTCCTGGCTTTTGGCAGGGCGATCGTGCAAAACCTAAGAGCAAGGCATATTAGCAGCGGTGGCAGTACCTTAACCATGCAGGTCATCAGGATAGCTACCCATCATCACCGTACCTTTTTTAATAAGCTATTGGAAATGGTGATGGCGCTAAGGCTGGAAGTTACCTATAGCAAGCAGGAAATACTGGCGCTGTATGCCAGCAATGCACCCTTCGGCAGTAATGTGGTAGGATTAGATGCCGCATCGTGGCGGTATTTTGGAAGAGATCCTAATCAATTATCATGGGGCGAGATGGCAGCATTGGCTGTTTTACCTAATTCGCCTTCGCTGGTCCATCCCGGCAAAAACAGGAATATCCTGTTAAAGAAGAGAAACCTGTTACTCGATAAACTAAACAAACAAGGTATTATCGATAAAAACACTGCCTACCTTGCCAAGCTCGAGCCAATGCCCGATAAGCCTTTACCGCTGCCCATACTTGCACCGCATTTATTAGAGCGATTTAAACAGGATTGCCAAAGTGGCGTTCATGTTGGCCCAACCCGCATAACCACCACCATAAAAGCGGAGCTACAACAACAGGTAAGCGATATTATTGAAAGGCATCACCAGGTATTAGCTGCAAATCACATCAATAACATTGCAGCTATAGTTTTGGATGTTGAAACCGGCGCTACGATAGCCTACGCAGGCAATATTTATCATCCGGAAGATACCAGTTTGGAGAGTAATGTAGATGTTATTAATGCACCACGCAGTCCCGGCAGTACACTAAAACCATTGCTGTACGCCGCTATGCTGCATGATGGTTATATATTGCCCAATACTCTAATGCCCGACATCCCTACCCAAATAGCGGGTTATCATCCCGAAAATTTTGATTTAGGTTATGATGGCGCGGTACCGGCCTCACGCGCATTGGCCCGCTCGTTAAATGTCCCTGCCGTAAAAATGCTGCAAAAGTATAAGTACGAGCGTTTTTATGATTTTTTGAAAAAGGCGGGTATCACCACATTAAAACAACCCGCTGATTATTATGGCTTATCACTAATATTAGGCGGTGGCGAAAATACGCTATGGGAACTTTCCGGCGCTTACGCGGATATGGCAAGGGTGCTTGATCATTACGATAAATACCGGGGTAAATATGATCCTGCGGATTATCATTCACCTGTATATGCCAATAAGCCTGCTTCAAAGCCACAATTAGAAAACTCGGGATTGTTGGATGCCGGATCAATTTATTACACCATGCAGGCCATGGAAGAGGTGATGCGCCCCGGCGAAGAAATGTTATGGCAGCAATTTGGCTCAACACAACGCATTGCCTGGAAAACGGGAACAAGTTTTGGCTTTCGCGATGGTTGGGCTATTGGTATAACACCAAAATATGTAGTTGGGGTATGGGTGGGTAATACATCCGGCGAGGGGCGCACGGGTTTAACGGGCATTAACACCGCAGCCCCGGCGCTATTTGAAATATTCAGGCTATTGCCCGTAACCCGCGACTGGTTTGATATGCCAACCGGCGAAATGGTTAGGATAAGCGTTTGCAGGCAAAGTGGCTACCGTGCAGGTGAGTATTGTACTGATACGGATGAAATGTATGTTCCCAAAGCCGGGTTAAGGTCGCCTGTTTGTCCTTATCACCAGTTGGTGCATTTAGATAAGACCGGGCAATGGCAGGTTAACAGTGATTGCGTTGCCCCCGACCAGATAGTAAACCGCAGCTGGTTTGTGTTGCCGCCAGCCATGGAATATTATTACAAAGCCAAGAATTATCAATACCATAGCTTACCGCCATTTAGGGCTGATTGCGCATCGACAGATAAAATACAACCGATGGAACTCATCTACCCCAAAGAAGGCGCTAAAATTTACATACCGCTGGAAGCTGATGGCAAGCGCGGCCGGATGATATGCAATGCCGCACATCGCCAGGCCGGGATGAAGATATTCTGGCATCTGGACGATCAATATATTGGGGTTACCAAAGATTATCATCAGATAGCATTAAACCCATCTGCCGGACAACATACACTTACTTTGGTGGATGCTGATGGAAATACATTAAAGACAAGTTTTGAGATATTAGATAAAGAGAAATAGTGAGAGTTAGCTCCCATTAGGTGTTCGGAAGATGAAATTTGCTTCCGTTATGTGTAGTGGGTGTCATCCTGAGCATAGTCGAAAGATTGTTGCCGAGGCCCACCCACATCCTTCGACTACGCTCAGGATGACACCCATCTTTAATCTTCCGAACACTGGTAGTGTTAGCCCCGTTTGAAATTATTACCCAGCCTTTGTAGCGTTTTAGTATTGCTGTCCGTAATGTAATTAAAAGGGACCAATATTATTCACTATGAAAAACTTAAAAAATCTAAAATCGGTAACGACATTAGCTTGTGTGTTATTTTTATCAGCTATCGGATTAACATCCTGTTTAAAAGATAATAACCACTATGTTGTAAATCCAACTGCTTTGGTAATGGTTATACAAGCATCGCCTGATGCTCCTTCAGAAAGTATATTTCTTAAACCAAACCAGGTTAATCAATCGGCATTTAATTACGGGGATCATTTGGGATACTTTAATGCTTATACAGGGGGCAGACTGGTGCAGTTATTTGGCTATGGCTCGTCTACTTTAATCGCTTCAGATAGTATTCATTTAGCTAATAACAATGCTTATTCATTATTCCTGGCCAACACTTATACCAAACCTGATTTTATTTTGCTTACAGATAGTATTGCACCACCAGCAGTTGGAAAAGCCACCATTCGTTTTGTTAATGTAAGCGCAGGCTCCGGAAATGTTGACCTTGTAGCAAACACAACAACATTAGTAACTAACGAACCTTATAGAGGTGTTTCAATATCTACACCCGCTAAAGCTGCTCCAGTATTTATACCCGTTTCAGGAAATGAACAATATAATTTTGAGGTTCGGGCTACAGGCACTACTACTGTATTGGCTTCGCTAGACAGCATCAATATTAAAAACGGCGGCGTATATACTATTTGGTATCATGGCTCAACAACAGGTACCAACCCTAAATTAAGTGCCGACATTATTGCCAATGCTTACTATTAATAGGTTCTAACTTAAATTTAAAACGATGTAGCATAACTGCATTTACTAACGTAATGTAGTTGTAATCCAATATTATGAAAATATTTTATCTCTTGCCAATCGCGGCTTTTATACTTTTCGCATCTGCCTGTACTAAAATTAATGATAACCAGCCAGCTGTTGTGTTGCCAACCGGTACTTTTACCGGCCAGTTTTTGAAGATTCGTTTAAACCCTGTAACATCCAAATATGATACTTCAACAGCGGCACTTCAATTAACACTTTCACAAAGTACAGGTTTTACTGTAACAGGTGATACGACAACACTGCATGCCGGTAGTTACGGATCATATGCTGCAAATGCGTACTATATACAATTTGTTGATCAAACCTATAATGCGGCAAAGCCGGGTAGCAAGTATCATTTACAAGGCGTTTATAATTACCTTTATAATGGTACCCAACTGGTAATGTACGTGAACTATTCGGATACTCTAAGTTTACAATACAATTTTGCCAAAAGCAATTAATCCCTAACACTATCAAAGGGTTATCTTTGTTATTCTATGGAAACAGTGGTGTTATACCTGCTGTGTTAATTTCTGGTATTCATCAATAATAGTGAGAAAAGGTTAATGCTGAGACCGTCGGACGTTGCAGAAAACGAACTTATAGCGCAATGTAAAACAGGTAATTTGAAGTGCCAGGAGATCTTATACACTAAATTTTACGGATTTGCGATGGGGATAAGTCTACGGTACAGCATGAATCGTGAAGACGCGCTTGAAGCAGTGAATGATGCTTTTATAAAGATATTTAAGAGTTTTAAAGATTACGATGCCGGAAAACCATTTAAAGCATGGCTTAGCACTTTTGTAATTAATACCTCTATTGACAAACGCCGCAGGGAATTAAAATATCAATTGAATATTGATTTGGGCGAAGCGGTAATGGTGTTGAGTTCATCAGACACTGTTGGAAATCTGGAGGCTCAGGATATACTCAACTTATTAAAGCTTTTACCTTTAATACAAACCACCGTGTTTAACTTATATGAGATTGATGGTTACAGCCATGAGGAAATTGGCCAAATGCTAGGGATAGCAGCCAGTTCTTCACGGGTATACCTCACCAGGGCTAAAGAAAAATTAAGAAAATTATTATTAATCAGAACCGATAATGAGCGACGATCAGTTAGATAATGATTTAAGAGACCGCATTAAGCAGGTGTTTGATGATTATCAGGATGACACCGCGGAAGAAGGCTGGCTTTTACTCAGGGAAAAATATCCGGAGGAGAAAAAAGACAAGGCTATCTTTTGGTATCGTGTAGCAGGCATTGCCGCGTTTTTAATATTATTCTTAAATATTTTTCTGTGGTATAGGGATGACAGCGGGTACAAGAAAAAAATAGCGGGTATTCATAAAACTGAACGCATTGATTCTGCTGTAATAGCTACTACCGGCGTTAAGACGATTCAACGGGACTCCGCTATCGGAGGTGTTAATGGGACCAAACCGAATACTTCTAAAGTGATAGCTGTTAGTGCTAAGCCATCTCCTGTTGCCGGCAAACCAGCTATCCTGGCTCATGTTGATCAGTCATCGGTTAATAAATATGGTGTGCCTGGTTTTCCTGCAGATAGTGAATCCAAGCAAACGCCTACAGCAACGTTAACTGCAGCAAATAAAGCACCTGCGGTAATTGATAGCGTTAAAACTAATGTACAAGCCTCCTCCCCTTCTTCAATTGGCAAAAAGAGCATTATGGCTGATCAGCAACAACCTGTTGCGGTAAGCAAAGCCATGCAGCAACTTTTTGATAAAGAAGATAAATCAAAGAAGAATTCAGCGGTAGAACAAACCACAGCAAACAGAATCGCTTTGGGAATATACGCGGCTTCGTATGTTAATTACGCCAAGGGAAGCCAGCGGCAATTTAATAATGGCGCGGGTATATCTTCTGATATTAGACTAACCGATAACCTTAGTTTGTCAACAGGGGTGGCTATTGGCCAAAATACACTGGCTTACAACACTACAACGCCATCTATGCCGGTTCCTTTGATGGCAGCAAATTCCCACAACTTCCAAGTCAGCACAAGCGCGTTGCCTCTAATTATTCCGGCATCTAAAAACCTGAATGCAAACCTGGTGAATTTAGATGTTCCGGTAAATTTAAAATACAATTTTAACCCGCAAACAGGTAATACCTACTTTGCTGCCGGTTTAAGCTCAGGTACGTTCATTAACGAAAGCTATAACACTACCTACAGTTACAATGCCCCAGATAATAGCTCAGTTCAGCAATCGCAGGAAGGTAGTCATAAGTCATTTGATAACTTTTATTTTGCACAAATGGTTAACCTGGCGTTTGGGGTAGGTTACCCTTTGGGTAAAAATCACCTGGTTATTGAACCATTTTTTAAATATCCGTTGAATGGATTGGGTGATCAGCATATTCTTTTTGGCTCTGGAGGAATTAACCTGAAATTCAATTTTGATTCGGGGAAGCAGAAGAAATAAAAATGTGATAGATGTGGATTTGTGGATGCTATGCTGAAGCTCTCGAAGCATGTGGGCTGGCCTTTACGCTTATGCTTCGAGTACCTCAGCATGACAACACGCTTTCCGAGCTGGTGCCCACTTACAATTGGCTATGCAAAGCTCGCGATAACAATAACCTATGCCTTAAAGGTTTTTTAATACCCCTATCCCGCCAGACTTACGGAGTTTAAAAGCTTCGTAAGTCTTTAAACGCATGGAAATGATAAGCTATGCAGAACCGCTCTGTAAGTTGGGGATTGCCACGCTTCGCTCGCAATGACGATTTGTTTTAGATAGTTTCTTAGAAATTACATCCATATTAAAGGATGGCGTATAGGCAGGTTTCGGATAACTTCTTCTGTTTTTGGATTATGATCAAGATGTTTCCAGGTATTAAACCAATCATTTTGTTGATAAGCATTCGCCCCGAATAATAAAAATGGTTGTGCAACAGGCCAACTATCCCAATACATTACATCCGGTTTTAATTGCCACTTACTTTTATCTGCAACATATGGATACAGGTAGCTTATACCCTGTTTAATTGATTTTCCATCAGGCGTTTCAAAGGTCCATAGGTTATCTTTCGGGGTTGATAATATCTGGCAAAGCGTTGTCATGGCATCTAAATCAAAAATTGAGTAGCCATAGGGTTTAGTGCGAGCCAGCTCCAACGGGAAGCTACCATCAGTAGCCATTTGCCTTGGCAACAAAATAGTTTTGTACATAACCGATATTGAGTCGAGCTCTGCCTGGTTATTACAAAGTTTGGCAAATGAAGCCACCTGCATAGCCCAACAGGTTGAATGGTTGTTTTTGGTAAGTTTTTCCTCTATACCGGGCTTACTGGTAAGCAACCAATTGGTGTACTCGGCAAACCATTTTTTAACTCCCTCGCTTGTTTGCGCATCCATTGCCGGGCAATCTTCCATTACAATTAGTCCCTGGGCTACTTCCATTAAATGGATGCTATCAATTATACCATAATTACGGCCTGTAAATTTGCCTTTTATGGCTTGCGCGAACTGCAAATTGGGGTTCATCAATGTTTCAGGATCAATAAACCATGCTTTTAGATGGATGATGGCTTGTCGCACATATTTGGGGTCGCCGGTTATTTTATAGGCTGATGCGAGTGCTCCAATTATTTCACTGAAACGAATCATCGCCTTTCTGTGCTCAACAAAATTGGCAGGGTTACTTTCTCCATCCCTGTTAATATATGGTCCGTCCGGATTTTTAGGATCAGGCCAAAAATAGTCGGCTTCAGAAAAGAAATCGTGTCTCCCTCCCGCACTTCTTGGACTAAAAGAGGCCGTTACAGTGATCGGTTTTTGTTGCATGGCCCAATCGGCCTCTGCTAAAATTTGTTTTCTCAGGATTGCCTCAGCAGCCTTCTCAATACCCGACTTAGTTTTTGGATGCGTCGCGTTAATAAACGCACTTTGAAAGCACCACAATATCATAATAAAAAACACCCGACCTAATGATTTCATATCCAGTAATGATTAATTAATAAATGCTTTACTATTTCCTTTTCACACTATTTAATGCCAGTTGCCAGTTAAAATAGTAAGGATCTTTAGCCATGGTTTTCTTAATAACAGACACATAGTCCGTGTTAAAATAAGCTGCTAACGACAATGTATATAAGCCGCTTTCCGGGTTAAACAATGTACCCGCTTTGTATCCTTTCTCGTTGTTTTTGGCACGCTGTAAATCAAACGTAACTGTACTGTTTACAAATTCGCCATGCGTTTTATCGCCCAACATATATGGGGTCATAAAATCCACACATTTTTTAATGGATGAACCGTTAGGTGTTTGGTAGTTGAAATAATCTTTACCCGTGGCCCTGTAAATAGCAATGCATGTTGTTAAAAGCGGTTCCAAATCATATGTATGATAATGGAAAGCGTCCCGCTCTACAAAATCATGTGTGGTACCATCCGGATTAAGATTTATAGCAAGCTGCTTTTCCAGTTCGGGGGTAATAAATCCATCATATTCTCTAGTATGAAGGGTGTAGGCAATTAGTGTGATGATTTTTATCCGGTGTGAGTTCCAGTTATTTATAGCCGTACCTTTTCCCGGTTTTGCGGAAGCGCTGTTTACTTCAGCATCGGCAATACTCTCCAGCCAATTATCAATTGTTTTTTTATTTGGGGTTGATAATTGATCCCGTACCAAATCATAGCCGGTGATCATATCCTCCAGTTTGGTTTCATTTATTGGGTCGCCGGTTGCTTTATTGGTATTACTCCAGGCTAAAAGAAATTCTGTGGCTTTATCAAGATAAGCTTTATCGTTATAAAGCCTATAAACTAATGCAAGGGAGTAAATTTTATAAGCATCTTCAACTGCTTTGGTACTGGCTATTTTTGCCGGATTACCTTCCAATAAGCCCTGTGATTGTATCTCCGCTATCGGATCAGGTGTTTCTGTTAATGCCTTTTGCGCGTTAATCAAAAAAGGATGAAATACTTTTTTATAGGTTGATGGCGACGAATTATTTGTATCAATATTGTGTCGTAAGGCCGCAATTTCAACGTTAGTCATACTAACAACCTGTGCATTTGCATAAGTATATGACACCAGTAAACCGATAAAAACGATGAATTTTCTCATTTAATAATTGAAAGCTTTTTTTATACCAAGTTCTAATCCACGTAATTCAGCCAAACCTCTTAAACGGCCAATGGCTGAATAACCGGGATTGGTTTTTTTCTGTAAATCATCAAGCATTTTATGTCCATGATCAGGGCGGAAAGGCATGGAGATATCTTTTCTGCCTGCGCTTATCCGTTTTTGTTGTTCTTCCAGTAAAGCTTTCATGACCGAATACATATCTACATCTCCTGCTAAATGATCAGCTTCAAAAAAGTTACCGAGTTCATCGCGCTTGGTGCTTCTTAGATGGATAAAATGAATCCGGTCTCCCAGGCGCTGAACCATACCGGGCAGATCATTATCGGCATTTACGCCGAATGAACCGGTGCAAAAAGTCAGACCGTTACTAGGGCTATCTACTGCATTATAAATATCTCTGATGTCTTGCTCATTACTTACCACACGAGGCAGGCCAAGAATAGGAAAAGGCGGATCATCAGGATGTATGCACATTAATACACCATTTTGTTCGGCAACAGGAATAATCTGCTTTAAGAACCAGTCTAGATTGGCTTTTAAATCCTCAGGACCAATATTTTTATAACTATTGATCACCTGTAAAAATGATTCCAGCGTATAGCCCTCTTCCGACCCGGGTAAGCCTGCAATAATATTTTTTACTAAATGTGCTTTAGCCCCTTCACTCAACCCGTCAAAAAACTCTTTTGCTCTTTGGATGATCTTATCAGTATAATCTTTCTCAGCATTTTCTCGTTTCAGAATAAAAATATCAAACGCTGCAAAAGCCGTTGTATCAAACCTTAAAGCGGTTGAGCCGTCGGGCATCAGGTAATCAAGATCAGTACGTGTCCAATCAAGCACAGGCATAAAGTTGTAGCACACAATATGAATGCCGCATGCAGCCAGGTTGATTAACGTTTGCTTATAGTTATTGATGTAGTGTTCGTAATTACCGGTGCGTTTTTTAATGTCTTCATGCACAGGCACACTCTCCACAACCGACCATGTCAGGCCAATTTCTTCAACTATTGATTTTCTTTTGATGATCTCATCCACCGGCCATACTTCGCCGTTAGGTACATGGTGCAAAGCTGTTACCACGCCTGTTGCTCCGGCTTGTTTTACATCATATAACGAAACGGGGTCATTTGGGCCGTACCAGCGCCATGTTTGTTGTAAACTCATTTATTTTTATATTTTTTATTGAAGATCGTCATTGCAGTCTGAACTCGAATTTTTGGAATTTGTTGAATTTTCGGAATTCGGAAAATTCTTTAATTCAATAAATTCAGGTTCAGACAATGACGCTTTATTTTTAAATAGCTTCTTAATATTTAACAACACCAGCCGTATTAAGTACCGGTTTACCTTGCTTCAAATGTTTTTGGCGAAGCAATGCTTCCAGGTAATAATAGTCGGCATAAATAATAGGTACATCAATTTCGCTATTTCCCGGTTTATTCCCGGTGCTGTGTAATAATAAAAAGCCTTTATCGGCACCCAAAGGGGCCTGATAGTTATTGTTAAGGCTGTTTAATATTTTGTCGGCTGTTGCTTTATAAAGTTTACCATTTGTGCTATAAGTACTTAACTCATACAAAGCCGAGGCCATAATTGCCGCCGCAGATGCATCACGGGGAACATTGGGGATAGCAGGGTCATTGTAATCCCAATAAGGCACAAGGTCTTTAGGTAGATTAGGATTATTGAGAATGAATCTGGCAATATTTTCTGCCTGTGCTAAATAGGCTTTATTACCTGTTTCGCGGTAGCACATGGTAAAACCATATAATCCCCACGCCTGCCCGCGCGCCCATGCAGATTCATCGGCATAACCTTGCGCTGTTTGCTTATGCAAAACTTTACCGGTTTCAGGATCATAATCAACCACATGGTATGAACTATAATCAGCACGGTAGTGGTTTTTCATGGTGGTATTGGCATGGGTAACCGCTATCTTATAAAAACTGGAATCGCCGCTTAGTTTTGTGGCTTCGAAAAGCAATTCCAGGTTCATCATATTATCAATAATCACCGGATATTTCCATTTTCTATTATCCCAGGATTTAATGCAGCCAACTATAGGGTTAAACCGTGTAGTCAAGGTTTTAGCTGCTTCAATAATTACTGCTTTATAATGCTCATCGTGTGTAAGCCTGTAAGCATTGCCAACGCTGCAATACACCTTAAAGCCCACATCGTGCGAGCCGGCATCGTCTTTCTCGACTTCCATTATATTGGTGAACGCTTTGGCGTGGTCCATCCATTTCGCGTCGCCGCTATATTCGTATAACTGCCATAGGTTGCCCGGGAAGAAACCGGCACACCAATCACCGGGCGCTACCAGGATAAGGCTACCATCCGGGTTTAAGGAGCGCGGTGAAAACACATTAGCTTTTACCGATGATGCTTTTGTTTCAGCGGTATTACGCAATAATACATCTGTTTGCTTTTCTGCAAATAAAAGCGGCTTAGCTGCTTGCTGCGCAATTGAGGCCGTTGTGCATAAAGTTAAAAGTACCCCGGCTATAACTGTAAATTTCATATCAGGAATTATAATTTATTGAATCACTTTAATTTTAATAACAAGTTTTTTCACCTCGTCATAACCATCTACCTTAATGTTGGGCCGGTGCGCATCCTGCGGAAAAAACAAATAAAAGGTACCGGGTTTAGCAATATAATAAGTGCCATCGGCTGTATAATTCGCGGCATCCCTGGCTTCATTATAAGGAGTTACTACAGTTGCAGCGCTTACGGGCGCTACCTCTATTTTTTCTTCGCCTTTAATTACATATTGCAGATCGATGTACTTACGGTGTGATTCCCATTTTGCTTCATCAAGCGTTTTTGATGGCCCGTAGGTGATGGATGCATAAGCATTATCGCCATCAATGGGGTGTTTACCTACTGATAAGGTATCCAGATTATGATCTTTCAAAAACTGGAATACTTTATCCCAAACTGCTTTACTGGCATGGTATTGTTTATAAAATTCCTGTGCATCAACTGATGGGGCTACGGTTAATGAAAGTCCATTGGCCCATTGTTTACTGTTAACCCATTCGCGGGCCGATTTTTCGTTGGTTTGCGCGTATGCGGCGTTTGTTGTCATTGTTGAAAAGGTAAAAGCAAGCAGCGATGCTGAAATAACAGTTAGTAATTTCATGATTAAATGTATTAATCGGTTAATTGGTTTTTATAAAAAAACGGTAAATACTCACGTTAATTTAATTCAATATTACAACCTATCTTTTTAATATAGATAAGGTAGGCCACTATATTTCTACGCAATCGTTTTAGTAACAAGTTTAATATACAGGTAATAAGCCATCAGCATTTCTGAATTGAGATAAAATTGTGTGTAAGCTATAGATCTTCATTTAACTTTTTATATATTGTACCTTATGCCAAGGGGTTAAATAATTTGCAGGGTATTGATAAGATATGAATTTTAACGCGATTACAATAAGAGACATTGCCAAGGAACTAAATCTGTCTGTTTCAACAGTATCGAAAGCATTGCGCGATAGTTATGAGATTAGTGAGAAGACCAAAAAACTGGTTATAGAATGCGCGCAAAGAAACAATTATCGCCCAAATCCTATAGCGCAAAGTTTAAAACAGGGTAATAGTAAGTCTATCGGTATAGTTGTTTCAACCATTGAGAATCAATTTTTTGCCCAGGTAATTAATGGTATTGAATCCGTAGCCCATAAAGAGGGTTATAATGTTATTATAACCCAAACACATGAGTCATACGATTTGGAGGTAAAGAATGTAAACCACCTTACTTCAAGGTCAATTGATGGTTTACTGATATCGCTCTCTACCGAAACACCTGATGTTGAACATCTGAAAACACTGCATGCTCAGGGATTGCCAATGGTATTTTTTGACCGGGTAACTGAAGATATAAATACCCATAAAGTAATTTCGGACAACTATAAAGGTGCATATGATGCCACCAAACATCTTATTGATTCCGGTTTCCGGCGAATAGCGCATATTACCAGCCCCCCTAATATTTCAATCACTAAAGAAAGATTGGCCGGCTATAAAGCTGCCCTTGCTGACGCAGGTATTTTTACACCGGATTATTACATTTGCTATTGCCCACATGGCGGAAGAGATATTAGCGAAATTGAGAACGCGCTCAATTTTTTGCTAAATCTTAAAGATAAACCGGATGCTATATTTACAACTTCGGATAGAATTACTACCACAACTATATTCTTATTAAATAAACTAAAAGTAGCCATACCAGCAGACGTTGCTTTAGTTGGTTATACCAATACTACACTTGCAGATGTTTTAAATCCTCCACTAAGCTCTGTTCATCAACAAGGGTTTGAGATTGGGCAAAAAGCAACTGAAATGTTGTTAAGCCTTATTAAAAGTAAATGGCCCGTTACAGAGTTTGAAACCGTTGTTTTACCAACCCATTTATTCATACGGGAATCATCTACCAAAACAAAAAAATAAGCACCTGTATTACCTACAAAATACATATACTTAGTGTTTTGAACTTGGTTATATTTATTTTACAACAGCTTATTAATATTGTTCCATAATATTATTCCTCCGAAAACGATTTCGTAAATAAATAAGCCGAAGCACTATAAAACAGAGCTTAATAACCTAATTTTGATTAGTGCAGATAGTAAAATACCAGCTATTTAATTCCATTATAAACCACTGCACATTTATTAATTATTATTAAAATGATACGCAAATTAATCCTTTGTGCACCCTTCGTGTTATTAAGCATTACTAATTCAGTATTTGGCCAAAGAGTAACACTTGACTATTTTTTTAACCACGAGGTACATACAGTTAAAGGAATAACAACCCGGTATCATTATTTATGGACAGATAAAGCCAACACAGGGTTCTCCATCTGGGGTAATATATTCAAAAGCCAGGGAGCAACTTTAGATACATTAGGCGTTGCGCCTACTGTCCAAAATTTAAAAGGGTCGGCTATATACATTATTGTTGACCCGGATACTAAAAAGGAGAATCCAAACCCCAATTATATTAATGCACAGGATGCCGACCAGATTGCCCAATGGGTTAAAGCCGGAGGCGTACTTGTTTTAATGGCTAATGATAGCGCCAATGTAGAATTACCCCACTTTAACATACTTACCGCACATTTTGGAATGCATTTTAATGATGACCTGCAAAACCATGTGATTGACGACAAGCATTTTGTAGACGGAACTGTGGTAATAACCAATAACCCAATATTTAAAACCGCGAAAAAGGTTTTTTTGAAAGATGTATGCAGTATTGGCCTTACCGGAAATGCTAAACCGGCATTACGCGCAACAAACGGAGCTGTTATAGCAGCAATTGAACATTACGGTAAAGGAGTTGTATTTGCCGTAGGCGACCCCTGGTTTTATAATGAATATGTTAACGGACGTTTGCCCGCTGATTATGAAAATGATAAAGCCGCCAATGATTTGGCAAGCTGGCTATTGAGCCAGGCGGCTACTAAAAATAATAAATAATGTAAACAGTAATTTAAAACTTAAACGAATGTAAAAACCATTACTCACATAAAATAAAAACCGGCAGTGTTGCAACCACTCCGGCTTTTAAAAGTCCCCTTTCAGATTCGCTAAAAAAATGAAACAACAGAAGTTGTATGGGGCTTTTTTTGTCAAAAATATCGAAAATATTCAACAATAATATAAACTCATATGAAGAAAAGAGCTTTACACATTGAAATCATTAAGCATACCTTTTTGCCTATGCTGCCAATATTTTTATTGGCAAGCACAGCCCTGGCAAATGGTCCTGGTAGAATAACAACTATCAGCAAAGATGCTGTTAGCACAGGAACATCATTAAGAACATCATTAAAAGGTATAAAAAGTAACGATCATATTAAAGTAACAGGATCGGTTACCGACGAAAAGAATTTGGCTATACCCGGAGCTGTGATCATGATTAAGGGTACCAACATCGGCACTACAAGCGATGCGGATGGTAAGTATTCTATATCGGCCGACGAAAATGCCACTTTAGTATTTACCTCCGTAGGCTATGTAACCAAGGAAATCGAAGTAAAAAAACGATCGAAAATTGATGTGCAATTAGTGGCCGATTCTAAAAACCTAAACGAGGTAATAGTGGTAGGTTATGGCACGCAAAAGAAACGTGATATTACCGGTGCCGTTGGATCTGTAGGGCTTGGCGATGTGGCAAAAACACCGGTATTTGGTACTGGTCAGCTTTTAGAAGGCCAGGTGGCAGGTGTACAGGTAACGCAAACAAACTCGCAGCCGGGCGCTTCATTTACAGTTAGGATACGCGGTACAAACTCTGTTAACTTTTCCAGCGATCCATTATATGTGGTTGATGGTTTTGCAGGTGCCGATATTAGCGCATTAAACCCTAATGATATTGCCTCAATGGATGTGTTGAAAGATGCATCATCAACAGCAATTTACGGGAACCGGGGTGCTAACGGTGTAGTTATTATTACCACCAAATCAGGTTCGGCAGGTAAACAGACAGTAACCGCAGATGTTTATAATGGTGTGCAGGACGTAGGCCGTATGTTACCTATGATGAATGCACCGCAGTTTGCTACTTATCTTGA
This sequence comes from Bacteroidota bacterium, assembly GCA_013287375.1. GTDB lineage: Bacteria > Bacteroidota > Bacteroidia > Sphingobacteriales > Sphingobacteriaceae > Mucilaginibacter. The sequence goes on along the minus strand of JABDDX010000035.1, from coordinate 5,069 downwards.
TAGGGTAACTACCTACAACAATCAATATAATACTACACAAACAGCTTTGCCATACACCCAGGCACAAATTGATGCGATGGGGCCGGGTACAAACTGGCAGAAAGAGCTTTTTAGACAAGCACCTATAGTTAATGCAAACGGGGCTATTAGCGGCGGGTCGCCCGATAGCAAATACTTTATAAGCATGGGCTATTTTGGCCAGGATGGTATAATCCTGAATTCTGGTTACAAACGTGGCAACCTGCGTTTTAACTTTAACCATAACATCAGCAGTAAATTAACCTTTGGCTTAAACTCACAACTATCCTATAGTCAGCAAAATTTAGCTAACGTTAACACTAACGGTGGCAGTACCGGCGGTACGCTGCTTGATGCCTTGCGTATTAGTCCAATTGTGCCGGTACGTGATAATACAGGCGCTTACACTTTTGAGAATGGCCCTAATGGCTATGTGGACCTTGTTGGCAACCCTATTGCCGCAGCGGAATTAAATACCGACGTAAGTAAAACTTTTAGAGTATTTGTGAATAGTTTTTTAGACTATGAGATTATAAAAGACCTTAAACTGAAGGTTAGTGTTGGTACAGATGATAGCTTTAACCGCGAAGACATCTTCAGGCCAAATACTACCTATCTGGGTTTAACCACCAACGGATATGCACAAATAAATAACCCAATAAATTTTAACTGGTTAAATGAAAATACGCTTACTTATACCAAGCAAATTGATAAAAACCAAACAATAACTGCATTGGCAGGCTATACTTTTCAACAGTTTAAATACACAACAAGTTCAGCTATTGCACAATCGCTTACCACCAATAATTTAGGCACCGATAACTTAGGTGTTGGCGGAAACTTGTCATCCTCTTCATCAACTAACAGCCATTCATTGGAATCATTCCTGGGTAGGATTAATTACAGCTTTATGGATAAGTACCTGTTAACGGCATCTATCCGCCGTGATGGTGCATCGGTATTAGGTTCCGCACATAACTTCGGTACATTCCCTTCAGGAGCATTAGCCTGGCGCATTTCAAGCGAGGATTTCATGAAAGACGTAACCGTAATCAGTGATTTAAAATTGCGTGTGGGTTATGGTATCACAGGTAACTCTAATATCGACCCATATTCATCACTATCTCAATACGGCTTTAACAACTACGTACTTAACGGTACACGCGTAGTTGGCACATCACCCAATAATATAGGCAACACCAATTTGCAATGGGAACAAACAGCATCAACCAATATTGGGTTGGACTTAGGTCTGTTAAAAAACAGGATCACTTTTAATGCTGATTGGTATGATAAAAAAACCACTAAATTGTTGTTTTATGAAACGGTACCTGCATCAAGCGGCTTTACCACAGTGTTAGAAAACATAGGTGCGGTATCAAATAAAGGTATCGAGCTTTCATTAAACACCATTAACATTCAACAGCCAAATATCCGGTGGTCAACCAACTTTAACTTTTCGCGCAACGTTAATAAAATCCTAAGCTTAGGTGGTGTACCTTATCAAATTACAGGTAACGTAAGTTCCAGTTTATATCCTGGTGGGCAAAATTCAGGTATATTGGAAGTTGGCCAGCCAATTGGCGCTTTCTACGGCTACAAGTTTGAAGGCATATGGCAAAGCCAGGCACAAATTACCGCGAGCGGAACAAAAGAAGCTGTTAAACCGGGTGATCCGCGCTACGAAGACCTAAATGGCGACAATAACATTACCGCTGCCGACAGAACCATTATTGGCTACGCGGTACCTAAGTTTGATTATGGTTTCAGCAGTAATTTAACTGTACAGCGCTTTAACCTGTTTGTATTGATACAGGGCGTTTATGGCAACCAAATATTAAATGAGAATTTAATAGAAACAGAAAACGGTACCACTAACGATAATAAACAAGCTTATGTATTAACCCAAAGCTGGGACGGCCCCGGCACAAGCAACACCTTACCAAGTGTAGGTAGCACCCTGCGCCGCAGCTTAGGCCCAACAAGTGATGTGCTCGAATCTGGCAGTTACCTGCGCTTTAAAACCATAACGCTATCATATGATTTGCCTTTGCCTAAGCTTACCAATGTATTTAAAAGCGCCAGCATTTACGTTACAGGGCAAAACTTAATTACCGTAACCAAATACAAAGGTTATGACCCTGAAGTTGATTCATACTCCAACTCAAGCGGTAACTATACATCATTAGGTACTGATTATAACCCATACCCTAATGTGCGTACTTATTTATTAGGTGTAAGATTTGGTTTTTAATTATTAGAGATAAAAGACATGAAAAAGATATATATATTATTAGCTGCCGGAGCAATGTTTACTATGGCAGCATGCAAAAAAGAATTGAAGGAAAACCCCTACAGCATTTTAACAAACACCAATTTTTACCAAAATGCTAATGATGCGCAATCTGCTTTGGTTGGGGTATTTAGCCAATTGCAGCCACAGGCTTATTACCAGCGAACCGTTTACATAATGAATGATCTATCTGGTGATGAAATGATACCCCTATTAACGCAAAACCAGGAGCGTATTGATATGTATAAGGTACAATATACATCATCAAACATCGAGATCAATAACTGGTATACCAATAGCTATAAACTAATTAGCCGGGCAAATGATGTTATTCTTAATGTACCCGGTATTACAATGGATGGACCTACTAAAAACAATATTTTAGGTAATGCCATGTTTTTACGTGCTATGGCTTATTTTGATTTGGTTAGAAGTTTTGGCGATGTGCCGCTGATATTGAAACCGATTACAAGCGCCACTGACCCGAACCTGTATCCATCGCGCACGGCATCAAGCGCTGTTTATACACAAATTATAAGCGATTTGAAATATGCCGAAGCTAACTGCTATACTGAAGATAAAATAACCGCTGCTAATAAAGGTGAAGTATCATCTGGAGCAGCATCAGCTATGCTGGCAAGGGTTTATTTACAGCGTGCAAGTACCGCTTTTGCAGCTTCGGATGATAATACGAATGCCCTGGCAGAATGTAATAAAGTCATCAATGGAGGCCTTTATAAATTAATGCCAAATTATAGCGATGTGTTTAACTGGACGCTGAAATACTTTCCCGCGCAAACTGAAGTTATATTCGCGGTACAGTTTGGCGCTAACAACACCAGCACTACACAAAATATAACAGTACGTATGTTTTCACCAGCTGCCCTGGGAGGATCCGGTTCATTTAACGCGAATCCATATTTGTTAAATAGCGTGTATGATAAGGGCGATGTACGAAAAACATGGAATGTTTCTAACAATGTAGCCGGTGTTATCGTTACTCCATACATTTATAAATACCGCGACCCGCAATGGGTTAAGGGTAGCAATAACTCGCAGATGAATTGGATAGTATTACGCTACGCGGATGTACTGATGATGCAATCGGAAGCGATGAATAATATTAACGCAAGCGATCCAAACAAATTTAACGGGCTTAATTTAGTAAGAACAAGGGCCGGTTTAGGCGCTACGCAGATGCTTAGTTTAACTAACACTCCTACTTCGGCGGCATTTGTTGATACCTTATTGCGCGATCGTTTAAGAGAACTTTGTGTTGAAGGCCATCGTCGTAACGATTTGATTCGCTTAGGTCAGTTTGCATCGGTCGAGCAAACTGTAAATGGTTTTACAGTTAGTCCGAATCAATACCTGTTGCCACTGCCGCAAACAGAGATAGATGCCAACAAAAATTTAAAACAGAATCCTGGATATTAAGCTACACAATATGATAAAGCGATGTATTAGTTTAACATTCTGTATATTCTCTGTAATTACCGGTTTTGCGCAAAGCAAGGCCGGTAATTCCGGTTTTATACTATTAGACCAGCATGAACTACAAACGGTGAATGACAATTACCATAAAGGGAATGCACTCACCGTAAAACAGGTAAATGAACTGGTAAATGGCGCCGACAGTTTGTTGAATGCCGGCCTCTATTCCGTTACCCTCAATAAAACCAAACTAGCCCCCAGCAATAATAAACATGACTATGTAAGCCAGGCACCATACTGGTGGCCCGATTCATCAAAAGCAAATGGGAAGCCATATATCCGAAAGGATGGCAGGCGTAATCCTGAGATTTATTTATTGCATGATGATAGTCAGATGGGTAAAATGAGCTCCGCGGTTAAAAAACTGGCCCTGGCTTATTACTTTACCGGTAAAGAACAATATGCCCAAAAGGCTGCCGCACTATTGAAAGTTTGGTTTATTGATACCGCTACACGGATGAGCCCTAACCTGAATTATGCCCAATACATCCCGGGAATTAATGACGGACGAGGAATAGGAATTATAGAAACGCTGAGTTTAACAACATTGCCCGATGCTATCAGTTTATTACATAACAGTAAATATTTTGATGCACCACTTATTAATGGTGTGAAAGACTGGTACAAACAATATGCTGATTGGATGCTGAATAGTAAAAATGGCAAATCAGAACGGTCACAAGTCAATAATCATGGTACTAATTATGATTTGCAACTAGCGACTTTTGCTTTGTTTACCGATAATGGCACATTGGCGAAAAAGGTTATAAATGAGTTTACCATCCCACGGATAGATCAGCAATTTACAACAGATGGCATGCAACCACTGGAGCTGGTACGCACACGGGCATGGGATTATTCAAACATGAACCTTTATGCCTGGGCGCGGCTTGCTGTTATTGGAGATGAATTGAATATTGATTTATGGCATACACAAACCCTGGATGGTAAAGGCATAAAGGGCGCCATATTATTTTTGATGCCTTATGCTTTGAAACAAAAAGCATGGACCTACCCCGAAATAGGAAAAACTGAGTATGGTAATTTTAAGCATACAGTTCACCTTGCACAGGGCAAATATCCTGATATTGATTTTAAAGATTTCGATAATAAGTTCCCGGTGGAAAGCGAGCTGGAATTTATTGAGTAAAAGCTATAAAAACTTTCAATTTTCCATCAAAAACGGGTAAAAAAAGCAATATTTTCGGGCCATTTTAAGTCCAAAACAGCCTTTTCCAGTCAGAAATCGACCAAAAAGCAATCT
>JABDDX010000034.1 GCA_013287375.1 Bacteroidota bacterium | reverse complement strand
TATCTGCACGATCTAAGCCTTGTGATGGTCTTCTTTTTCATGGCTTCGCTACTCATTACTTTTTTTATCGGGAAGGTTTTTTCAAAGATCGCATTACATCCGATTGTAAATATTACGGGAAACTTAAAAAGAATAAGGGCATCAAGCCTCGATCTGAGGTTGCCTGTAGCTGAACGAAAAACGGATGAAATCGACAATCTTTCGCTTACCATTAACAAGTTATTAGAACATCTTGAACAATCATTTGAGAGCCAGCAATCATTCATTGCCAACGCTTCTCATGAGTTGCGCACGCCTATAACCACTATACTCGGCGAGGCAGAAACTACATTGGTTCATGAACGGCCAAAAGAAGAATATCAACTAACACTGGTAAATATTATTAAAGAGACTGAAGGCCTAAACGAGATTATCAATAGCCTGATGGACCTGATGCAGATGGACCTGGCTCATTATGAGCTTCAAAGTGTTAGGATGGATGAACTACTTTGGGAGATTGTAGATGAACTTGATAATGATAAGGTAAAGATTGATTATAATATTCCTAATGACACATTAAAATGCACCATAATGGGTAACCGCAGGTTATTATTTATCGGCATTAATAATGTGATTAAAAATGCCGTCAAATTTTCAAATGGCAAAGATGTTTTTTGTGAATTGTTTTGCAATGAACTCGGCATTAACATTAAAATACGTGATCAGGGTATAGGCATGACTCAAAAAGACATTCTAAATATCTTTCAGCCATTTTTTCGGGCTTCTAATGCGCTTAATTATGCGGGGCATGGTATTGGCCTTTCGTTAACACAAAACGTTTTAAAATACCATAATGGGATTATTGCAGTAAATTCTGCTGTTGATACAGGTACTGAATTTCATCTGATATTCCCCAATTAGTACCCTCATACACACAAGATTTTCGCCGACATTAGAATTTTTTAATGTACATCTAATGTATCTCTAATGATAGATTAAGTATCCGCTAATAAGCCCCATGTACCTTTGTTATACCGGATGGCGTTCAAAAACGTACTGCCGCTGGTTTATACAATTTGCAGCATGTACATAAAAAATATCGGTATCCTATTTATATGGTTTGGGTGTTTAACATTATCCCAATCTGCCCGTGCGCAAACCGCTACTGATACAGTTAGCATTACCGTAAAACAAGCCGAAGATCAATTTATTAAAAACAACTTAAGCTTAATTATCAATCATTATAATATTGATAATGCCAGCGCGCAGTTGATAACCGCTCGCTTGTTTAACAATCCCAACTTCAATTTTTCTAATGGTATTTACGCCAATAATGTAACTGCTGGCCCTGCTTATAACGAACAATCTTACGGTATCTCTCAATTGTTAACCACTGCAGGTAAACGCAATAAAAACATACAGCTTGCTAAATTAGGTATCACACAATCCAGGTATCAGTTTTTTGATTTATTAAGGACGCTGAAGTTTACGCTGAGAAATGACTTTTACACCATCTATTACCAGCAACAATCGGCTAAAGTTTATGACGAGGAAATAAGCTCGTTAAGTAAAACATTGGTGGCCTACAAAGAACAATATGCTAAAGGAAATATTGCCGAAAAGGAACTCCTTCGCATACAGGCTCAGCTTTATTCCTTACAAGTAGAATACACTGGTTTAATCACCGGGATAGATACTACCGAAGGTCAGCTTAAGTTATTGTTGAAATTACCGCCGCGCACAACAATAAATCCTATAGTATCTTCTGATCTTACCGGTCAGGATGTCTTGGCAACAGTTTCCTATCAGCAATTGCTTGATTCGGCATATGCTAACCGTTATGATTATAAATTGGCCAAGGTGGCAGTTGATTACAATAATGTTAACCTGCAACTACAAAAAGCTACCGCTATACCCGATGTTTCTGTTTCCTTAGGCTTTGACAAATTGGGTGGATATGGTAATGATTATTTGGGCGGAGGTATATCATTTGATCTTCCATTTTTTAACCGCAACCAGGGCGGCATTAAGCAGGCACGCATTGCTATTGATCAAAGTAAAGTGCAGCTGCAAAGTCAGCAAGACCAGGTTGAAAGCGATGTGGCTACCAATTATAAAATGGCACTTACACAGGAAAAAATGGCCAATAGTTTTGATCCTAAGTTTAAACCCGAGTTTTCGCACCTGATAGCAGAGGTATATAAAAATTATGAAAACAGGAACATCGGTTTACTGGAATTCCTGGATTATTATGATACCTACAAAACCAATACGCTGCTCATCAATAATCAGCTTTTAAGCAGGGTTATCTCGCTTGAACAACTGAACTATGTTACGGGTACACCTTTTTTTAATCAATAAAATATCTATCAACCACCTCCATGAATAAATCAATCGTTAAATATAGCCTTCCGCTACTTTCGTCACTCGCGCTGCTGCTCACTGTTTTCTCATGTAACAGGCAAGATGCAACAGATGATACGCGCGCGCCTTACGTAGTGCCGGATTCACTGATGAAAACACTTGTTGTCGACACAGTAAAGACCTCCAACATAACCGATGCCATTAAATTTAATGGTTTGGTAGATTTTAATACAGACAAAGTGGTAAACGTATTTCCGTTGGTTAGCGGTAATGTACAGGGAGTTAATGTAGTACCCGGCGATTTTGTAAAACAGGGGCAAGTATTAGGCGTAGTGAAAAGTGCTGAGGTGGCGAATTACAATTCGGCATTAATAACCGCGGCAACCAATGTGCAGCTTACCGCGAAACAACTTTCGCAACAAAAAGACTTATTTAAAAGCGGGCTTGCATCGCAGGTAGATATTACTAACGCCGAGGTTGCTTATGAACAGGCGGTAGCTGCCAAAACCGCTGCTGAAAAAATATTAAGCATTAACGGTAACAATACCAATGGCGAGTATTTGATAAAAGCGCCAATAGACGGTTTTATTGTACAGATGAATATCACCAATGGCATGGCTATTCGTCCCGATAATAACGCTGGCTTATTTACTATATCCGACCTTAAAAATGTGTGGGTGCAGGCCAACGTTTACGAGGGTAATATTGGTAAAGTTCATCAAGGCGATTCTGTTGATGTAACTACCATTTCTTATCCCGATAAAGTGTTTAAAGGCAAAGTAGATAAGATGATGGATGCACTTGATCCGGCAACAAAAACATTAAAAATGCGCATCGTATTGCCTAACCCAGGTTATTTATTAAAGCCACAAATGTTTGCTACCGTAACGCTGGAGAATAATGAGAACAAGACCGCTATTTCGGTATCGGCAAAATCGCTGGTTTTTGATAACAGCCAATATTATGTAGTGGTGCTTACCGGTAAAAATAACGTAGAGATAAGGCCGGTGCAGCTTATCAGCAACAATGGCATAACCGCTTATATCCAGAGTGGTTTAAAACCAGGCGAACGTGTGGTAGCATCAAATGCCATACTTATTTACGGTTCATTAAATAGTTAATATAACATATACAGAAAATGATAAAATTTCTTAGAGGTGTTATAGGCTTTTCGTTAAAAAACAAATACCTGATCCTGTTTTTAGCAGGAGCATTGATAGTAGGCGGTATAATTACATTTATTCAGATGCCTATTGAGGCTTTCCCGGATGTAACCAATACAGAGATAGATATTATTACCCAATGGCCCGGCCAAAGCGCCGAGGAGGTTGAAAAACTGGTTACCATTCCCATCGAAATCGCTTTAAATCCGGTTCAAAAAAAGGTTAGTCTACGTTCAACCACCATATTCGGCTTGAGCTATGTAAAAGTAATTTTTGATGATCATGTAGAGGATCAGGAAGCAAGGCAGCAGGTAATGTTTTTACTGGCTAACGCAGCCTTACCTAATGGTATTACCCCATCCGTGCAACCACCAACGGGGCCAACCGGTGAGATTTTTCGCTACACCTTAAAAAGCACTTTCAGAGATGTAAGGGAACTTAAAACCATACAGGATTGGGTGATTGACCGCCGGTTAAGGGCTATCCCAGGTATAGGCGATATCAACAGTTTTGGTGGTAAAACAAAAACTTATGAAATCACGGTTGATCCCGGCAAACTAACTACGTTGGGTATTACCCCGCTTGATGTTTTCGCGGCCGTACAAAAAACCAATATCAATGTTGGTGGTGATATGATCATCCAAAATAACCAGGCATTCGCCGTTAGGGGACTTGGTTTAATCAAGGATGTCAACCAGATTAAAAATATTGTCATCAGCAATAATAATGGCGTACCTGTTTTGGTTGGCGATGTAGCTAATGTTTCTATATCAAACGTACCGCGTTTGGGCTGGGTAGGAAGAAGCGATGCTACTATTGATAAAGATGGCAAAAGACATGTAACTGACGATGAAGACGCGGTTGAAGCAATTATTGTAATGCGTAAGGGCGAAAACCCAACAGACGTTGTTACAGCATTAAAGGCCGAGATAAATAAACTAAACAACGATGTATTACCGGCAGATACCAAGATTGTACCTTACTACGATCGTTCAGATCTGATTGGTTATGCTACACACACCGTATTGCATAATTTAATCGAGGGTATTTTACTGGTTACCTTCCTCGTATCGTTATTCATGTTCAATTGGCGCACTACGCTAATTGTGTCAATTATAATACCCATGGCGCTGCTGTTTGCCTTTATCTGCTTGCATTTAATGGGTATGTCGGCCAACTTGTTATCATTAGGCGCTGTAGATTTTGGGATTATTATCGATGGTGCGGTCGTTATGGTTGAGGGGATGTTTGTTATCCTGGATCATAAAGCCATACAAATGGGTATGGACCGTTTTAACAAACTATCCAAACTCGGGTTGATCAAAAACAATGGCGCTGTATTAGGAAAAGCTATATTCTTCGCGAAGCTAATTATCATTACAGGGTTGTTACCAGTGTTCGCTTTCCAAAAAGTGGAAGGTAAATTATTCTCGCCATTGGCTTATACATTAGGTTTCGCATTACTGGGTGCCTTAATAACTACATTAACATTGGTGCCGGTATTAATCAGCATGCTATTGAGGAAAGATGTACATGAAAAGCATAATCCTTTTGTACATAACCTAACCCGTTTTATGCTAGGCGGTTTTACCCAGGCATTTAAGTATAAAACACTGGTTGTTACGGTGTCGCTTATCGTGATGATTGTTGGTCTGTTTTCATTCAAGTTTTTGGGCAGCGAGTTTTTACCCGAACTTGATGAAGGTGCCATTTGGCTAAGGGTGCAGCTGCCATATAGTGTATCACTCGATAAATCGGTAGAAACAGCCAAACAAGTACGATCAATATTAATGACTTTTCCACAGGTGCAATACGTGGTATCGCAAACAGGACGACCTGATGATGGTACCGACGTAGCGGGTTTCTACAATAATGAGTTTGATGTGCTCATGTACCCTGAAGATGATTGGAAACCTAAGGTAACCAAAGAAGAGCTGATAGCTCAAATGAACAAAAAGCTATCCATTCTACCTGGTGCTGATCTTAACTTTTCGCAACCGATAAGTGATAACGTGGAGGAGGCGGTATCAGGGGTTAAGGGTTCTATCGTGGTAAAAGTATACGGTGATTCGCTTAATTACATGGAGCAGAAAACCGATGATATTTATAAGATACTGAAAGGCGTAAGAGGCATAGAAGATTTAGGTGTATTAAGAAGTATCGGGTTGCCAGAACTTGATATTAGCCTGAATCAGCAAAAAATGGCTCAATATGGTGTATCAACCAGCGATGCTAATGCGGTAATATCTATGGCTATCGGCGGGCAGGCGGCATCAACACTATATGAAGGTGTAAGGACATTCGATATCAGGGTACGTTTCCCGGCGGCTTTTCGAGAAACACCGCAAGATATTGGAAATCTGTTGGTACCTACCCAAAGCGGTTCAAAAGTTCCGATTAAAGAAATCGCCGACATCAGTCAAAAAACAGGTCCATGTTTAATTTTTAGGGATGAAAACGAACGTTTCGCAACACTTAAATTCTCTGTTCGCGGTAGGGATATGGGTAGCACCATTAAAGAAGCGCAGCAAAAAGTGAATGCTAAAGTTAAACTAAAACGTGGTTACCACATGGCTTGGCAGGGCGATTTCGAGAACCAGCAGCGTGCTGAAAAAAGGCTAACCCAAGTTGTTCCGGTTAGTTTAGCACTTATCTTTTTATTGCTATTCGTTATGTTCGGCAATTTTAAAGATGCAGCATTAGTATTCCTGAATGTACCGTTTGCGATTGTTGGTGGTATAGCAGCATTGTTAATCACCGGGACTAATTTTAGTATATCAGCAGGTATTGGTTTCATCGCGCTATTTGGGATATGTATACAGGATGGCGTATTACTCATAACGGTATTTAAACAAAATCTGGAATCCATAAAAGGTGACAGACTAACCTTATATACCGCCATAAAATTAGGGGTAAACTCCAGGATCAGGCCGGTAATGATGACGGCGTTAATGGCCGCTATCGGTTTATGCCCGGCAGCGCTATCACATGGTATCGGTTCAGAAAGTTCAAGGCCATTAGCCAGGGTAGTTATAGGAGGTATATTATGCGCCATGTTATTCAGTCTTTGGGTATTCCCGCTCATTTTTGGTTGGGCATATCGTAAAACAGATAGTACAACAAGATAATAATCAGCCGTTTAAGGCTAAAAAATACTTAATACCCCTAGTCCATTAGGTATGTTGAAGGCAGTGCAGCAATAGCTGCACTTGCCAGATACATTAGTCGGGGAGGGGCATCTTAAAAAAACAGTTTATTTAATTAATTAAATACCATATCTATCAATAAATCAAGGTTATATGTTTAAAAACTTTTACTTACTTATTGCTTTCTTTCTAATATCTCTAAGTGCAACCGCACAACAAATAAATTTTTTAGGGGAACAAAATATGTTGATTGACACCAGTCAATTAGCCAAACCAACCTCAGTAACCCATTCAATCGATGTGCATTTTAATGCATTGGCATTTTTGGATAACCGTGAATACAAAGCATTTATTCCGCGTTCGCGTACTTACTCAGGTACTCGCACCGAGCTTGATTTTGGATTTAATGTAGATAGTATGAACATGTTTATTGTGGGATCAAACGCGATACATGAATTTGGTGCACAGCCTTATTTTTTGAATGCAGTTCCGGTTGCTTATTATCACTTCCAAAATTCAAAATGGATGTTTAACGCTGGTGAATTCCCGAGGGAAGGTTTAATAGATGACTATCCACGTGCCATGCTTAACGATACACTAATGTATTACAGGCCAAATGTGGAAGGGCTTTATGCAGCATACCACAGTGAACATTTTTGGCAGTCGGGTTGGATAGATTGGTTGAGTCGCCAAACAGATACTCAACGCGAGGAATTCTTGTTTGGATCTGAAGGTAAATATACACCCAATACCGATGGGCCATTTTATGTAAGAGATTATTTTCTGGAAGAACATGATGCCGGTGCAGCGATATTGTTACCCAATGATCATATTTTTGATAACGCGGCGCTTGAAGTACGTTTAGGCCTAAACTTTAGTCATAAAACAGTTTTAGATTCACTATCATTTGAAGCCGGTAACCTTTCATCATTTTTAAGAGAACGCGGTGTTACTGGCTGGCAGGCTAGGAATGGTTTTGTATTTAGCGCCTATGCTGGATACCATCGTTTTGGTGTATTTGATGAGTTTTACAGAGGGCAGGGGAGCATCATTTATTATGGCGATTCATTCTATGAAAAGTCATTTTATAACAGACTCGATCTAAGCTGGACTCCTTTTTTATCAGGCAGAGTTAAGGGCCAGTTTATAGCAAGTTTCCACTTTTCGCCCGATCACTTTAATGACAACCAGGAGGTTTTTAGAATTACCTATGATCTGGGAAGAAAAACCCTTGCAAAATTTAAGGACGACAATTAATTTCAGCTGTGTGAAACCACCTGGCACATGTGGTACAAAAAACACCTTAAAAAGCCTTTAAATGGTGTAAAAAAAGCGATTTTCAGAGTGCTTTTAGACCAATTTTTAATCAAAAAAAGGCAATTTTACTGCTGAAATTGATTAAAAAGTGCGTCTTTTTGACCATTTTTTGGTGATTTTTGTGTAAAAATCTCTTAATTTTATTCTAATTAAGCATGTTTTATGGCGACGGTAATTCCAACTCTTCGAATTTATGATTACGATAAGACTATCGAATTTTATGTCAATTGGCTTGGTTTTAAGATTGATTGGCAGCATGAGTTTGAACCCGGTACAACACCAAAATTTCTCCAGGTTTCTTTGAGAGATATTGTACTGTATCTGTCCGAGCATCATGGCGATGGCAGCCCCGGAGTGCATATCACTATCAAGGATTTCGAAGGACTGGAAGTTTATCACCGCCAATTGATCGACAAAAAATACAAATACAATCGCCCCGGCATCGTAGTACCCGAATGGGCTCCGGATACTATTTCAGTTACAGTGATAGATCCTGTGGGTAACCAGTTAGGGTTTACGGAGACGATTAAGTAACAGAAATTCTAATAAAACACAGTGTTAAAAAACATTATATAAATTACCTCATAATTAACATTATGTTAAGTTGATATTCAAAAATAAAGAGCCTTTTACGGCTCTTTATTAATTCTATTCCTACTTACCTCCTAACGCGTCCATTTGTTTCTGGATCTCATTAGCTTTAGTAGTGTTTTGTGTACCTAAATAATAAGTTTTTAAATTATTTAAAGCATCGTATGATTTTGGATTTAAATCTACAGCTTTTTGTAAATATGGCCGTGCAGCTTCAAAGTCAGCTTTTGATTTTGCCAGTGCAGCTTCATATTCTTTTTGTTTACTTGATGGTAACTGATTTGCTGCATTATATTCATCAATTGCTGGGTTAAGCGTTACATAACCTAAATTTAAATTAGCTTCAAAATACTCAGGATCTAAATCAACAGCCTTTTTATATTGCTCAGCAGCTAAATGATAATTATCTGTCTTCTTAATTTCTAAAGCTTCTTTATCAGCAACAACCTTGGTTTTCTTTTGTTGATTACCGTAGGCTTCTGCAATCTGAGAATAAGTTAGACCTAAATAATAGTATAAGGTTTTGTTCTTAGGATCGGCGGCTATTGCACTTTGTATCTTGTTAACCAAAATATCCTGTTTACCTGATTGTAAGCCGATTTCAATTTCCCTTCTGCGTAAATTATTATTTGCCGGATATGCGGCAACACCAGCGCTTACTGTTTTTAAAGCGTTAGTAGTATCTTTCGTGGCTAAATAAATATTAGTAAGATCATAGTATATGGCTGGTTTATTAGAATAATTTGTCGTCAGCAATTTAGTATATGATGATATTGCATAGCCGTAATATTTGGCGTTAGCATCACCTGCATTTGCAGCTGCTATACCTGTAACATATAATGCTAAGGTATCATCCGGAGCTATCTGATAATAATAATTGAATGATTTATAAGCATCTTCAAATTTTTTGTTTTGAAATTCTGTTCTTCCTAGATCAAATTGATATGATGCTAAATTAAGGGAAGCATCATGTATCATGCTTTTGTTTTCCTGTTTAGCTGAATCTAAAGATTTTGCCTTTTTTAAAGCTTCTTCGGCTATTGTAAAATTTGCAGCCTTATTGGCAGGAATGGTATCCTGTGTAACCAATGATGAATATATGGCTCCTTTTAAAGCAAAAGTTAGCGGCAGGCTTGCTGTTTTCTCATTAACAGATGCCTTATCTATTGATGTCTTTGCATCCGCCAGATCTTTTACCCCTTGTACCTGTGTAATTTTATTCGCTTTTTCTACCGAATAACTGTCGTATTTTTCTTTGGCGTTATTTAATTCGCCTTTTTGTGCAAACGCGGCTACTGATACTAAGCCCATCAGGCCTGTCATCAAGAGTTTTATTTTCATAGTGATGTTATTGATTATTTAACTGTTTCAATTTATTATTTACCCTTATTAATTGTTTTTTGTTTTGTGTTTGTACATAAACAAGTTGCAATACTTGTAGTGCCCTGATATCATTCGGTGATATTTCATTAGCTTTTTCAAGCATTGCTGCTGCAAGATTAATGTTTTTTATTTTCTCCGACGGAAAAATTAAACTTTCTTTAAAATATAACAAACCAAGATTAAATATTGGGTCATAAACCGATCCGTTAATATCTATAGCCTGTAAATAGTAAGTTTCCGCTAGTTTGTATTGATTGAGATTATCATAACAATTTGCAGCTACAAATGCTACACTGGCACTGCTGGGGTAAGTATCTGTCAATGATTTTAATAATGGCTCTAACGCCGAATAATCTTTTTTATTACTGTAAATATTGGCCTCATTCATCAAAAGTAGCTTGTCATCAGGGAAACGACTCCTACCCTTTTTGATAACATCAATCGCTTTGGAGGTGTCCCCTATTGATTTATAGATGTTTGCCGCAGCTTCAATATATTCAGCCCGGGCCGTATCTGCATCAATTAAATGATTATAATATTTTGCGGCATCCTGTAAATTACCCAGTTTATTATTGGAGTAAGCGATGTAAAAATCAAGCTGCTTAAAGGATGGCACATATTTTTGAGCATTTAAAAACGCTTGCTCAGCATTTATAAAATCGGATGTGTTCATATATTGAAACCCAATCCGGATATAAACATTTGCAAGGCATTTTTTTATATAATCAAGTTGATCCTGGAAACTCGCGCTTTTTTTACTGGCACATAGCTTATTAACCAAATCTGTAGTTTGGGTAAATAATGTTGCCGGCTGCTTAAGTTTGTTAAGCGAATCAATATATAAAATGGTGGAATTTACCAGCGCCCTGTAAACACTTTTCTTATAATCAGCAGAATCAGCATGATTAGTAACAAGGCTATCTATTGATTTTTTGGCGGCTGCTAAAAATTTCAGGTCTTTTTTTTGCTTATATAGCGCCAAATTGTTCACTACAGGCTTAAACACTTCCGACTGGCAGAAGGCTAAGCTTGTAGCGAACGTTAATATTAAAACCGGTATTATTATTTTACGGTTCAGCATATTTCAGTTTTATTCGGTTACTTCATCAGTTGAGGGCTCATCACCTTTGGTTTCAGTATCATCATCAGTATCTACAGCTGCTTCTGCATCGTGTGCTTCGGCAACAGCCTCATCTAATTCTTCCTCTTCGTCGTGCTCAATTTTTGCAACTGATGCTATTTCGTCATCACCTTTAAGGGTAATTAAACGCACACCTTGTGTAGCACGGCCCATAGTCCTTAATTCACTGATGGCAATGCGGATAATGATACCTGATTTATTGATGATCATTAAATCCTCTTTATCAGTAACACCTTTAATGGCAACAAGGTTTCCGGTTTTATCAGTAACATTAAGTGTTTTAACACCTTTGCCACCACGGTTGGTAACCCGGTAGTCGTCAATATCGGTACGTTTGCCGTATCCTTTTTCTGATACCACCAAAACTGTAGTTTCCGGATCATCAATACTGATCATACCTACAACTTCGTCATTATCGTTATCAAGAGATATACCGCGAACACCTGTCGCTGTACGGCCCATTGGCCTAACAGTAGCCTCGTTAAAACGTATTGCGCGGCCTGATTTCAATGCCATTACAATTTCGCTGTTACCGCTGGTTAAATTTGCTTCTAATAGTGAGTCACCATCATTAATGTTGATCGCGTTGATACCATTTGCACGCGGACGTGAGTATGCTTCAAGCGAAGTTTTCTTAATAGTACCTTTCTTGGTACACATAATAATGTAGTTATTCTCCAGGTAGTCTTTGTCTTTAAGGCTGATTAGTTTAATGTATGCCTTAATGTTTTCTTCTTTAGGAATATTGATTATATTCTGTATAGCACGGCCTTTCGACGTTCGTGTTCCTTCCGGAATTTCAAATACCCTCAACCAGAAACACTGCCCTGATTCGGTAAAGAACAACATATAGTTGTGGTTTGATGCGATCAACAGATGCTCAATAAAGTCAGCATCGCGGCTATTGCTGCCTAATGACCCTTTACCGCCTCTGCCCTGCCTGCGGTATTCAGTTAACGCCGTACGTTTAATATAGCCTTCGCGCGAAATGGTAATTACCACATCCTCATCCTCAATAAAATCTTCGGTATTCATTTCTGCCGATGAGTGAACCATTTCAGTTTTTCGCTCATCGCCATATTTTTCTTTGATCTCTAAAAGCTCGTCTTTAATGATCTGCATACGCAAACTCTCGTCGCCTAAAATAGAGTTTAAATAATCTATAGTTTTCATCAAGGCATCATATTCGTCCTTAATTTTATCACGTTCCAGTCCGGTTAACCTTCTTAGGGTCATATCCAGTATGGCACGTGCCTGTATATCACTTAAATTAAATTGAGTGATCAATCCTTCTCTTGCGTCATCAGGTGTATTTGAACTGCGTATTAAGCGAATTACTTCATCCAGATGATCCAAAGCGATCAATAAACCCTCTAAAATGTGAGCACGTTTTTGTGCCTCAGCCAATTCAAATTTTGTACGGCGAACCACAACCTCATGCCTGTGCTCAACAAAATGATGGATAAGATCTCTCAAATTCAGCATCATTGGCCTGCCATGTACCAGCGCAATATTATTTACACTAAATGATGTTTGTAACGATGTGTATTTGAATAAGTTATTCAATACAATCGCAGCATTAGCCTCACGTTTTATTTCGTAAACAACACGGATACCTTCCCTGTTTGATTCATCCCTGATGGATGATATGCCTTCAATTTTCTTCTCGTTAACCAACTCAGCGGTGCGCTCAATCATTAAACCTTTATTAACCTGGTAAGGTATTTCAGTAACAATAATGCGTTCACGTTCACCGTTATAAGTTTCAATTTCAGCTCTTGCACGTAAAACTACCCTGCCACGACCTGTTTCCAGGGCTTCACGCGGGCCTTCAAAGCCATAAATTATACCTCCTGTAGGAAAATCCGGACCTTTAACATACTGCATTAGTTCACTAACCTCAATGTTACGGTTATCTATCAATGCTATGGTAGCATCAACCACTTCCGACAAATTATGAGGCGCCATATTGGTAGCCATACCCACCGCAATACCTGATGCTCCGTTAACCAATAAGTTAGGGAATTTTGCAGGCAATACAGTTGGTTCTTGTAGCGAATCGTCAAAGTTTAACTGGAAATCAATTGTGTCCTTGTTAATATCGGCCAGCATCTCTTCAGCAATCTTTTCAAGTCTTGCCTCAGTATAACGCATTGCCGCAGGGTTATCACCATCAATTGAGCCGTAGTTACCCTGGCCTTCAACCAACGGGTAGCGTAAGCTCCACTCCTGCGCCATACGCACCATGGTGTCATAAACAGATGAGTCACCATGCGGGTGATACTTACCCATTACCTCACCCACAATACGGGCTGATTTTTTATAAGGTTTGTTGTTATTTAAACCAAGGTCGAGCATACCGAAAAGCACCCTTCTGTGTACCGGTTTTAAACCGTCGCGTACATCAGGCAGTGCCCTGGAAACGATTACAGACATTGAGTAATCAATGTATGCTGATCGCATTTGCTCATCAATATTTATCGAAATTATTCTGTCTTCTTTTTGTGGATTATCGTTTTCTGTTCCTTCGGCCATTGTATTTTTTTGTGAAAATCTTGTTTATAATTTTCCGTTAAAAATTGGGGTTTTTAACGACTTGCGAAGTTAAGAAATTATATCATTTTCACGCATGATTTTACTAACATTAAGCTCATTTTTTAGCTAAATACAGGTAAATTAAGGCAGTAAATTGTTAATAAAGATAGATGCTGTTTTTTGGGTCTATTTTATCTTTTTCCAATACTCTTCTACGGCGGTTCCATTTGGCAAAGTACCGGTTAAAACCAGTGTGTCGTTAACCACCTGAGAGTGATAATGAATGGCAATATTTAACAGGTTGGATGGTTGCACGCACCATGTTTGGGTTTCAAGGCAGGAGTCGCCCATTAATTTGTAATTACCTGTTTCGTATTTCTGAGGCTCGTAACCTTTTTCAATTACAAATCCTTCGTAAGTTGATGATGTATAATTGCGTTGAAGCGAATATTCAGTTGGAGCTGCTTCTTTTTTTCCGTTGGTTATGTCCCCTGCATATTGCCAGGTACCCGCCAGGTTATCAATCTGATGAAAAGAAGAAAATAAAATAATGGCTAAAAACAATCCCGCAACAATTCTCATAACTTAAGCCCAGTTAATCCCCTTTTTCAACAACCCTAATGTTTTTTCTTCTTCGCTGCCGGGTTGTGCCCGATAATTATACACCCATTTAGCGGTTGGTGGCAGGCTCATTAGTATTGATTCAATACGGCCATTGGTTTCCAAACCGAATTTTGTACCGGCATCATAAACCAGGTTAAACTCGGTATAACGGCTACGGCGTTGGTATTGCCAGTTTTGATGATCTTCGGTAAATGCTTTATCGCGGTTGCGGTTAACCAGTTCGGTATAAGTGGGAATAAATGAACGGCCTAATGCCTGCGAAAAATCAAATATACTTTCCCAAGTAAGTGTATCGCTGGCTGTTAAACGATCATAAAATATACCGCCTATACCACGTGTTTCATTACGATGTTTGATGTAGAAGTAATCATCAGCCCAATGTTTAAAGCGTGAATAAAAATCATTGTTGAATTGATCACAAACCGATTTTAAGTTTTGATGGAAGAATTTAGCGTCATCCTCAAAAACATAATGCGGTGTAAGGTCTATGCCTCCGCCAAACCAGCGCACCGGGTTTTCGCTGTCTTCCGATGGCATTTCAAAATACCTGATGTTCATATGAATAATAGGTACCATTGGATGATTTGGATGAATTACGATAGATACACCGGTGGCAAAAAACTCGTCATGCTCAACATTAAGCGCTTTTTTTACCCCCAAAGGTAGTTGCCCATGCACAGCTGAAAAATTAACTCCCCCTTTTTCCAGTATATTCCCGTTTTGGATAATACGTGTGCGCCCACCGCCGCCACCATCCCGCTCCCACTTTTCTTCTTCAAATGTCGCTTTGCCATCAACCTGTTCAAGCGCGGTGCAAATTTCGTCCTGTATTAGTTGGTAAGCCGCACTTATCTCTTCTTTGGAAATCATTGGAGCATATATTAATGTTAAGCAAAATTAAACAAACAATTGACTTATTGGTCAATCATTCCAGTACTAATTCTCTTCTAAATAATTCAAATCTTTCCCAAAACTTTCTTTTAACTGACTAACTGCAAATAACGAGATGAGTGTCAGCGCTCCCATCATAACATACGCGGCATTTATCATGCCATATCCTTTAGCAAGCGCCACAAAAATAAGGTTTATGGGTATTAATGAACCTCTTACAAAATTCGGAACGGTAGTGGTAACCGTAGCGCGAATATTGGTACCAAACTGCTCCGCTGCAATGGTGATGAAGGTTGTCCAGTATCCCACACAAGTACCCATAAACAAGCATATCCAAATGAATTGTTCACTGTTAAGTCCTTTAGCGGTCAAATAAACCACTACGCTGATTGCCGAAGCGGTCAGGAAGATAAACATAGTTAGTTTTCTGGATTTGGTAATCTGTGAGATCAAACCTGCAAATAAACCACCTAAGGCTATACCCAAATAAGTGTAATATATACCGTCCCCTGCGCTCAACACATCTTTAGCGCCTAAGGCCTTACCAAATTCTGGACTGAGTGTAACCAGCACGCCTACAACGTACCAAAGCGGTGCGCCAATTAAAATGCAATAAATATATTTTTTGAACCTACCCCAGCTAGTAAACAAGGTAAAGAAGTTGCCTTTTGATACCTCTTTTTGCTCCATACTCTTAAACATGCCCGATTCAAAAGTGCCTAAACGTAATAAAAGCAGAATAATACCTAAGCAGCCACCAACAAAATAAGCATCGCGCCAGTTAGCATGATCGGAAGAAAAATGGAACGGCAGCCCGTGTTTAGCAACCAGGTTAGCGGCGGCAGCGCCGAAAAGGCCGACTACGGCTACAATCATGGTTCCGTAACCTCTTTTTTCCTTGCTCATGGTTTCGGTAACAAGCGTTATGCCTGCGCCTAACTCACCGGCAAGCCCCACTCCTGCTATAAACCTTACAATAATATACAAGTTAACATCATGCACAAATCCATTCGCGAAATTGGCTATCGAGTATAATAATATCGACCCAAAAAGTACTTTTATCCTGCCCAACTTATCACCAAGAACACCCCACAAAACACCACCCAGCAGTAAGCCGAACATTTGCCAGTTGATGATTGATAAGCCATCGCTCAGCACATCAGCGGGTTTTACGCCAATGCCTAACAAGCTTGCTTTTCTTACTATAGAGAATATCAATAAATCGTATATATCAACAAAATACCCTAACGAGGCCACGATAACTAAAAAAATAACATTCCTGTTGGTGCGCGCTGATGATAGTTCGGTCATATAGTTTAAATTGGTTTGGCTAAAATATATAATTGCAGCCAATTTTAAACAAAAAAACCTCCGTAGTTAGCGGAGGCTTAGTTTTTTAGTTTAGTTAGTTTAGTTTGAAGTGGGGTAGACTATGTTTTTTTTACATTTACTGCTTGTAATCCTTTTCTGCCTTCTTCCACATCATAGGTAACGCTATCGTTATCTTTAATGGCATTTACACCGCCTTGTACATCTTTAAAATGTACAAACAGATCTTTGCCATCATCAGTTACAATAAAGCCGTAACCTTTTTGTGTGTTAAACCATTTTACTTTTCCAGTTTTCATAATAAAATAATCGTATTAATAATTCGTGTTAAAAAACATTATAACTAAAGCCAAACTGAATATAAATGGGTTTAATAATCAGAAAGGAAAATAGAAACCTGTCTTTTTCAAATATATAAAATAATTAATAACCAAATAAAATTATTTATTTGGCTAAATAGTTAATTCTTAATAGGGTAACAACCGTTTATAACCATCTGAAAATTCCGTTAAGTGTGCGCGTATACACACCACATTTACTCGCATTTTTCAAATAATACACTAATATAAATCTGTTTACGCTAAAAATCAATACCTAATATAAAATTATGGCTTATAGTCAACATTATGCTTTAATGGTTGTTAAACAGTACTTAAAGCAATGTAGGCTTATATTTTATGGCAAAACACACTTATAATACCGGCATTATTGGCAATTGCGCCTTTTTAGCGCACATTAATACAAACACTAACATTGAATGGCTGTGCTGGCCTCGTTTCGACAGCACTTTTATTTTTGGTGGATTATTAGACAAAAAGAAAGGTGGCGAATTTTCTATTTTACCACAAACTGGATACACTTCTCATCAATATTACCTGGAGAACACGAATATTTTAGTAACTGAAATTACCGTTGATAATGGCAACTCCTATCGTGTTACTGATTTCGCGCCACGCTATTACTATAATCAACGGTATTATAAACCGCTGATGCTGATCAGGAAGATTGAAGCGATAGAAGGCTCGCCACGGGTTACTGTTAGGTGTACACCGGTTTCTGATTATGGTAAAACAAAATTGAATGTTAACCGTGGAAGTAATCATATTCAATTTTTAGGAGGGGATGAAAACATCAGGCTTACTACCAATATTCCGATCAGTTATGTTTTTGATGAGCATGCTTTTGTATTGAACGAACCCAAATACCTGGTATTAACTTACGGTGAACCATTAGAGGCCCCGCTTATTTCAACAGCAGAACGTTTTTTAAGGGAAACAACCCAATACTGGCAAACCTGGATCAAGCATTCATCAATAGCTACATTTTACCAACCGGTTGTGATACGCTCGGCTTTAACGCTTAAAATACACCAATATGAAGACACAGGAGCCATTATTGCCGCGAGCACGACCAGTTTGCCCGAATCGCCGGGAAGTGGGCGTACGTGGGATTATCGCTATTGCTGGCTGCGCGATACTTACTATGTTATCACTGCATTAAACCACATCGGTCACTTTGAAGAAATGGAGAAATATTTTGGTTATGTAACTGATATTTCTGTTGCTGAAGACAAACGATACCAACCGCTTTATGGCATAACCGGCCAGAAAAAACTCACCGAAATTATTTTAGATGATTTGGATGGTTACGAAGGCAATCAACCTGTACGCATTGGTAATCAGGCATATGAACACATTCAGAATGATATTTACGGTCAGGTTCTGATCTCACTCCTCCCCTTGTACACCGATCACCGTTTCATTTTTTCTGAACGGAAAGATTCCGCGCGGTGGCTGGAGTTTTTATTGGCAAAGATAGAAGCCACCATAGATGAGAAAGATGCAGGTATTTGGGAGTTTAGGAATATGGCCGATGTGCATTGCTACAGTAATCTGTTTCAATGGGCTGGTGCATCTGCAGCCGAAAAAATGGCAAGAACCATTAAAAACGATGATTTGATTGATAGGGCTGTCGCGATGAAAAACCGTGCGGCTGAACATATTGAAAGCTGTTACGACCCGGTAAGAAAAGTTTACACCAATGCTTCCGGCGGCACAAGCTTGGATGCAAGCACCCTGCAATTAATTTTGATGAATTACCTCGACCCTACCTCGGATAAAGCAAAGGATCATTTAATTGCATTAGAGAGAGAGCTAAAGACAGATAATGGTCTATTTTACAGATATTTATATAAAGATGATTTCGGTAAACCTAAAACCACATTTCTGATATGCGCGTTTTGGTATGTGGAAGCTTTGGCTGCCGTAGGGCGTATGGATGATGCCATAAAGGAATTTGAAAACCTTTTACAATTCTCAAATCACCTCCTATTGTTTAGTGAGGATGTAGATGAAAATGACGGCAGTCAATGGGGTAATTTCCCGCAGGCTTACAGCCATGTAGGCTTGATGAATGCAGCATACCGGATAGCGATGAAATTGGACAGGCCTATATTTTTATAGAAAATATATCATAAACCATTGTCATTCTGAGCATAGCGAAGAATCTGTAAAGTAGTTTACGCCAGCACAGATTCTTCGCTATGCTCAGAATGACAAGTATTACTTATCGTTCAAAACAGTGCTTTCTGTTAAATCAAACAAAAAGCGCCTAACCTCAATTGGGTTTCTGAGATAGAATTTAGCGGCGGAGATATTGCTCCCAACCTTTATGGTAATTGCCGAATCGGGCAAAGCTTTAAACAAATCTTCATCGGTATAATCATCGCCGAAGGCCATAATAAAATCGTAATCCTCATTTGCGATTAACGTTAAAGCGGCTTTACCTTTATTTATCTCCATATTCTTTATTTCCAGTACCTTATCTCCGGGTAAAAGTTGCAAACCCTTGTCGTTTGCCTGGTACTTTAAGTTATTCATTAATTCATTTGCCCTTAATTCACCCAGCCCTTTTTGAGCCTTACGGTAATGCCAGGCCAATGAATATGTTTTCTCTTCTATAAATGATCCCGGCGTACGGTCGACATAGGTTTCCATTATCGGGTAAATATCCTGTTTCCAATTGTCTGTTAAACCTTGTATTTTATGCCATCGGGTGTTTTGCTGTTTATGCCATGCACCATGTTCGGCAATCAGGTAAATATTTCTATCATCAAACCAATTGTTTAGGTTCTCATGCTTGCGGCCGCTTATTAATACCACATGATTTGCCGGGTCTTCGGTAAGTTGGTCTAATAACAAATACAACTCCTGATCCGGACTGGCATCGGCCACATTAGATTTGAAAGCCACCAATGTGCCATCATAATCTAAAAAGATTAACCTTTTTTTAGTTTTTGCATAACGATTAATTATGGATTGCCCGGTAGCCCCGCTTACGTGCCTTGTCTGCATCGATCGCTGTAATGTTTTCACCTCTTTCAGGCGCTCCATGAAAATTTTAACCCAATGCGAAATATTAAACTTGCTAACCAACTGACGCATTTGTTGCATGCGGGCTTGTTGTTCACCCAATGGCATATTTAATGCTTGTATAATAGCCCGGCATATCTCGCCAATATTATTAGGGTTTACAATAATAGCATCAATTAATTCTTTAGATGCGCCAGCCATCTCGCTTAATATCAACACACCATCATCATTTATCCTACTGGCCACGTACTCTTTGCTAACCAAATTCATACCGTCGCGCATTGGCGTTACCAGGCAAACGTCGGCCGAATAATATAGGGCAGAAAGTGTCTCTATTGGGAATGACCGGTAATAATAATGCACCGGCGTCCAATCCATCGTACGGTAAACAGCGTTAATGCTTCCCACCTTTTTATCAATCTCATCATGCAGGTGCTGATATTGAGGGACAGTATCACGGGAAGGCACAACAATCATGTAAAGGGCAATTTTGTTGATATACTCTGGGTGCTGATTTAACAAAAGTTCAAAGGCTTCCAATCGTTGTAAAATACCTTTGCTATAATCCAACCTGTCAATTGATAATATCAATCGGGTATGTTTAAAGCTTTCTTTTATCTGATTGATCTGATCGATAACTTCCTTTTGTTTTGGCAGCATAGCATATTTGTATTCATCAATCCCCATCGGAAACGATTCAACAACTATCGACCGGTCATTAGAACTTACAATATTGGCTGATGATGTTACCGGCAATACCCTGGTAACCGCACTCAGAAAATGCCGCACATCATCAAACGTATGAAACCCGATCAGATCGGCGCCAAGCATTCCCTCAAGTAGTTCGGAGCGCCAAGGTATCAATCTGAACATTTCATGCGATGGAAAAGGTATATGCAGAAAGAATCCTATAGAAATATCAGGTAGTGCGCTCCTTATCAACTCTGGCAGTAATAATAATTGATAATCATGTATCCAGATGGTATCACCAGGCTCTGCAACTTTTAAAACAGCATCTTTAAACTTCTCATTTACTAGTTTATAATAATCCCAGTTAGACTGGCTGTAACTTGCGTAGCTAGAGGCATAATAGTGAAATACCGGCCATAGTACTTCGTTCGAGAAACCTTCATAATATTCACTGATCTCCTGTTGTGTTAAATACACAGGCAATAGGCTTAATTCATTTAGCTTTTGGTTGATGATCTCCCGATCCTTCGGGTCTTCAACTTCAAGTCCGGGCCATCCAATCCAAACGTTATCTCCATTTTTGTATATCGATCCTAAACCTGTAGCCAAACCTCCCTCACTCGGTGAAAGTTGGTATTCGTTATTGCTTTTGGTGATTTTTACTGGGAGTCTATTTGATATAATTATTGTTTTAGGCATAATTAAATATAGTATTACTTAATAATGCCGGGAGTTCAAATTTGTTTTAGTTAGTATACATCTGCGTCTAGTTAAAATGCTATAAAACAAAAAAGCCATTGCGTAAGCAATGGCTTAATAAATTGTATTAGAACGATTTGTTATTTTACTTTTTGAAAAAAGAAAACATCGTTACTTTGATTTACTCTAACTAAAACTTCAGCAGCGCTGCTTTTTAAGTCAACAAAGTAAACAGTTTCAGCAAAGTTTGTATTAGCACCGTTTGTTTCCAATTTAATTACTTCATTAACATCATAGCCAGCGTATTGAGAAGCAATCTCTTTTTTTGCTTTCTCGGCGATAGTGCTGTAAGCAACATCCTGGGTTAAACCAAGATATTCACCATTCATGTTGTAAAAAGCACTCATTTTAACACCATTTGATAAAAAGGTTGCTTTTTGAGTGGTTGAAGTTATTGTCCAGGTTACATTTGTCGCGTCACTAAAATTTCCTGCGAAATCATTTTGAACAGCGTAAGAAACAGTTGCAGTTTTTTCGGTTTTTTTACCACCATCAGCGGCATAAACACTAGTACCTAAAAGGCCAATTGTTGCGATTGTTAAAAATATCTTTTTCATGTTGTTTTAAATTTTAAATCCATAACAAATGTATGGCATAATTATTAAATCTCTCAATAAATTTGAACTTTTATGAATATTTAATAATTAATAGGCTTTTTATCAATAAAATTTAATTTTTCGCAACATACTTAGTGTATAAATTACAATATGTAGCCTTCTCAGCACTCGAATTATAAGTTGCTAAATCGATAATAAACCTCAATTTAACATACTTTTAACACTATATTTATCCATTATCAGCAAAACCAGGGTATAAAGTCATTCCTCCATCAACAAAAATGGTAGTACCAGTGATATAATCAGCCTCATCTGATGCCAGCCACGCCGCCACTTTACCAATATCGTCAGGCTCACCTATCCTATTATAAGGAATTAGGGTCAATAAACTCTTTAATGCTTCAGGTGTACTCCACGCGGATTGGTTAATATGTGTTTGAATAGCGCCCGGGCCTATTGATACCACCCTGATTTTGTGAGGAGCCAGTTCCTGAGCCATACTTTTCATCATCATCATTACACCGCCCTTACTGGTGGCATAATTTACATGGCCACCCCAGGGAATAACTTCATGCACACTGCTCATACAGATGATTTTACCGGCAGCCTTGCTCCTGCCTTCAATCACGCCTCTTTTAATAAATTCTTTTGCCGCTTCGCGTGAGCATAAAAACTGGCCGGTTAAGTTTATCCCAATCACAGTATTCCATTCCTCCATGGTCATATCCACAAACTTGGAGTCTCGTTGCAGGCCTGCATTGTTTACCAAAATATCAATGGTGCCGTATTGCTGGTACATTTCGGCAAACATGGCTTGTACATCAGCTTCATTACTTACATCTGCATGTATGGCATAAGCTTGCCCACCTACAGCCGTAATCTCGTCGACAGTTTGCTGGGCAACTTCGTGCGCATCAACATGATTTATAATAACTTTTGCACCAGCCATAGCTAATGCGATAGCCACTCCTTTACCTATCCCGCTATCAGCGCCGGTAACCAGGGCTGCCTGACCCTGTAATGTTTGTATTTGATTCATATTGTAGGATGTAATGTTTTACCTGTTAAGATAAGGAATGAATTTGTAAGGATTTGGTTTTGGTAAAGAAAAGATATTCCCAATTGTTAACTTATGAGTCAAGCTAACACGCTATCTATAAAGCATCCAGACTTACTTAACTTGCAAAGTCCACTTTGGTACATAGCCGGTATTGTTATTATAACGCACTTTATAATAACGATCTCCTTTTTCAAGCACATCAACTTGTGAATAGTTAGGAATCGATGTAACAATTTCGGAACTTAGGTTATCCTGCTCGCGCATATTTACAACACCGGTTACATTGGCTTTTACCATGGTAGTGTATAGAAAATCATTATTTACCGCTATAACTTTAACGGGTTTGGCTTCAACACGCGCTGCTTGTAGCTGATGAATTTTTATAGTGTCGTGCCTAACAGGACTAGTGGCTTTTATTACATGAGGGGGTGCGGTAAATATTTGAGCAATTAAACTATGCTTTTTCTTGTGATGTTTAGTTTTAATTGGGGATTCGGGAGAAACAACTTCGGTTATTTGTTTGGTTTTTGCATGATCGGGGGCATTCATAGCCTTAATCACATAATCGCCAAAAATACAGGTGATTAAGATTAAGATAATAGTGAATATTATGTCAATAACCGTGCGGGTCCTGTTGCTGATTGAAGAAGTAGCCTTATATTTGTCACTTGCAGGCGCGTTTGCGTTTTGGTTATTTTTGAATTTATTTAAGGCCGCATCGTATTGCTTGCGCTTAATAGGATGGTTTAAAACTTCATAAGCCTCCTGAATCTCCCTAAAACGACCTTCAAAGTATTTGTCATTCTGATTAAGATCGGGATGAAATTTTTTGGATAGCTTACGATAAGCATCTTTAATTTCAATTGACGAACAATTTGTATCCGTGCCAAGAATATAATAGAAATCCTTCATGCTCAATCAAAACAAATAGTTAACCCCTATTTGATTAATTATTAAGCATTTAGTTTAATTAAGAAGAGTAATAATTTTAAAGTTCTTTTATATACTTCAAAAACAGGTGCAGCGCCTCTCTTTTACCTTCGGTTAAATCAAAATCCAGTTTATGCATCAGGTAGTCTTCCAGATCGAAATCGTTGCGGGCGGGTAGTTCTTTAATTACATCCGCACGATGATCTAATCCGAACTTTAAAACCTGATTAAACTCGTCAATAAACTCCTTGGGAATAGGTTTATTAGCGATCCAGGCCGCAAAGCAAAATGGCAATCCTGTAAATTTCCGCCATTCCTCAGCCAAATCATATACGTATTTGTATTTTTCTTTTTGGCCGAATGTACGATCTCCTATCAGCACAAACGCTGTTTCCGGATCGGTTGAAGTTGTATAATCATCAGCACCTTCAATTAACTCCGGGCTAACCTTCCAGTAATTCTTCAGCAATACCATTGATAAATTGTTTGAAGAACGGGACTGTGGGTCAAGCTGAAGCCTTTTCACGTACTTAATATCGATATTGCTAAAAATAAACACCGAATTAACCGCGCCTACGGCACCAATGCAGTAATCTGACACAATCTCCCAGTAAGGTAAATTTAACGTGGCAGCAACAGGGATAAGGCCAATATCAACCACATCATCAATCAGTTTCTGTGCGCAGTCTGTGGGGGTATCAAGGCTGAGCTCTATTTTATTGATGAAGTCGGTATGTTGTATGCCGTATATGAATGGTTTGGTGTTAGTGTAACTAACGGCTGATATTCTGAATTTCATTTTTCTTTTAGTATTGAGTAGCTAGTATCAAGTAGCAAGACTCGTTTTATTATCGATAGAGAGTTAAGGTAGCTTCTTATAGTTCACGTGCTGATCAATCTAAATACTTGATACTAGCGACTTGATACTAATGTCATACTAATTACTTGCTACTTTCAAATGTTCTGAGTCGTTAAAATCCACGATCTCGAATTTATTGCCATCGTAGGCAATTTTATATAGCACCAGGTTTTGATGCGGAAAGGTTTCCATTTCACTCAATGGTTTACCGGTTAACAGGCAAAGCAATAAACGCATTGCGCGGCCATGCATGCATATTAAAACAGTTTTTTCCTCCGGATGGCTCATGATAATGTCCAACGCTATTTTTTGGCGGGCCTCCACTTCGTTGGGGCTTTCGCCGCCTTCAAACTTGGTGTCGAGTTTGCCATCAACCCAATCACGTACCAATTTTAAAAACTGCGCTGTGGTTTCAGGTGTGCTGGGTTGGCCCTCGTGTATACCCCAGGCTAGCTCATCAAGGCCTTCCAATTTTTCGTAAGGTATACCCAAATCAATAAATTGCTGTATACTTTGTTGGGTACGCTTTAGCTCCGATATGTATATTTTATCGAATGGTACATTCTTATAAGCATTAAAAAACAGCCTGGCCTGCTTGCGGCCTTCTTCGTTTAAGTCGGTGTTCATCCCCCGCCCTTGTACAATTCCCTGTTTGTTAAGGTCTGTTTGCCCGTGGCGAACGATGTATAATGTTTTTTGTATCATTTATATTTGACCGAAATGGTCAAAACAACACTAAGCGATTAAACTCAGCTTGTTTTACCATCTAGTTTTAGTTAATTACAGGCAATTTATAGAATGAAGGTTTAACTTCTTCCGGGAATTGGTAATCGTTATAATCTGTAACAACATTGTAAAGCGTATCGCGCTCAATAGGGTGCCTCCCTACGTGTTTGATTAACTCAACCAATTGCCTGGTGCTCATACCGGGGTGCTGTTCTTCACTACCCGCCATTGAATAAATTTTAGTAGTGTCATCAAGCGTTCCATCAATATCATCCACACCAAAATTCAATGAAAGCTGTGCGGTAGTACGACTGATCATTGCCCAATAGGCCTTGATGTGATCAAAATTATCAAGGTATATACGTGATATAGCGTAGTTACGCAAATCTTCAATAACGGTTGATTCCGGTACATCCGACATCTGGTTATCCTTATTCCTGAATTTTAACGGTATAAAGGTTTGGAACCCTCCAGTCTTATCCTGTAAAGTACGTAGCCTGTCCATGTGATCAATACGGTGCCAATGTTTTTCGATGTGACCATAAAGCATGGTAGCATTTGACCGCATACCCAGTTTATGCCACTCTTCATGTATCGCCAACCATTGATCTCCTGTACATTTATCTTTAGAGATCAGATCCCTAACTTCCGGGTGGAATATTTCTGCACCACCGCCAGGTATTGATTCTAATCCAGCTTCCTTCATCAGGCGCATGCCGATGGCATAATCTATTTTAGCTTTTTTAAATATGTAATGATATTCAACCGGTGTAAGCGCTTTCACATGCAGATCAGGGCGATGTTTTTTGATCCTGGTAAACAGTTCCGAATAAAAAGCCACATCATACTGAGGCAATACGCCACCAACAATATGCACTTCGGTAACA
>JABDDX010000033.1:5066-27311 GCA_013287375.1 Bacteroidota bacterium | reverse complement strand
ATGCTGACATTTTACGGTGGCAGTGTCAGCGCCATAGGCTCAATATCACTGATCATGATGGTCTTTAGTATGGGGCTAAAGCCTGTAAATGATGTTTACTTCAGCCTTTTTATTCTGGCAGGCGGGTTTTGGTATACGCTTAGTGCTGTTTTGTATCTCTCCGTTTTTCCTTATCGCCCTGTACGGCAGGCATTGAGCGAATGCATTGCGGAAGTCGCAGAGTTCCTTCGCAGCAAAGCCTGTTTTTACCAAACGAATATTCCTTTAAACGATTGCTATCATAAAGTAATTTCCGGACACATAAAGGTCAGTGAAAAACAGGATGCGGTGAGATTAATTCTTTTAGATGAACGATTACTTGCTTACCATGAGAACATCAGGGTAAAGCAACTCGTCCGGCTAGCTGCCGAAGTGATCGATCTGTATGAACAAATACTGGCGGTTCATTATGACTATGCTTATATCCGGCAAACGCTTGATGACCTGTCTGCGCTCAGGCCGGTCAACCAGCTGATCGAGTACATGGCGGATGAACTTTATGAGACAAGTATTTTTGTAGGTAGAGGAATTCATCGTAAGGTGCAGCCAACAGGGCAAATGAGATTACTCACCCGACAACTGAAAGACGCCGCCGCCAGGGCTCCAGGCCTGAAGGCTCGGCTGATCGGCAGGATCGTCATGAACTTCGAAGCCATCCATGCAAAAATCGAGCTCATTGGCGCATCTCTCAGCAAACTACCCGAAGGTAATCATACGATTTCTGACAAAGATGCCATCCGTTTTGCCAACAACCAGTCGTTGGATTGGAAACAGATGCGACACCATTTTACCATCCAGGCGCCCATTTTTCGTTTTGCATTACGGGTAACGTTCACCTGCCTGATTGCCTATCTATTGATGCTATTCATGCTGCCGGGTAAATACAATTACTGGCTGCTGCTAACGATTATCATTGTCGTCCGACCTGGGTTCAGTACAACCCGGAAACGTAATATTCAGCGCATAACCGGTACGCTGACAGGTATGGTGGCAGCCTTTATCGTTCTCCATATGGTGCAGCAAAATAGTTTACAGATCATGCTGGTCATCCTTTGCCTGCTGGGTTATCTTAGCTTTTTATATATCAACTATATGGTGAGTGTAATGTTTATAACACTTGTCGCGATTGTCGGACTGCATCTCTTGGGTGGCAATAACGACGATCTTATGTTGCAAAGGGGCTACGAAACTTTGCTTGGGGGCGCGGCGGCGCTAACAGCGGCCTTCCTTTTTCCGTTTTGGGAAAGCCGCAAATTAAAAGATTTGGTCAATCAGGTGGTCACCGCCGATATTGCCTACCTGGAACATCTCCGCGATTTGGTTTTACAGCGGCCTTTTGCCTTTATTAACTATAAGCTGGCAAGGAAGCAGGTATTTGTAAGTTCCGCTAATTTATCGAGAGCTTATCAGCACATGCTTGTGGAACCTCGTGGTGCTGTAATTGATAGTGACATGTTATACCAGTTTCAGATTTTTAACCATGAGCTTTACGCTTCAGTTGCGTCGCTTCTATTAGACCAGGTGAGCAACAGCCGGACACCCGGCGAGGTCGATCATCTCGAAATCGTTGACAGATCTATCGCTTATTTAAATGATGCTTCAAAAGCAATTAACGGCATTGCCTCGCTATCGGTAAATGTTTCGCAATATGATCGAGAGATTAAACCTGTTGAAGGCACGCTTCATAGAGAAATAATGCGAGACCAATTACAATTGATTTGCGACCTTTCAAGAAATATCTATTTGCAGCTGAATAAAATGGCATTAAGTAAACGAATTTAATCTAAAATGTATGAAATATTAGTTTTTATAACGCACGCCAGGATGCTTGAAGGTGAATTGAGAAAAGCCGCGGCACACACTCCTAGCGGAATAACACATGACCATTTTACCGACTTGGCCGAACGCCTTGATCTGGCGTTGCACCCGAAATCCTAGAAAATCATACTATAAGCGGTAAAAGTGTTCCGTAATCAAATGAGAAACCGATGATAATTATCATCGGTTTCTTTTTTCTGTAAATTATAATATGCTTATTTGAAGGATATTAAAGGATATCGAGATCGTTCGATTATAAAATTAAAAATATCAGACTTGAGATAGTTGTTCCGGAATTATTATAATATGGTCTGAATAGGTTAAGCTCATTCATTTAGGCGAAATAATACATGAGGTTAAAGCACCTTCACTTGAAGCATATAATTAAAATAACAATGGCTCATCGTTCTTTTGGGATTTAATGCTGGCTGTTATTCAGGTTTTTATTGTGTATTTTTGATTTTAAGAAAAATAATTGATAGCATATAAGACCCTTTCGGACGACGAGTTGGCCCCACTGTTACAACAGGGAGACCAGCAAGCTTATACGGAAATTTATGCGCGTTATCATGCCGGAATTTATATTCATATCTTTAATAGGCTTCGTATCCGGGAGGACTCAAAGGATTTGGTTCATGATTTGTTCAGTAACCTCTGGCATAAAAAGGAAGAACTTAATTTACACACCTCTCTTAAAGCATACTTGTATTCAGCAGCACGTTACAAAGTTTTTGATTGGATATCCCATCGTGAGATTCAATCAAAATATGTGAGTTCTATCAGTAATTTTATAGCAGCAGGTGAATGCGTTACTGATCATCGCATCCGTGAAAGGCAGTTGATGGAATTAGTGGAGTCAGAAATTGCCGCATTGCCACCCAAAATGCGTGAAATATTTGAGCTAAGCCGCAAAGGGGCATTTTCTCATAAGGAAATTGCAGAAAAGCTTAATATTTCAGAGAAAACGGTAAAAAAACAAGTCAATAACTCACTAAAAATATTACGCGCTAAATTGGGAACCACAATTTTTGCCGCCTTTTTTCTTTAAAATGATAGGATGTTAAAAAAAAGTTAAAATATCTTTAACTTTTCTACGCCCAAGGTCTTCTTCAACCGACTCTATCTATAATTCCCTTAAATGGGCTATAGTTTGATAAATAGATGGAAAATAAAGACGTAGCGGTACTACTTCAAAAATATAAAGCCGGTAACTGTACAGCAGAGGAAAAGGCCTGGTTGGAAAGCTGGTATTTGCAGCATGACCCAGGCGCTATTCTCGAATTGAAACCGCAAGAACTTGCAGCAGACTTGCAGCAGATAAGCGCTGGCCTGCCGCTTTACAAAGCAACTAAAACCAGGTCGCTTTGGCCTCGCATTGCGGTGGCAGCTTCGATCTTGATGGTGCTGTCCTTCGGTACTTACTTCCTGGTTCACAAATCAGCTACGACAGTTCAAATCGCCAATAATCAAATCAAAGATATAGCACCTGGGTCTGACAAGGCTACAATAACCTTAGCCAATGGCAAACGAATTGTATTAACAGGTGCTAAAAACGGTTTGCTTGCCAGCCAGGGCAATACGTCTATTCATATGCAGGCCGGTAATCAGGTTGTTTACCAATCAGCAGGCGCAACAAGTGATCTTCAATATAACACCATGACCACTCCACGGGGAGGCCAGCACTCATTAACCTTATCGGATGGTACCCAGGTGTGGCTGGATGCTGCATCGTCCATCACTTATCCGGTTGCTTTTATCGGTAAAGACCGGCCTGTTAAAATCACCGGACAGGTTTATTTTGAAGTAGCCCATAATGCAGCTAAACCATTCAAGGTTACTGCTAATGGACAGACAGTAGAGGTATTGGGCACACATTTCAATATCAACGCCTACCCGGATGAACCAAATATAAAGACTACCCTGTTTGAAGGCAGCATTAAGATAACCAGCAATACAGGCCAGACTATTTTAAAGCCGGGCCAGCAAGCGCAGCTCAATCAGGATAAGATAAATGTTGTGAGTGATGCCAACATGGATGAGGCTATTGCCTGGCACAAAGGCTTGTTTGAGTTCCATAATGCCGATATTCAGACCGTTATGCGCCAATTATCCCGCTGGTATGATGTGGACGTGAGTTATGAGGGTAAAATAACGGACAGGCATTTTTCAGGAAAGTTGTATAGAAATGTAACCGCGTTAACTGTTGCGGACATCTTAAGCTATAAGAAAATTCACTTCAGAATACAAGGAAAACAGATTATTGTACAACCCTAATAAGCCCCGACTATAAACGAAGATTAAACCCATCAAACAAAGAAAGGAAGCTATGGAAAAATCATACTAAGCAAAAGCAGTAAGGTGGTTCAATAAAAAACCGCATCCCGACAGCAATCAGGATACGGTAATCATTGGGCTAACCCTCCCGGAAACCGGGAAAATAACAATTGGACATTGTATTCACGTTTTACCCAACAATTACAAAAGTAATGAAATTAAGTGCTTTTACTAAGGCTATGCCTAACGCGTGGCCGCTAAAAAAAATCCTGCTGATCATGAAGCTAACTACGCTACTGCTGATCATAACCCTGGTACAGGTTAGTGCCAAAGGATATAGCCAGAAAATCAACCTGGATGAAAAAAATGCGCCATTGGAGAAAGTTCTACAGGCGATTGAGCATCAATCGGGGTATGTCTTTTTTTATGATTCGAAAGATGTTGCACAGTTGATAACCATCCATCTCACCAATGCTTCCATAGAAGAGGCCCTGACAATATGCTTTAAAAATATCCCTTTAACCTACAAGATTGTAGACAAGGAAGTTTTATTGCAACAAAAAGAACCGATAATACCTGGCAAAATTGAAGCTGTATTAAAACCCGAAACCGGTATTCGCGGACGAGTATACGATGAAAAGGGTAATCCTATGCCCGGCGTAACAGTGAAAACTAAAGATGAAAGCCATAGCGCGATCACTGATAAGGATGGAATTTTCTTTTTGACTGGAGTTAATGAAAAAGCTGTTCTTGTGATTTCCTCAATTGGATACCTGACGAAGGAAATCAACGCGAGCGACCCACTTGTGCTGGATATTCACATGGTGATCAGCAACTCCAAATTAGACGAGGTACAAGTAATTGCTTATGGCGAAACCTCACAACGCTTAAACACTGGTGATGTTACTACTATTTCCGCCAAAGACATCGAACAACAGCCGGTGACCAACCCTTTATTAGCGCTTGAGGGTAGGGTACCGGGCTTGTTCATCGCGCAGGACAATGGGATTCCAGGCTCAGGGGTAACCGTATCGATAAGAGGGCAAAACAGTATTCAAAGCGGCAACGACCCATTATATGTTATTGACGGTGTGCCTTATACAAGCCAGCTAATACCAACAGGTATCGGGGGGATTTTGGGCATGTCCTCTAATACTCCCCAAATCGGTTATACTAACATCGGCGGAAATGGCAACCCTATGAGCTTTATCAATCCTTCTGATATCGAAAGTATATCTGTACTAAAAGATGCCGGAGCAACGGCTATTTATGGCTCAAGAGGGGCTAATGGCGTCATTCTGATTACTACCAAGAAAGGGAAAGCCGGACAAACAAAGGTCGACGTAAATGTGCAAAATGGCTATGGAGAGATAACGAGGGAAGCTGATTTATTAAACACTCAACAGTACCTGCAAATGCGAAATGAGGCTTTAAAGAATGACGGATTAACTGCCAGCCTCGCTAATGGTGATTATGATTTGCTGCAATGGAATACAAATAGTTATACCGACTGGCAAAAAGTGCTATTGGGCAATACCGCTCACTATACCAATGCACAAGGATCTGTTTCCGGCGGTAATGAACTTACCCAATTCTTAATCGGTGCAGGATATAACAGGCAAACGACGGTGTTCCCGGGCGATTTTGCCGATCAAAAAGCATCCATGCACTTTAATATTAATAATACCTCGCCCAATAAAAAATTCACCATATCATTAACAGGCAGTTATAGTCTTGATAATAATATGTTGCCGCAGACAGATCTTACTTACGCGGCATATACACTGCCACCAGACGCGCCTGCATTACGTAATCCAGATGGCAGCATCAATTGGGCCCCCAGCAGTACTGGTACTTCTACACTGTTTTCAAACCCGCTTGCTGCAGAGCTGCAAACATTTCAAAACAAAACCAATAACCTGGTTGCAAACTCCGTGATGAGTTATCAAATTATTCCCGGTTTAACTATTCGCAGCAGTTTTGGCTATACCAATATGCAGACTGAACAGCAGAATTTATATCCGCTAACCAGTCAGGCACCGGAAGTCAGGATTTACAGTTCAAACTTTGCTATTCTTGCTACCAATAATATCAATTCATGGATCGCGGAACCGCAACTGGACTATAAAAAAGAAATAGGAAAAGGAAAACTGGAAGCACTTTTAGGTGGAACTTTTGAACAAAATGACGGTAAGGAGATCGCTATTCAAAGCACTGGTTACAACAATGAAGCAAATCTGGGCGATATCAATTATGCCGCAAATTTGTATTCGAGCAATTATATACAATCTATTTATAAATACAGCGCGTTATTCGGGCGGTTAAACTATAACTGGGACGATGAATATCTGGTTGATTTAACGGCAAGGCGTGACGGTAGCAGTCGCTTTGGCGCTAATAACGAATTTCATGATTTTGGGGCTGCAGGAATCGGCTGGATTTTTACAAGAGAAGAAACTATAAAAAGAGATCTGCCTTTCTTAAGTTATGGTAAGCTGAGGGCAAGTTATGGAACTACCGGTAATGATCAGATTGGCGACTATCAGTATCTTAGTTTGTATAACACTGTTTATGCATCGGTGCCCTACCAGGGAAAGGTTGGGTTGGCTCCGGCGAACCTGGCAAACCCGAATTTGGAATGGGAACTGACCAAGAAGTTTGAAATCGCGATGGAACTCGGATTTTTCAGTGACCGGATCTTATTGACAAGTAGTTATAGTAACAACCGTTCTTCTAATGAATTACTGGGCTATAATCTACCAACCGTAACCGGATTCAGTAATATACAGACTAATTTTCCGGCGACCGTTCAAAATACCAGCTGGGAGTTTAGCCTGAATACAACGAACATTAAGCAGAAGGACTTTAGCTGGACAAGCAATATAAATTTAACCGTACCCCAGAACAAATTAATCGCATTTCCCAACCTGGCTACCTCCACTTATGCAAATACCCTGGAGATCGGCCAACCGCTGAGTATTCAAAAAGTTTTTCATTATACAGGTGTTGATCCGGCTACAGGCGAGTATACATTTGCTTCTACAACCGATAAATTTAACCCGGATTATAATGTAGACAGGAATACGGTGGTTAATATATCACCAAAATTTTACGGGGGATTTCAAAATACGATCACTTATAAAAGCTTCAGACTTGATTTTCTGTTCCAGTTTGTAAAACAAACCGGCATGAGCGGCTTATACTCATTGGGTATCCCGGGTAATGTCGGAAACCAATTTACTTCGGTGCTTGCCAGGTGGCAAAAGCCAGGTGATGTTACTAATATTCAACGATACAGTTCCGTTTATTATAATGTGGGTACAGCGTTATCTGATATGTATTCCAGCGACGCCAATTATACGAATGCGTCTTACGTCAGGCTGAAAAATCTCTCCTTTTCCTGGCAAGTACAAAGTGCCTGGGTAAAAGCCATGCGCTTGCAGAGTCTAAGGTTATTTATACAGGGGCAAAACCTGTTAACCTTTACACCTTATAAAGGCGTAGATCCGGAATCTCCCGGTGGCACATCTTTACCCCCGTTGAGAGTATTGACCGCCGGAATTGACGTAGGCTTATAATTCAATAAAAAATTCATGCACCTATTAATTAAAAGAAATGGAACACTTGAATCAATTATATAAAAGACTTGGCAAAATGAAGAGTTACAAGGCACTGTTCATTGTTGGCCCTTTATTCATAATGCTGATCATCCCGGGCTGTAAAAAATTCATACAGATTCCACCTCCCATAACCAGTACCAATGCTGCAAATGTTTATACTACTGATGGTGATGCTGCAGCTGTATTAACCGGTATTTATACCAATTTATCGAACGGTGGTGCCGGAAGCCCGCAATTAATCTCGATGTCTGAATTTCTCGGATTATCAGCAGATGAATTCTCTTTGTCTAACGGGACCTCTAATAAGTCCTACATCGATTATTACCATAATGTATCTGATAATAATAATGCCAACGTTACCTCGGATTTCTGGAGTAATGCTTACCAGATCATTTATGTTTCGAACGCCGCCATTGCTGGATTAACCAATAATAGCAGTCTTACCCCCGCTGTTGATCAGCAACTGCTGGGCGAAGCAAAATTTATGCGGGCTTTTTGCTATTTCTACCTGGTGAATTTATACGGAGATGTCCCATTGACAACAACTACCTCTGCTACGGTCAACGCACGTCTTTCACGTACACCGGTGGCACAGGTTTATCAGCAAATCGTTGCCGATCTTAAAGATGCGCAAACATTATTAAGCGATCAGTATCTGGACGGTACCATTCTTAATCCAACATCTGAAAGAACAAGGCCAACAAAGTGGGCCGCAGCGGCCCTGTTGGCAAGGGTTTATTTATATACCAAGGATTGGAAAGATGCACAAACTGAAGCCAGCCTTGTCATTTCCAATAACGGCACTTACAGCCTTAGTTCCCTGAATGGCGTATTTCTCGCGAATAGCTCAGAGGCGATATGGCAATTACAGCCGGTTGCCTATGGAACCAATACGATCGATGCGGTAGCTTTTATCCTTCCTTCTACAGGTGTAGGCCCCAATAATCCAATATCACTAAGCAACAGCCTTATCAATAGCTTTGAGTCTAATGATCAACGCTTGAGTAACTGGGTAGGCAATGTAATTGATAGCACCGGAGCTGTGCCGGTTACTGAATACTATGCATATAAATACAAAGTTAACGCATATGGGGCACCGGTTACTGAATATGAGATGGTGCTGCGTTTAGGAGAACAGTTTTTAATCAGGGCAGAAGCGGAAGCAGAATTGGGGGACTTCCCCGATGCTTCGGCTGATTTAAATATGATAAGAACAAGGGCTGGCCTGCCCAATACGACCGCATCGAGTCAATCAACTTTGTTGACTGCCATTCAAAATGAACGACGTGTGGAATTATTTAGTGAATGGGGACACCGTTGGCTTGATCTTAAACGCACAGGTACTGTTGATGCGGTAATGAGCGTAGCTACTCCTATTAAAGGGGGAACATGGATTACAAGCCATCAATTATACCCGATCGCTAATTACGAGTTGGTCAACGATCCCAATCTGAAGCAAAATCCCGGTTATTAATTAAAGCTAACATTACAACCATTCTGTTTTATGCATCCAATTGTAAGAATTGAGCATTTGTCTCATAAGTATACGAGTACCTGGGCTATCCGGGACATTAATATTGAAATATACCAAACAGGTATTGTTGGTTTGCTCGGCTCCAATGGAGCCGGCAAATCCACTACCATGAACATCCTATGCGGTGTACTCAACCAAACCGAAGGTAACGTGTACATCGATGGTATCGACATCCGGCAGCAGCCCGAAGAGGCAAAAAAGCTGCTGGGTTTCCTACCACAAAACGCACCACTTCACCTGGAATTAACCGTAGAGGAATATTTAACCTATTGTGCTTTCATCCGCAACGTGGAAAAAAGCAAAGTTAAGCAGGCAGTTAAGGAGGTGATGGAGAAATGTGGCGTGGCGCATTTTGCCACACGGGTGTTGCGTAATCTTTCCGGCGGTTATAAGCAACGCGTAGGCATTGCCCAGGCTATTATTCATCAGCCCAAATTAGTGGTATTGGATGAACCGACGAATGGCCTCGACCCTAATCAGGTGCTGGAGGTACGTAAACTCATCAAGGAAATAGCCGAAGAAAGAGCCGTCATCTTTTCATCGCACATCCTTTCCGAAGTACAGGCTATTTGTAAGGATATAAAAATGATCGAAAGCGGGCATATGGTATTTTCTGATACTATGGATGCCTTCAACAATTATATTATGCCTGAAACCCTGTTGGTGGCTATGGATAACCCACCGCCGGAAGAAGAGCTTGCCGCTATTCCGGGGGTAACCGGAGTGGAGTTGCTGAATGACAGGAGCATCAGGCTTCGCTTTAAAGCATCATCAGCAATTTCAAAACAAATCGTCACCATGAGCGTGCAGCGTGGCTGGGAACTAAAGGAGATCACCCTGGAAAAAAGCTCACTCGATGAAGTATTTGCCCAATTATCAACAAATCAAAAAAGATAAATCTTCTACATGAAAAAGATATTAAAAATCGCAAAACTTGAGCTTAGCATTTTGATTTATTCGCCTGTCGTCTGGATCGTGCTCCCTATATTTTGCGTGTTATGCGGCATGAATGTGCTGAATACATTACGGGACTATCAAACCGCCCTTGCACTTAACGGAAGTGGCGGCAGCCAGCTTACCAGGGATATATATGGGCTTCCTGGTGGTTTTTTTGTAGATATTCAACAAACCTTATACCTGTATTTGCCTATTTTAACCATGGGCATAATGAGCAGGGAAACCAGCAGCGGTTCTATCAAATTACTATTATCCTCGCCGGTTAAGCTGCGAGAAATTATTCTGGGCAAATACCTGGCCCTCGTGATGCTATGTATGGCATTTATCGCCATTCTTGGCTTATTTGCCCTTGTCGGTGTTTTTTCAATTGAACATGCAGACATTGGGCTGCTAATTTCAGGTTTGTTCGGCTTATTCCTGTTGATTTGCACTTATGCGGCAATCGGGCTATTTATGTCTTGCTTAACCAATTACCAGATTGTTGCGGCAATAGCCACACTTGCGGTATTTTCCTTATTGCGTTTTATTGGTTCAGTAGGGCAGTCTATAGATGTAGTGCGTGATCTGACCTCGGTACTTTCCATATCGGGCAGAACAGAAACGATGATTTCGGGATTGATCTCCACCAAAGACCTGGCTTACTATCTAATCATCATTTTTCTGTTTTTGTCGCTCTGTATACTTTACCTGCAAAATCAACGT
The DNA here is from genome assembly GCA_013287375.1 of Bacteroidota bacterium. Classification (GTDB taxonomy): domain Bacteria; phylum Bacteroidota; class Bacteroidia; order Sphingobacteriales; family Sphingobacteriaceae; genus Mucilaginibacter. The sequence continues at coordinate 16,367 of JABDDX010000033.1, read as the reverse complement.
GAACTTAAATCATGGAAGGTAAAAGCAGGCCGTTATGCCGTTTTATTGATGATGGTGTTAATAGCCGGTTATGTAACATCCAGACCTGTTTTTATTGGATACCTGGATTTAACTGCAGGCAAACAAGAAACCATAACAGCATCCAGCCAGAAAATCGCAAAGAAAATAGATGGGGAACTAAAAATAACAACTTATGTTAATTTGCTCGCCCCGAATCCAGGACTCCTCATGCCTGTATTCCGAAATGGTGATCTGGAATCACAAAGCATGTACAAGCGGTTTATACCAGGCATTGAAAATGAATATATATACTACTACCACAACCTGGTTGACTCTAATCTATCTGTTACAAAATGGAACCCCAATTTTAAAGGGATTAGCGATGTTAACCAGCTTGCAGAGAAAGTTGCTTTATCAAGTGGCTATGATATTCACGATTTTATGCGACCGGAACAGATTGACAAATTGGTGGATCTTAAATCCGAGGGATATCTACAGGTAAGGAAACTGGAATATAAAGGAAAGAGTACATTCATACGCTTCTATTTTAACGATGAATATGGTGCATACCCCATGGAGATGGAATGGATGGCCGCATTGAAGCGATTAGCTGTTGAAGATCCTAAAATCTTATTTTTAACAGGAAATAACGAAACTGGCATTACCGATAAGGACGATCGGGGATACCTCTATATCCTTGCTGATAAAGGCAGAAGAAGGGCTATGGTTAACCAGGGTTTTGAGGTAGATACCATCAATCTTGACAAACAGGACCTACCAGGTAAAGTTGATATACTGGTCATTGCCGATCCTACCGTTTCTTTTAGCGCTGCAACGTTGGCAAAATTAAACCAATACATCGACCGGGGAGGAAACTTACTGGTCACTACCAATCCTGGAAGGCAATCAGTCATCAATCCTGTTCTGTTGGCATTAGGTGTTCAGGTGAAACCTGGTATATTGGTTCATCCGGATAAAAATCTGGGTCAGGATCAGATCGCCGCAGTATACGCTGCCTCAGCTACCAGTATCGATCCGAATGTGGCAATGTTTCAACAGGCCAAAAGAGCAGTCATATTAAAGGGAGCTTCGGCTTTGGCCTATAGCCAGTCTGGAGCTTTTGTCATTCAGCCTTTGTTGCAAAGCCCGGATGGTGGCTGGAATAGTGCGGCCCCAATCAATTCGAATGCACCTGTTTTACTATTTAACGCTGCTGCGGGAGATGAAAAAGGCATATTCCCGGTTTCGGTAACCTTAAAACGAAAAGTAAAGGGTAAAGAACAGCGGATTATCGTTTCCGGTGATGCGGATTATATCAGTAACGTTCAATTTGCCAACGCGGAACGCGTGGTGAAGGAAGAAAGGCAATTGAGTGCAGATATTTTATTCAGATGGCTTGCTTATGGTGAGTTTCCGGTTGTAGATGACCGGTCTGCGCCTAAAGATTTGAATATCACCGCTACAAAAGGACAGATTTCAGCAATGAGTATTGGCTTCAAGTTTATCTTTCCAGCCGTTATGGTGTTAATGGGAATTATTATACTCTTCAAAAGACGAAATAATTAATACTTCAAAAGTTAAAGGGTTCCTCTCTTGGGGAACCCTTAATCAATCTTTCATTAATATCCATAATGAGCTTTAAAACTGATACACAGACACTAGAGGACCTGAACCTGTTAGGCAAACCGGGCAGAGAATCTGTTTTTAATATCTATAATCGTACTAATACGCGCGGTGGTGCTGATATACTGGAGCATCTATTCCTGTACCCGCTGTCAGACGCCGAGGCTATTAATAACCGCAGCCAGACCATACAATATTTCAGCAGGGAGAAACTGGCATTTCCATTTAAGTCGGCTTCGATTGACAGCGCAGAGGTATACCTGGGGATGACAGATAAACGCACCATGTTATCCCATGAGGATAACAATTTGAGCAGAAAGTTCAGCCAGCTAATAGATGCTGACAATGGTTATAAGTTAATTTACAATGGCATTATTGCAATCATAACTATTCTTCAGGATCTTAGCGATTTCATTGAAAAAATAATATCATCTGCCAGCACAACCCCCTTTCAAACCGAACTGGAGGAGATTAAGAGCCTGTTAGCCAATAGAGATATAACCGCTCTAATTGCAGAAAAGAATCTCAATAAATTATCCTACGCTAAAATAGCAGACCTGGATAAGCTACTGAGGTTTACCATCCTTTCAAAAATAAAGGAAATACTGGCCTTCATCTATCAGCTTGACGTATATGTTTCCGTTGCAGCAGTAGCCCTAATGTATAATTATATATTTCCTAAGGCATTACATAAAGATGAGCATACCATAGACTTTACTGGCGTTTACCACCCGCTGGTTAAACATGCCATAGGTAATACGATCTGTATCACCCCGCAAAGTAACATTGTTTTCTTAACCGGAGCCAACATGGCAGGTAAATCCACTTTTATGAAATCGTTGGGTATTGCCTTGTACCTAGCCCACCTGGGCTTCCCCGTCGCTGCCGATAAAATGGAATTTTCGGTACGTGATGGTATCTATACTACTATCAACCTGCCCGATGATCTGAGTTCTGGTAACAGTCATTTTTATGCTGAAGTGCTTAGAGTGAAAAAAGTAGCCAAGGAGTTAGGAGCGAACAAAAACCTGTTCATCATTTTTGATGAGTTGTTTAGGGGTACCAATGTAAAAGACGCTTATGAAGGTACCATAGCGATTACTGAAGCGTTTGCCGAAAAAAGGAACTGCATGTTTGTAGTGTCTACACATATCATCGAAGCCGGAGAGGTATTAAGAGAAGGATGCGCTAATATCAATTTCGTTTATCTGCCTACCCGTATGGATGTCAATACACCTGTATATACCTATAAGCTGGAATCTGGCATTACCACTGACCGGCACGGGATGATCATTATCAATAATGAAGGCATCCTTGAAATCATCCGCAGCAGAAAAAATAAAACCATATCATGAGCTTCTTTGCAGATAAACAAACCTTGGACGATTTGAACATTCCGGGACGACAACGGAACAACTCCATCGCACGCCTGTTTGACACGGTTGTAACGTCTGGCGGCAGAAAACTACTGGATTCCATGTTTCAGCGGCCACTTTCCAACGCGGCTGAGATCAATAGCCGAAGCAGTATTTTTAACTATTTTGCCAGGCAATCCATTACCTTCCCTTTTACCGCTGACGAATTTGGGATAATGGAAGATTACCTAAGTTCAGGGCAGGGAAGTAGTTTCGCTGCGACGGTTGTAAATGTTGTGTCCAAAAAAGTTTTGCAAATAGCAGTACAGGACAGGGAATACGTGCAGTTGAACACAACAATATGCAAAATTATCGCGCTTTTAAATAAGCTTTATGCTTTCGTAAACCAGTTGCCTGATGAGCAAAGCCCTTATAAAGAGCAATTGGATAGCATAAAGAACATATTCGCTAACCCCGGGCTTAAATGGCTGCAGGATGAAGCCGATGTTAAGCGCCTGCCTCTCGTAAAACTTATAAAATATAACTATTTACTACTTACAGGCTTGCGGGAACAGCTCCAGGAGTTAACCCGGATGCTCTCTCTGCTGGATATATATATTGCCGTATCCGCTGTTGGTAAACGAAAAGGGTTCTGTTATGCATTTGCCTTACCTGATAGCAGGAATACGATAACGGCTACAGGACTATACCACCCACTGGTTGAAAATGCTATTGACAACACCCTGATTATGCACCAGGATAACAATGTATTATTCCTTACCGGGGCTAACATGGCCGGTAAATCAACGCTGATGAAATCCTTTGGCATCGCTATCTACCTTGCTCATATGGGTTTTCCGGTGGCGGCAAGCCATATGGAATTTTCGGTTAAAGATGGTTTGTATTCGTCTATTAACGTTCCGGATGACTTGAGCATGGGCTATAGTCATTTTTATGCTGAAGTGTTGAGGGTAAAGACAGTGGCTCAAGAGGTAGCGGCGGATAAGAACCTGGTAGTCATATTTGATGAGCTGTTTAAGGGCACCAATGTTAAAGATGCTTATGATGCAACCCTTGCTATAACAGGGGCTTTTTCTGAGAATAGGAACTGCCTTTTTGTGATCTCCACACACATTATTGAAGTCGGGGAAACATTGCGTAAGCAATATAGCAATTTTAGGTTCGCTTATTTACCCACTGAGATGGATGGCTCAGTTCCCCGCTATACTTACCAGCTTAGAGACGGCATTACCAATGACCGGCATGGTATGATGATTATTGAAAATGAAGGCATACTTGACCTGATCAGATCGAAAACTAACAGTACTAAATAACGATAACCAATTAAAAAATGAAAAAAATGATTTTACTCGCCTTATTTGCTGTTCCGGCAGCAGTTTTGGCGCAAGACAGCAATTTTATAATAAAAGCTAAAGTGGGCAGTGACATTGCACCGGCCAAGGCTTATTTAATTTATAGGGCAGGCGCCAAAGTGTTTACCGATTCCGCAATGGTTGACAACGGCGCATTCCAGTTTAAAGGAACTGTAGCTGAACCCATAAAGGCACAACTAATACTGGATCATAAAGGCATAGGTTTAAGCAGACTAGGTCAGGATGCTGATGTGGTGTTGTTATACCTTGAAAAAGGTAATATCAATATAACAGGACAAGATTCTGTTAAAAACGCCTTGATCTCGGGGTCTAAAATCAATGATGAAAATAAAAGCTATAACGCGCTTATTGCTGCTCCCGAAAAAGCGATGGCTATGTTAAATTCCCAATACCAGGCAGCTTCTGAAAGCCAGAGAAATGATCAGGCATTTATGGATGGACTACAGGCCAGATATGATAAAGCCAAGGAAGAAAAGCGTTTGCTCCAATATCAATACATCAAACAAAATCCTGATGCTTATCGGAGTCTCTTAACACTAATAGAACTAGGAGAACCGGATATGGACGTTGTAACCATAGAGCCGCTGTTTAATGGGCTATCTGTAGCTATACGTACTAGCCCGACCGGTTTAGAATTTACAAAATTAATTGCAGCAGCACGTGCTGTTGCAATTGGCGCCACAGCACCGTTGTTTACGCAAAATGATGTGAATGACCAGCCGGTTTCACTCAGCAGTTTCCGTGGTAAATATGTTTTGCTTGATTTTTGGGCGTCGTGGTGCGGCCCCTGCAGAGGTGAAAATCCGAATGTTGTAAAAGCATATGATCAATATAAAAATAAGAACTTCACCGTACTAAGTGTTTCGCTGGACCGCCCTGGTAAGAAAGAGGACTGGCTGGCCGCAATTAAAGCCGACGGGTTGGAGTGGACCCAGGTATCAGATCTTAAGTTTTGGGATAATGAGGTTGCCAAGCAATATGGCATCAGGGCTATTCCCCAAAATTTCCTGATCGATCCAAGTGGGAAAATCATTGCTAAAAATCTGCGTGGTGATGAACTGAATAAAAAATTAGCTACCCTGTTCAATTAACAATACCTATGAAAATCAAACTTCTTTTTATTTCAGGTCTTGTTGTGGGCACTATCGGTGTATCCCCGGCGCAAAACCTGGCCCTTGACCCGGCAGTCCGCACGGGCAAGCTTGCGAATGGCTTCAAGTATTACATCCGTCACAACGAGGAGCCGAAGAACCGGGTGATGATGTACCTGGTGAATAAGGTGGGTTCGGTGCTGGAAGATGAAGATCAGCGGGGACTGGCGCATTTTATGGAACATATGAGCTTTAACGGCACCCAGCACTTCCCGCATAACGAGCTGGTGGATTATTTGCAAAAAGCAGGCGTACGTTTCGGCGCGGATATCAATGCCTATACGGCCTTTGATGAAACGGTGTATGAGCTGCCGATCCCATCAGACAAACCGGAGCTGTTAAAAGGAGGTCTGGAGATCATGCGTGACTGGGCACATGAGGCACTGCTCGACCCGGGAGAAATTGATAAAGAACGCGGCGTGGTGCTGGAAGAAAAACGTTTGGGCAAAGGCGCGGGCGAAAGAATGCAGCGTCAATACTGGCCTGTAATTCTGAATGATTCACGCTACGCGGTCCGTGTCCCGATCGGTTTGGATACGGTACTGGATAACTTTAAACGCCCGGTGATCGCCCGCTTTTATAATGACTGGTACCGCCCGGACCTGCAGGCGTTAATTATTGTGGGCGATATTAATGTTGATCAGATCGAAGCAGCTATCAAACAGCAGTTTTCAAACCTGAAGAACCCGGTACACGAAAGAGTACGCACCAAATACACCGTGCCGCTGACGGGCAAAAACCAGTTTATAGCGGTAACGGATAAAGAGATGACTACCACGGAAGCCGAAATACTGATCAAGCATAAGGCACCGGAACAACGGACAGCAGAAGATTACCGAAGTGCATTGGTACAAGGTCTTTTTGACCGGATGCTAAGCGAACGCTATGCAGAATTATTAAGAAAAGCTGATCCTCCGTTTGTAACAGGAGGAGCAGGCATATCCGGTTTTATGGGTGGCCTGGATGCCTATGATGCCAGCGTACAGGCCAAACCCGGAGAACTGGAGAAAGGATTGAAAGCCATATGGCGGGAAACAGAAAGACTGAAACGATTCGGTTTTACGGCAACAGAACTGGAAAGGGCTAAAACAGCAGAGCTGAACGGAGTAGAAAGCGAGCTTAAAGAAAAGGACAAAACCAATTCCGGGCTTTATGTAAAAGAATACCAGGCTTATTTCCTGACCGGTGAAGCCGCACCCGGAATTGAAAAAGAATATCAGTTAACCAAAGACGATCTGCCTGGCATCACCTTAACAGATGTCAATAGCCTTACAACAAGTTATATTACTGCTACCAATCGTGATATACTGATCCTGGCCCCTGAAAAAGATAAAAGCAGCCTGCCGGATGAAGCCGTAGTAAACAGCTGGCTAAAAGCCGTTGAAGCGGAAGCGCTTACGCCATACAAAGATGACGTAAGTAGTAAAACATTGTTAAGCGCGATGCCAATTCCCGGTAAAATAAAAAGCGAAGAGCAAAATAAGGAATTTAACATCACCACCATTACCTTAAGTAACGGCGTGAAAGTATTGTTGAAACCTACGGACTTTAAAAACGACCAGATCATTTTCAACGCTTTTGCATCAGGCGGAACCTCATTATACAGCGATGCCGATTACCAATCAGCTGCAAACGCTGCAGGAGTTGTTACAGCAGGCGGAGTGGGCAATTATAATACTGACGAATTAAGTAAATACCTGGAAGGCAAAGAGCTAAGCGTTAAACCCTATATCAATGAAAGGTTCCAGGGCATTAGTGGCGGGGCAACGCCAAAAGACCTGGAAACAGCGATGCAAATGATCTATGCTTACTTCACTGAACCACGGAAGGATACAACAATCTTTGAGGGAATTATAGCCCGCTCAAAAGCAGGCCTGGCTAACCGTGGCAGTGACCCTAACAGTGTGTTCAGCGATACAGTAAGCGCTGTTATGGGAAGCCACAACATCCGCAGAACAGGTCCAACTCTCGAAAAAATGGAACAGATTAACCTGGACAGGGCTTACCAGATTTATAAGGAGCGCTTTGCCGATGCAAGCAATTTCACGTTCACCTTTGTGGGAAGCATTGATACCAATGCTATTAAGCCACTGCTGGAAAAATACCTGGGTTCATTACCGGTAACCGGTCAGCATGAGCAGGCAAAAGACCTGAATATTCACGCGCCGTCAGGCAGGATTGAGAAAACAGTTTATAAGGGCAGCGAGCCCAAAGCTACTGTTTACCTGGTGTATACAGGTAAGTATGACTATAGCCCGGAGAATGACGTGAGGATGGATGCGATGAAGGAAGCCCTGGAGATACGACTGTTGCAGCGGTTACGTGAGGATGAAAGTGGTGTATACAGCCCGGGAGTGCAGGCAAGTACTATAAAGCTGCCGCAACAGCGTTACAGCTTCCTGGTTCACTTTGGCTGCGCGCCGCAAAATGTAGAAAAGTTAATTGCTTTCACATTAGATGAGATTGGCAAGCTTGAAAAGGATGGGCCACTACAGGAAAACGTAGATAAATGGCGTGCAGAAGATAAAACCAGTTTTGAACCGCAACTGAAAACCAATGGTTTCTGGTTAGGCTATATTAACGGACAATTGCAAAATGATCAGGATCTGAACCAGGTTAACCAATATAACAGCTTAGTAGATGCTGTAAAACCCGGCGATGTTAAAACAATGGCAAAAAAATACCTGAGCGGAGATAATTATATCAAACTGGTTTTGATGCCGGAACAGTCCGCTAAATAGAAATTATAACATGGTCACATGGAAAGACTTTTTTGAATATGCAATTACTGGTTTAGTAATGAGCGCGACTTTATACATGATTATACATATGACTTGCAATCGGATAATAGGGATAAAATTGAAGGATTATTTAAGTTCAGATTAAGAAAAAAGATAAATAGATATCTGATGTTAACGCTTTAAATGTATTGCAGTATGTATTGTTAAAGCTGTAATGATTGCATAGCAAAAGATCATTATTGTAATAAAATACTTCCTCGTTCTTTATATCAGTTAATAGTTAACTTATAGAAGTTAATTATGAGAAGCGTTCCTCTCCAGGAGTGGAGAGAACGTTTTCAAAAGATATGATAGTATACTGCGGTAAACACGCGGGGACTACCTGGATAATTAACCCTTATGATGAGTGGTATGCGCTGATCCGTGCTTGAACTAAAGCCTTTTAAAATCCTATCTCGAATCCGAACTTATTTTTTACCTTTAATGTATTTCTTTATTTTTATGGACTTATTATTTATATAATTAACTATTTTTTGAATATTAAGTAATCGTTAAAGAAACCAATTTATAGTATCAAAATATAAATCTTGACACCGATAGATAGCCTTACGGATATTGAATTGTTTGACTTATTAAAGGCAGATGACTGTGACGCGTTCGCGGAAATCTATAATAGATATAAGTTCATATTGCATAACCATGCTTATAAGAAGACAGGCAACAGAGAAGAAGCGAAAGATCTTGTACAAGATCTTTTTTCTAATCTTTGGACAAAACGGGCAATAATAAACCTCCACTCCACTTTATCGGGATATTTATATACCTCATTAAAAAATGATATTCTGAATTTATTCGCTCATCAGCAAGTTAAGGGGAAATATATTGTTTCGATGGAAGCATTCTCCAGAACGGGAACTGTTTTAACAGATCACCTGATACGTGAAAGGCAGTTTTCTGAATTAATAGAAAACGAAATTCTTGCGCTACCAGCCAAAATGCGTAAAGTATTTGAATTAAGCAGAAAATCTCATTTAAACCACAAGGAAATTGCAGCACAATTGGATATTTCCGAAAAGACCGTAGACCGGCAAATATCCAATGCGCTTAAAATTTTGAGAACTAAACTGGGGCTCCTCGGCTTTTTAATTTTTCTTATTAAATATTAAGCTACCCATTTAATTTTTCTTGAAAAATATTTCCATTTCATCTGCATGTTAGCTCTTCTATTCTTGTCTTACCATATAACCAGTTATTTACAGCCTAAAGTAGAATCATGCAAAGAGAAGAATTTTATCAGCTATTTGATAAATTTAAAGCAGGGGAATGTACACCCGATGAGATCGCTTTTATTGAAAGCTGGTATTTAATTTATGAAGAATTCGATAATCACGATCTCACACTGGCTGATCGTAAAGAAGACCTCGATAAGGTCTGGGGTCAACTGAAAATAATTTCACAAAAAAAACAGATTTCGATCTGGCCGCGTGTTATCGCAGCAGCCTCAATTCTCCTTTTTCTTTCCACCGGCGGTTATTATTTGCATTACAGGCAAAAAAAACAACCGCAAATAGCTCAAAATAAAATGAATGATATTCCCCCCGGAGGCAATAAGGCTATTTTAACGTTATCAAATGGCAGGCAAATTTCATTAAACAATGCTCAAAACGGAAAACTTGTAAATCAAGGCAATACCATAATTCGCAAGACTGCAATAGGACAAATAGTTTATACGGCTGTTGCTGCAAACGTTGAGTCGGCTCCAACACAGACTCTCTATAACACTATGACTACACCTAAAGGTGGCCAGTACCTGGTGATTCTACCCGATGGCAGCAAGGTATTATTAAATGCCGCTTCTTCTTTGCGCTATCCAACGGCGTTTACAGGAAAAGAACGCAAAGTAGAACTATCGGGCGAGGCCTATTTTGAGGTAGTTCATAATGCCGCATTACCTTTTCGGGTAGTTGTTGCTGATCAGGTTGTGGAAGATTTAGGCACGCATTTTAATATCAATGCTTACCAAGATGAGCATTTGATTAAAACCACCTTAATAGAAGGAGGTGTAAACATTTCTGTTAAAAACCATCATGTGATTCTAAAACCCGGCCAACAAGCAACGCTAAATATTGATTCAACAGACCAAAACATCAAGGTAATTGAAAATGCAAATGTGGAAGAAGCAACGGCCTGGAAGAACGGTTATTTCAGATTTAATAATGAAAAAATCCCGGAGATAATGCGCCAATTATCCAGGTGGTACAATGTTGATATAGTTTACAAGGGAAACATTACTAACGATGGGCTAAATGGTAAAATATCACGGTTTAAAAATATTAGTCAGGTTTTACAGATGTTGGAATCTACCAAACTGGTTCATTTTAAAGTAGCGGGAAAGGAGGTTACTGTTATAGAATAAAAAAACATTACTTACCCTCCAGGCATAAAAAAGGCTATTCCAGGTGAAGTCGGAATAGCCTAAGCCATATTTGATCCAATAAATAAACCAATTATTTACCGCGGAGTACCAGAGTCAATCCTAATGAAAAAGGACCCGCACTAAATCATGACGTACAAATGTACAACAATTTTTACCCCAAATCCCATGTTTGGCCTGTTGGCCGTACACACAAAATTCTGTTGATTATGAAGTTAACAATCTTCCTTTTAGTCAGCTTTATATTAGAGGCAAACGCGGGTGCTTATGCACAAAAAGTTACCTTGTTTGAAAAAAAGTCATCTATAAATCAGGTCTTTGAAGAGATCAGTAATCAAACAGGATTTGATTTTCTGTTTTCAACATCTATGCTAAATGAAGCCAAGACGGTAAGTATCCAAGTTAAAAACGCCGAGTTAGACGATGTTTTAAAAAAACTATTTGCCGGGCAGCCTTTTACTTATGTTATTGTCAATAAATCGGTAGTTGTTTCAAAAAAAGAACAATCCGTTTCCGACTCTTCCCAAAATGTAACTATTTCGGGAGTATTTTGATAACGGTATACCTTGAAGTTCTTGCAGCTGACCCAACTGGTCCGTGTTA
>JABDDX010000033.1:0-5056 GCA_013287375.1 Bacteroidota bacterium | reverse complement strand
CAGTCACCGATGCTAACGGTTTCTTTAAACTTAGCGACGTACCAGTTAACAGCACTTTGCGCATAACAATGATTGGTTATAAACCCCAAGAATATCTTGTCAGAAAGGCGAAAGCCGACCTTACCCTTTCTCTGTTTCCTGCCCTATCGGAACTTGATGAAGTGGTAGTGACCGGGATCGGAAAACAAAAAGTAAGAGAAATAGCGAGTTCAGTCACGACTATTAATATGGAAAATTTGATAGATAAGCCGGTAACACAGCTTTCTCAGGCTTTACAGGGGGGCGGCACCGGTATACTGGTTAATCAGAGCAGCGGGTTAGTAGGCAGTGACCAGGCAACAATAACAATACGTGGGGTTGCGACAGTTAACAGCACGAGCCCGTTGGTATTGGTAGATGGCGTTCCATACGATATGAACAACCTTGATCCAAACTCGGTTGCCAGTATTACCGTGCTAAAAGATGCAGCTGCAGCGTCGATGTATGGTGCACGTGGAGCAAATGGTGTGATCGTGATCACTACCAAGCGCGGAGTTGCAGGCGTTATCAATGTAAATTACAATGGTTATTTTGGTATTCAGAAAGCGGTATATACCCCCGATTTCGTAAATGCCCCTACCTATATGCAAATGGTCAATCAGAAGAATATAAATACCGGCGGCGCCCCTCTTTACAGCCAAGGGGCTATTGATTCGACAGCTTCAGGCCGTTATCCAACACTCTATCCTAATACTAACTGGGCTGCGTTGACATTGCGGAATTCAATACCTATTCAGCAACATTCGCTTTTGGTATCAGGCGGTAATACAGCATCCAGGTTTGTAATTGACATTAATAACACGGACCAGTTGGGTCAGCTGCAAGAACTTCAAGGTATACCGTTATCAAAATACTCCCGTACCACCGTTCGCGTAAACAGTACGGTAGACTTAACAAAAAACGTATTAATATATACTGATTTATTTTCCGCCAGGACCGATCAAACTGAACCATTTTTTAATTATGGTGGACGTAACACCTCCTACTTTTACAGCAGGTTATACATTGCTCCGCCAAATATTGCAGCAGCCTATCCTGCCAAACCAGCAAGTGAGTTGCCAAGCTATATTCCGCCAGGTTACACTTTTTACGGCAACACCGGAGAAAGCTGGAACCCGGTAGCTTTACTTGCATTAGGCGGAACTCAAAAGACTTCATCAAACCTGGCCATGATCAATATGCGGCCCGAATGGACGATAGCACCAGGGTTAACTTTGAATGGGCAGGCAAGCTATAATGTCGGTTCGGGTGTGCAACAAGTAAGCGAAAACGGCCATGTTTATTACAATTATTTCAACTATTTGTCCGAAGGCGTACCGGTAACCCTTCAAGATTACTCCAGTCTTCAGGGGGGGCAGACCTATTTTTTATGGGGAGGCAATCTGGATTTTAAACGAAGTGCCGGAAAAAGTTCGTTTACTGCATTATTGGGCTATACACAGGAGTTGTCTTCTAATCAGCTGACGGATATAGCTTTGCGGTCTTTATTTGCCAAAGCAACTTATGCTTATGATGAACGCTATTTAGTGGAAGTCGGGATAAGGCGGGATGGTTCATCAATTTTCGGTCCTGGTTATCAATGGGGTAATTTTCCTTCTATAGCCCTTGGATGGAACATCGATAAGGAGCCTTTCTTTAATATCCAAGAAGTCACCGGGTGGAAAATACGAGTATCCTATGGGAGCCTGGGCAACAATAATGTAAATCCTTATCAGTATCAAACCACCATTAACGGCAATGGTACAGAAAATAATATCGGCAATCCGGATATTCATTGGGAAAAAACTAATATGGTCAATATCGGCACCGATCTTAGTTTAAAATCGGGTTTTGAAGCTACCATAGACTGGTTCAATAAAAGAACAAATGATGTACTATTTGGAGTGCCTCCATTATTGACAGGCGGCATCGGAAGCGGAACTGATGGAGGAAATTCAGGTCCGCTGATAAATGCCTTTAGTGCAAGAGTAGACGGATTGGAAGCCAACTTAAAATATCATAAAAAGTTGTCTAAAGATTTTAGTTTCAACGTAGGACTAGGATACAGCAGGGAAACAAGCCGTATTATGAAGTTGTTATCGGGCAATGCTCCAATTATTAACGGCAATACCATTTTGTATGTAGGCGGCCCTCTGTATGCAAATTACGGTTACCGTACTGATGGGCTATTGCAGCAAGCAGATATAAATAACCCTGCCGTTGCAAAAATGCCCGGTGAACAGGCCGGCGATATAAAATATGTGGATGTTAATCACGACGGTACAATTACTACTAAAGATATGGTACCCCTGGGCACCACACAACCTACCGATATCTTTTTTGGCAATTTAGGTTTCAATTATAAAGGATTTGATTTTGACGGCCTTATTACTGGACAGGCAGGTGCTGCTATATTTTATACCGGCCAATTGGCAAATCCTTTTAACGGAGGGGAGGAAACAACTCCGCAAAAATCTCAAACTGATACGTGGACACCTCAAAATACCAATGCAAGCTTGCCAAGGTTAACAGATGGGGGCAATTTAGCTTTTTCGGATTTCTACAAGCATAGCGGTACCTGGGAAAGGGTTCGTTACCTGCAAGTAGGCTACACTTTTCCGCAAGCATTGAGTAATAAGATAAGATTAAAATCGCTCAGGATATATTTCAATGCACAAAACCCATTTACTATTTCCTCGGTGAAACTTATAGACCCGGAAAGCCAAGGTAGTTTATATACAGTTCCTATAATGAAAGCGTTTACCTGCGGGCTTAACGTTAAATTTTAGGGTCGATTCCAAATCATAAAAAAGACACACAGATGAAAAATATCATTAAATACTGCATATTATTTGTTCTGATAATAACCGTATTTGCCGGTTGTAAGAAGGACAGTTTTTTAACGCGTAATAACCCAACTGCTACAACCGATGCACAATTTTGGCAAACCCAGGGGCAGTTATCCGGCTATCTGGATCAAATTTACTCCTCTGCCATTCCCGGTGCTGTATTAAACACTTATAGTGTTACTTATTCTAATGGCAGCATGGAGATGTCTGGAATAACCGATGAGGCGGTATACAGATCTAATTATAATGACTGGCAGAATTTTGTTAACGGAACAGCTACTTCGTCTATAGATATTGCTCACGCACTGTACGCTCAATATTATACAGATATAAGAAATTCTTGCCGTATTTTGGAAAACTATAAAAAAATCTATATAGTAGATACTGCGCTCAGGGAAAGGTATGCAGCAGAGGCCAGGGCATTAAGAGCATACTCCCATCTGAAGTTATTTCAACGTTTTGGGCCTATCCCTATTGTTACTACAAGTTTAACGGTTCAAGCTGCAGAAAATACCCCGCGCAATACACAAGCTCAGGTTGTCAGTTTTATCTCAACACAGTTAGATACCGCCGCCGCTGTATTGCCAACAACATATAATAGTTCCGACGCTAAGCGTATTACCAGGGGCGCCTGTTATGCCATGCAGGTAGAGCTATATCTTACTGTGAAGAATTACCCACAGGTAATTGCATATGCGCAAAAGTTGATAGCGCTAAATGTATATAGCTTATATATCTCACCCAATCCTAAGGCCAACAGCTATTCCGAGCTGTTCGGATATAATGCCTTGTTGAATAACGAGGAAATCCTGATTAATCCTTCCGGGTGTAATCAAGTGTTCTTCAGATATGCTCCCGCATCGGCAGGCTCACAGGCTGTTCTTAGTCCCACCGCGGCGTTGGTAAATACCTATGAGACCCTGCAAGGCAAAACCTTGCAGGAGCTAG
The DNA here is from genome assembly GCA_013287375.1 of Bacteroidota bacterium. Taxonomy (GTDB): domain Bacteria; phylum Bacteroidota; class Bacteroidia; order Sphingobacteriales; family Sphingobacteriaceae; genus Mucilaginibacter. Next base: position 1,241 of record JABDDX010000033.1, on the reverse strand, counting down.
GCCAGGATAGCCTGACGGCCTATTGGAAAAACCCCTTATATCACAACAATCGTGATCCGCGTATGGCGGCGAGCATTTTATTTCCGGGCCAAACGTTTGTTGGTAACTTATTGAATCCGTTTAACACTTCGGGTACAGATGCGATTGGAAAAGCAGAGTCTACATTTACCGGTTTTTGGTGCAGGAAATATGTGGATTCCACCGATGTGTCCAGAAGTCAGGGCGGTACTTTAAATTTTATGGTTATCCGCTACCCTGAAATACTATTAAGTTATGTGGAGGCTCTGGTGGAATCCGGTGATTGGGCAAATCCTGACGTTAAACGTTATTTAAATATGATAAGAAATCGCGCGGGGATGCCTAATTATGATGAAACGGAATATAACTCGCAGGAAACAATACGTACGCTGTACAGGAGAGAGCGAATGGTCGAACTCGCTTTTGAAGGTACCCGTCTATTTGACATCCGGCGGTGGGGGATTGGTGCCCAGATATTGAACGGGCCAGCACAAGGGGCAATAAACCCAGCAAACGGGCAGCCAGTAACAGCAGAGACAAGAATATTTATTACAAATAGGGATAACCTCTGGCCAATCCCATTAACTGAAATGAATGACAACACCGCAATGACGCAAAACCCTGGTTGGTAACAATAGCATTGGTAAAAGTGTAAGTCGAATATTCGGAACAGCTTTGATTAGTTATCATCAAATGTTGTCTGGTTAAAAATCGCAGCAATCTTTTCTTTTGCGGTCAAAGAATGAAGAACCACAATTGAGAGCGTTAAGATATTATCCATAACCATTGCCACAAACAGCGATTGATAAAAGCGATGTTTGTGGGTACAAAATGCTGATTACAACTAAAAACTGATTTGGTTAGTTTATATAATGAGTGGGTGAAATAAAGTCCAGCAATGGACTTTATTCATTTATAATTTAGCATAATTGAAAGACGATTGGCTTTACCGACCGCTTGGAGACAAATCTATTTTGTCGTACAATGGTCTGCAAAAGCACTGGGTGTTGAAGTAATACGTGGGTGAAAGAAAATATACTTATGAAACTTAAAAATAATGCCTTATTACTTATTGATTTATAAAATATTGATGATACATGAAGTGTAAAAGAATTTATCAACGAATTTGGATTGCTGTATTCATGTTGATAGGTCAACATAATACATTATTTGCTCGTGGAACTGATCTATATCCTGCAAATAATGATCGCAAACACTCGCCC
>JABDDX010000032.1 GCA_013287375.1 Bacteroidota bacterium | reverse complement strand
TCGGTAGCTTGCTCATACATACTTGCCGGAACATTGGCCGTTTGAGCCTTTGCAACAGGTGCTGATGAAAGCAGGTATACGAAAAAAATTGAGGCGATAAATAATTTTGACAAAATGCGGAACCGGTATTTTTTACAATAAATCATGATGAATAGGGTTGCCCTGCAACAAGGTTTTTAATACCTGAATATTGCCTGGATTTAACTTATAGCGTTATATACTATAGCAAAAATAAAAGGATTGGTAACCGTAAAATCACCTAAATTATCTGTTACTAACTGTTTTTTACCTAATACCGCGGATTTAAAAAGCACACAGTTATATCAAGATAATTAGCTGGCTATTTTTGAAAGGCTCTTTACGTTTTTGAAGTAGTTATCGAGGTATTCGCGCGGTGATATGCCAATTACACATTTAAAAACACGATTAAAATTGGTTATGCTTTTAAAACCGCATTTGTATGCAACCGTTGATATACTCTCAAATTTATGTGCTGTGAGTTTTTTACAGGCTTCGTTTATTCTTATCTCATTTAAAAAAGAGATAAAAGTATGACCGGTATGTTTTTTAAAGTATCTGCAGAATGACTCAGGTGTCATATAGGCTTCCATCGCTACATCTTCAAGAGTGATGGGCTCACTATAGTTTTGCATAATGTAGTTGTAGATGTTTCCTATCCTTATACCCTCGTTTTCGGTAATTGCGGGTATGCTGCCATATGACGAAAGCGGCTCAACTTTAGTATTGACCTTAAGCAGGCTGTCAAGTAAATTAAAGAATTGCATCAATTGCTCAGGGCCAGATGTATTTTTAATGGCATTCATCACCTGCGAAACTTCATGGAAGTTATCGTCGGGGATCTTAAATCCTTGCTGATGCTGTTGCAGGAATATTTTAAAGGCCTTCATTTCGGGGAGATCGAATAACCCAGCCAGAACTCCATCGGGATTAAAAAATATGGTAAAAGCTTTGATTGACCGTCCACTATCGGCAGCAAAATATTCAGGACTGCTTTTAAACAGGTGAGGCAGGTTAGCGCCAAGCAGGTATATTTCTCCTGATGTGTAATCATGCATATTATTCCCTGCTATTAGAGTTCCCTCACCACGCTGTACCCATGTAATCTGCGCTTCAGTATGGCGATGTAAGTAAGGATAATGATAAGGTAACTCTACCTGATCAATTATTACGCTCTTGTCATGAGCTACCGGGATGGTAAATTGCAGTACTTTCATGAGATGATCCTTTAATTAATTATTGTTGAATTTACAATTAATTAACCTAAATATTAAAATTATTCTCAATATGGGGTAATATATGAGAAGTAAAGGTTAATTTTCAGCATCATGCCAAGTGCTTTATATGCGAAAAAAGAGACATTACCGTATTATTAACACTTAAACCAATCCACAACCAAGTATTATTTTGCTTTCGCCTAAATTATCAAAATAATATAAAGTAATCAACTTAATGTAAGCTATAGTGCCGATGACAAGCCATCGGTAAAAATGATACGCATAAAAAAAGGATAGCAAAAAGCTATCCTTTTTTATAAAAGTAAAAATGAGATTTTAAAAACGATTCGGCGAAAAGGCGCTAATATCAATTACAGTTTTTGATCCCTTTATTACCTCGCTAACCAATAAACCGGTTGCAGGGCCTAAACTCAACCCCATCATACCATGGCCCGTTGCTACAACAAGATTATTGTATTTATCGCTGCGGCCAATGTAAGGTAAACCATCAGGCGATGACGGCCTGAAACCAAACCATATATCTTTTTCTGCAGGAATTTCAGGATGGAGGTTAGGGAAATATTGCGGAATAGATTCAACGATCCCTCTTACCCTGTTCATATTTATCCGCTTGTTGATCTTGTCTAGCTCCATCGTGCCACCATATCTTAAACTGCCATTCATTGGTGTTATGGCTACTCTTGCTTCGGCTAATAAAGCCGGTATTTGCATCCGTTTTTCAGGTTCCTTAACCATAAAAGAATAACCCTTGCCCGGCATTAACGGTGCTTTAATATTAACCAGCTTAGCAATTGACGGCGACCATGAGCCACCCGCAATAATATAATTATCAGCCTCCCATTTTTGAGATCCTGTAAATACACCTAATATTGTTGGTCCTGAAGCTTCAATTTTTGTTACTTCATGGTTTCGTACAATATTTACTCCCTTTGCAGTAAGATATCGCAACAAAGCTGCCATCAGCGCTTGTGGATACAAGTGGGCATCGCAACGGTAATGAACAGCACCCAAAACATCCAGTTCAAGATTTGGCTGAAGTGCTTTACACTGGGCAACAGTAAGCACTTCCATATCAAGGCCAAGTTTCCTGCCTTCCTCCGCTAAATGCGCTTCTTCTTCACCCGCTTTTTCTGTTTTGTAAAACATCAGGATGCCGTTCTCGGTCAGCTCAAAATCAAAGCCCGGTTCTTTAGCAAGATCTTTATAAAGGCTTTTACTAAGCAGGGATAATTCCGTCAATGGTTTGGCCGAATCTTCTACGTGTTTGTTGTTAGCATTCTTCAGGAATTTAATTCCCCACGAAATCAGATCAGGATTAAGCGATGGCTTAACATAAAAAGGGCTTTTATTGTTAAACATCCACCTTACGCCCTGCTTAATCATCCCAGGAGCCGCTAATGGAACAAAGTGGCTTGGCACAATCATACCCGCATTGCCATAGGAACAATTGTCAGTCAAATCGCCTTTATCTAAAATGGTGACTTCATAGCCTGCTTTTGTTAAATAATAAGCAGAGCTAAGCCCCATTATTCCGCCCCCAATAATCAATACTTTAGACATAGTAATATTTTATATGCTTAAGCCATGAGCCTAAGACTTCAAATCAAATTAGTGTTATATCACCTGGAAACCGTGCGCATAAGGATCATCGTCGTCAATTTTTATGGTGTTGTAACCATAAACTTTTGCCCAGCCTTCAATGCCCGGAATGATAGCGTCTATCTCTCCTATTTTTACCACATCCTCAACAGTACCAATAAATTTACTGCCGATGATGCTTTCATGGATGAACACATCGCCTTTTTTTAATTTACCTTTTGCAAACCATTGCGCCATCCTTGCAGATGTGCCGGTACCACATGGCGAGCGGTCGATTGCTTTATCACCATAAAATACCGCGTTACGGGCAGTAGCATCAGCAGATAATGTTTTACCCGCCCATAAAATGTGGGTACAGGTATTTATGGTAGGATCTAATGGATGAACAAAAGTAAAGTGCTGATTAATAAGATCGCGAAAAACCCTGCTCCATGCGATCAATTCACCGGCGCTGTAATTTTCCAAACCTTTAAAATTAGGCTGAGGATCAATTATCGCGTAATAATTACCGCCGTAGGCTACATCAAAAGTTAGCATACCCAAACCGGGGCATTCTAGTGTCAGGTTTTGCGCGGCAAGATATGCCGGTACATTAGTTAGCTTAACTGATGTAACCTTGCTACCCTCTTGCTTGTAATTAATAATAACCAAACCCGCAGGAGCCTCCATTCTAATAATTCCGGATACTTTGGGTTTGATAAGGCCTTCTTCAATAGCTATGGTTATAGTACCAATAGTACCATGCCCGCACATTGGCAAACAGCCGCTGGTTTCAATAAATAAAACTGCCACATCATTTTCGGGATTGCTGGGTTCGTACAAAATACTACCCGACATCATATCGTGACCACGCGGTTCAAACATTAAACCAGTGCGTATCCAATCATATTCTTTTAAAAAATGCTGGCGCTTTTCGCTCATGCTAGCGCCTTTAAGCGCTGGCCCACCACCGGCAACTAATCTTACCGGGTTGCCGCAAGTATGCGCATCAATACAAAAAAAAGTTTTACTTGCCATTTTAGTCTTTAGTGAGGTTGTTATCTATCTGCCTCCAAATTTTTAACGGGTTTGCTGCCTGCAATTCCAAAGGCAGAAGGCTATCATCCCAATCCTGCCATGCTATAGGCCTTACAAACCTGTAAATCGCTCCTGTACCAACCGAAGTAAAACGGCTGTCGCTTGTTGCCGGAAAAGGGCCGCCATGCTGCATTGCCGCGCAAACCTCAACACCTGTAGGTACATTATTCAATATTACACGGCCTGATATGTCGGCCAACGCATTTAATATACCGGTATGCTTTGATAATTCATCTTTTTCGGCCATAACGGTAGTTGTTAACTGGCCATCTAATGATTCTATCACCTGTTGTAATTGTGCTATATTATCACAAACTACTACTAACGACCATGGGCCGAATATCTCTTCGCTATATTTTTTATTGGCGATGAAATCACTTGCGCCTACTGTTGCTATGGCCGCTACCGACTGATTGGCTTTTTCGGTATTAACTGCTGTTGATTTAGCAATTAACTTAATACCCGGTTCAGCAATTATTTTATCTGAAAGTGATGCGTAGTTTTTCCATATCCCTGTTGTTAACATGGTTGCTGATGGTGTGATTTCAATAGCATAGCCAAGGGCAGAAAGAAAACGATCTAATCCGGTTGATTTTACAGCTAATATTAAACCGGGATTGGTACAAAATTGCCCCGCTCCTAAGGTTATAGATGATGCATATTTTGCAGCTACCGATTCAGCTTGCGAATCAAGTATGGCGGGCAATAACACTACAGGGTTAATGCTTCCCATTTCTGTAAATACAGGAATAACGCTTTTACGTTCCTGTGCCATTTTTAATAGCGCCATACCACCGTGGTATGAACCTGTAAAAGCTACAGCCTTGGTTTGCTCGTGTTTAACTAATTCAGCGCCTATGCCATAACCATCATCAAATAACAGTGAGAAAACGCCATCAGGCATGCCTGTTTCTTTTGCAGCTTTGCTTATAGCCTGGCCAACCAATGCACTTGTGCCGGGGTGGGCCGGGTGTACCTTTACAATAACCGGGCAACCCGAGGCTAATGCCGAAGCAGTATCTCCGCCAGCAACAGAAAATGCCAATGGAAAATTACTCGCCCCAAAAACAACAACCGGGCCTATTGGCGAATACATTCTCCTGATATCAGGCTTTGGTAAAGGTGTACGTTCAGGGTTTGCGGTATCAATTACAGCATCAACCCATGAACCTTCTTCAACCAGGTTGGCAAACATATGTAGCTGCCCTGTTGTACGGCCTAATTCGCCGGTTAACCTTGCAACCGGCAAACCGCTCTCTGCTACCGCCCTATTTACCAGTATTTCACCCAGGGCTGCTATCTCCGATGCAATGGCCCTTAAAAATTTTGCTTTATCAGCAGGGGCAACATGTTTGTAAACTTTGAATGCTGCAGTTGCAGCATTCAAAGCATTATTAACCATTAAAGTGTTTGCTTTTTGAAAAGCACCTTCCAAATGCGCCCCTGTCGACGGATCGAAAGCTTTAAAACTTTCATTGTCGGCTAAAGCGTAATCGCAGGCTATTATATTATTACCATTTATCATTTAGCTTGTTTATTAAGCATTAACTTCATTTAACCTGCCCCAGCTTCCTTCCGGTAATTGCGGGCGGGTTGCTAAAGCAGAATTAATGATATTAAGAACTCTTTCGCGTTCTTTACCTTTTAATGGCAAACGAGGTGCCCTAACTTTCTCGGTTCCTATACCTGTGCCAACTTCTGCAAGTTTAATGTATTGTACCAGTTTGGCATGGATATCCAACTCCAAAACCGGAAGGAACCAGCGGTGAATAGCAATTGCCTCTTGAAAGCGGCCTGCTTTAACCAAACGATAGATGGCAACAGTTTCCTTCGGGAATGCATCAACCAAACCTGCAACCCATCCATGAGCTCCCATTATTAAGCTTTCTGTAGCTATAGGATCAACACCTGTAAATATCTTATACCTGTCACCAAATTTATTAATAAGCCTGGTGGTATTAATAATATCCCTTGTTGATTCTTTTATAGCCTGGATGTTTTCATAAACTTTCAAACGCTCAAACATGTCAAGTGTTATCTCAATTTTATAATCAACCGGGTTATTATAAATCATGATAGGCAGCGGTGTACTCTCAGCAATGGCAGATAAGTAAGTGATGGTTTCATCCTCATCAGCATTGTAACGCATTGGCGGCAATAACATTAAACCATCAGCACCAAGTTCGTATGCTTTTTTTGCAACCGCAACTGCACTGCGGGTTGATTGCTCTGCAATATTCAATATTACCGGCACTTTACCTGCAACATATGTTAAGGTATGCTGTAATAACACGAATTTTTCGTTTTCGGTTAATACACTGGCTTCGCCTAAAGAGCCACCAAGTATTATACCATCCACACCGGCTTCAAGCTGTGCTTTAATATTTATGTCAAACGCGTCTAAGTCAAGCTCTTCATTTTCCGTAAACTTAGTTGTTACCGCAGGGAAAACCCCTTTCCATTCAAATTTCATATACGTTTAAAATCTTAATTTATTATTTGTTCAAAGGTACCCGAAGGTAAGGTTTCATAAACTTAAAAATTACCAATTAGTTGTTTAATATTAACATCATTATTTAGCATCCCACCAAACACGGTCGGTTAGTATTGCACTTTGTTGCGGTTGTGGGTTTGTAGTGATCTCTGCTTCCGGATACAATACCCTTCTTGGAATATCAGACAAAGCATTTGGAACTTTCACCATTGTTGGGTATCCTGTTCTTCTCCAATCATTAAAAATTTCCAGGTTCAAATAGTTTGAAATAAATTTTTCTTCAATTATTCTTTGCTCAGCATTTGCTGCGGTTAACGTACCTCTTGAGTTCAAATAAGTGGTTATATCGGCAGCCGCAACACCTACCTTGGTCATATGTGCTGTTACTGCGCTTTGATAAATGGATTGTGCCGCAGCATACCCCGAAACGATGTATGTAGCCTCTGCCTTTAAAAATAAGGTTTCAGAATAGCTCATCATGTAAACCCCGGCACCTATACCCATATAATAACTACTTGGATAGGAGTATGATTCAAGGTCACCGGCTGCTGCATCACCAATTTCTCTGCCGGTATATAATCCTGTTTCTGTTGAGGGAGATACCATTTTAGATAAGCGCGGATCATTTCTTGTAACCAGCGTATCAACAAAATCCGATGAAATTACAGCTGTACTCACCTGGTTAAAATTGTTATACCATGGGTTTGTTTGGCCTGCAGCACCCGGGAATATATACTCCAGGTCATCATCACTGCTTTGCATTGCATTGGTTAATGCCGCTAACGCAAGCTGTGCCTGGGCTGCTGCTGTATAACCCGGCGCTTTGGTTAAGTGCATATAGTAACGGGCTTTAAGTGAATAAGCCAGCATTTTCCATTTGCTCATATCGCCTGTATAGAAAAAATCGTCACTACCTGGTACAGTGGTAGTACCGGCATTAATATCGGCTATACCCTTATCCAGTAAAGTTTGAATATCCTTGTAAATATCTTCCTGTTTATCATACACAGGAGAAAGGTTTGCTGTACCTTGAAGCGCCTGGCTGTAAGGAATGTCCCCCCACAGATCAGTTGCATTTCCAAGAGCGAGGGCTGATAATATTTGGGAAATAGCAGCATAATTTAGTTTGCCATCGGCTACTGCTTTAGTGTTTATAATTTTAAGATTGATCAAAACCGTATTATAATAAACACCCCAGTCACCATCTAAATCTGAGTTGATCTCCAGGTAATTACCTATTTGTGGTAGCGGTTGATTAATAGCTGTTGTTTGCATAAAGTTTTGAACTATAAAGGCAGCATTACCTCCATACATTTCATCTGCTATAGCAATTTCAACGGGTGGCAGTATTGTTGCTTCTGTTCCATCAACAGCGTTATTAGGGTCTGTGTTTACGTCGATAAACTTTTTACATCCCGAGGATGCCAATAAGACAAAACCCATTATATATATTGATATCTTTTTCATTTTTAATCTTTTATAAGGAATGAATAATTAGAAACTGGCTTTTATACTAAAAATGTATGAACGTGAAGATGGGGTTGAGAAGGCATAGATACCCCAAACAGTATTACCTGTTCCATAAGAACTTACTTCAGGATCGGCACCGGTAAAATGTGGGCTGTATATCCACAAGTTATTTCCGGTAGCGCTGATTGATGCTGACTTAAACGGTGTTTTCTTAAGGAATTTTTTATCGATATTATAAGATAAGCTTACATTTCTTAACTTAATATATGTCCCATCCTGTATTGATGCTTCATAAATTGAATTGATGTATTGATAATAAGTTTGCGCACCTACACTTACTGTATTTGGTTTACCTGTGGTGGCATTTACACCATCGATAACTCTTGGTGCACGGTTTTCCGTAGCGTAAGAAGTACCATAGTAGTCGCCATACAAGTCAACATCATTTTCAATATCGCCACCGTCCTTCACATCAAACATAAAACTGAATGTGACATTTTTGTACCTGAATGAGTTGGTTAAACCTGCTGTCCAGTTTGGATTGGGGTTACCCACAACGCCTTGTGTTGAAGCTTCTTCTGGTAAACCATCATCGCCAATAATCAATTGGCCTTTTGAATTGCGTGCATATCTGGTACCATAAAACACATCATAAGGCTGGCCAACTATAATACGGCCCAATTGATCGGTAGTTTTGTATAATGATAGCACTCTGCTCCTGTTAAGGCTAAAATTTAAATTAGCATCCCATTGAAAATCTTTTGCTTTTATTGGAGTTCCTGTTAACAATGCCTCAACACCTTTATTACGTAAGCTTGCGGAGTTTACGGTTGTAGTTGCATAACCTGTTGAAGGTGCAATCCCTACCGCTGCAATTAAGCCATCGGTTGTTTTACGGTTGTAATAAGAGAAATCAAATCCCAACCGGTTATTTAAAAACTTCATTTCCAAACCTGTTTCAGCTTCATTTAATCGCTCATTTTGTAGATATGGATTTCCGTAATTGCTGCTAACAAGCAAACCTGCCTGTCCCTGATATGGAAATTGTATACCATTCACATCTGCCGGTACATAAGGTGTATTTAGCACATAAGCCCCCACATTATCGTTACCAACAGAAGCATAAGACAGCCGTAATTTTCCGTAACTGATTACTTTAGAAAGCTCGGGAGATAATAACTCGGAAAATATGAACCCAGTAGCTACCGAGCCATATGGATAAAAGTCCTTCGCGGTTGATAATACCGAACTTCCATCATACCTGCCTGTTAAATTTAATGACAGGAATCTATTGTATTCAATATTAGCTTGACTATAAAATCCTATTTTGCGCTCGAGCGAATGGCTCTCTGAAGCGGTAACGGTTGAAGCTCCTGCTATGTTGTAATAACCGGGAATGGTTAAGCCGCTACCTGTTTCAGCATAGGTTTGACTATAAGTAGAAAGCAAGTTATTACCCACCAGAAAATTCACATTAAACTTTCCAAATTGTTTGGTAGCATTAGCAATCAGGTCGTTATTAAACTGTCTGAAATTATTATTTTGATCAATAATCTCGCCGAGTGTTCCTATATTAACACTTGGGTTTTCCCAATATTTGTCTTGCTCACCATAAATATCAGCGCCACCTCTTTCAGTAATGGTTAACCATTTGGTTGGTGTAAAATTCAGTGTCATTACCGGGGTAAAGCGGTTAACATTATAATGATTCGATTCGTTGGCAGCAGCCCATAAAGGGTTGTTCCTTGAATTACGATATAACCTTTGTGTACCATCAGCATTTTCATAAGGATATGGATTCCATGATACAGGTTCGCTAAATAATGTGAATAGCGGCCCGTTTGATGAACCTTCCGGAAGCCTGTCCTGGTCTGAGTTGGTATAACCTAACTGGAAAGTAAAGTTCAGGTTATCAGTAATTGAATTATTAAATTTGGTAAATAATGTATTTCTCTTAAAATCATTATTCGGTTCTGTTCCGGTTTGGTCGAGGTAAGAGTATGATACAAAATAGCTGCTTTTTTCGCCGCCGCCTTCAACAGATACCGCGTTGTTAGAACTGTGGCCTGTTTTAAAGAAAGTTGAATAAGGGTCATACTTTTTTGCAAGCACACCATTTATTTTCAAGGTATCCATTGCTGGGCCCCATGAGGTGCTGATTTTTCCCGCGGCATCATTACCACTGTAAAATATACCATTAGTGCCTTGTGCATAATCAGTTTGGCGTTTAGGTAAAATGGCATTATCAAAAGAAAAATCGGATGAAAATGTCACAACCGGTTTTTTGTTTCTGGAGCCACTTTTGGTAGTGATTAATATTACACCCCTTGCACCGGCTGAACCATATAAGGTAGTGGCGGCGGCTCCTTTAAGTACGTTTACACTTTCAATTGTATTAGGATCAATATCTGATATCCTACTGCTACCTGCACCTGACGAAAGTGCACCGGTTTCTGAGTTATCAATTGGTACACCATCAAGAACTATCAAAGCTTGATTATTACCTGAGATAGATATAGCCCCCCTTATTACAACATTAACTGATGCACCCGGACCACCGGTTGAACTGGTGATCTGTACACCTGCTAATTTTCCGTCAAGGGCATTCAGCACGTTGGCTTGTTTAGTTTCCATTATTTCATCGCCTTTTATCTCCTGCGTGGCGTATGTTAATAGTCTTTTTTCACGTTTAATACCTAATGCCGTTACTACAACCTCATTAAGGCCTTTTGATTCGCTTTGGAGTACTACCTTGATTGTTTGTTTACCATTTATCGGTATTAATCGTGGAGTGTATCCAATGTATGAAACCTCAATTTTTGCCGCACCTTGATAGTTAATAGTAAAATCACCATTAGCATCGGAAGTGGTTCCTGAACTGGCGCCTTTTATCTTGATAGATGCACCGCGGATGGCAACGCCTGTTGAATCAACAATCGTTCCTTTAAGCTGGCTCGATTGCGAAAACGCGTTAAAGCTGAACGCCATTATAATAAGGTACAATGGCGTTATTTTTTTTAGTAATAGTTTAATCTTCATTAGAGTTTGAGTTTGGAAAAAATCGTTATGGAAATAAATCAATTAGCGCTGTGATAAAATTATGGAAAGGCAAAACCTCTTTTTTTACCCTTATTATCCAATACTAACTATATATTATCATGGGGTTAACAGCGTATTAATCAAATATTAATAGCTTTTTGGAGTGAGATATATCGAAAATAATATTTTATCATAAACAAGCTAAAATCCGTGTAGCTCCTATCAATTATCAGCCATCATAAGTGCTTGCTCATTAGTAACTTTATCTTTTTGAACTTTATATTCTTCTTTACCTTTAATAACCCGATGAAAAAATATTTTTTGATTACAGTTTGTGGTTTAGCTTCTTTACTGCTCAATGTAAACAGGGGCAACGCCCAATCATATGTACCCGAATTAAATGATAGCCGTATCAAGGTAAAACCACAGGTACCTATCAAAGCTTATTCCTTTGATTTGAAGGATGTGCACCTTTTAGAAAGCCCTTTTAAAGATGCCATGGAGAAGGATGCAGCCTACCTCTTATCCATCGAACCCGACAGGCTGCTATCAGGCTTTCGCTCACATTCGGGTTTAAAACCAAAAGGTGCGCTGTATGAAGGGTGGGAATCCTCAGGGCTTGCAGGGCATACTTTAGGGCATTACCTATCGGCTATATCTATGCAATATGCATCAACAAAAGACCCTCGCTTTTTAGATCGTGTTAATTATATTGTAAAGGAATTAAAAGAATGCCAGCTTGCACGTAAAACCGGCTATGTAGGCGCCATACCTAAAGAAGATACTATTTGGGCGGAAGTAAAGGCCGGAGACATTAAATCAAGAGGATTTGATTTAAATGGGGGGTGGTCACCATGGTACACGGTACATAAAGTTATGGCAGGTTTACTGGATGCCTATTTTTATACAGGGAATCAGGATGCCCTTACTATTTGCAAGGGTATGGGAAATTGGACAGGCGAAACCATAAAAAACCTTAATGATGATCAGTTGCAAAGAATGTTGCTTTGCGAATATGGCGGTATGGCAGAAACATTAGCCAACTTATATGCTGTTACAGGGAATAAGAGTTACCTTGAATCATCTTATAAATTTTACGATAAACGTATCCTTGATCCGCTATCCGAAGGAAAAGATATTTTACCGGGCAAACACTCCAACACTCAAATCCCTAAGATAATAGCCAGCGCCAGGAGATATGAGCTTACAGGTGATAAAAAAGATGAGGATATCTCAACCAATTTCTGGAATATCATTACCCTGCATCACTCCTATGCTACCGGGGGTAACAGTAATTATGAGTATTTAAGCGATCCTGATGAGTTAAATGATAAGCTTACAGATAATACTACCGAAACCTGTAACACTTACAACATGCTTAAGCTCACCCGCCACTTATTCGCGGTTCATCCATCAGCTACATTAATGGACTTTTACGAGAAAGCATTGTATAACCACATTCTGGCCTCACAAAATCATGATGATGGAATGATGACCTACTTTGTACCATTACGCATGGGTGGCAGAAAAGAATACAGTACCCCCTTTACCACCTTCACTTGCTGCGTTGGCTCGGGAATGGAAAATCATGTAAAATATAACGAAAGCATTTATTTTCAGGGTGCCGATGGTAGTTTATATGTTAACCTGTTTATTCCATCGATACTTAATTGGAGGGCTAAAGGCGTTACCATCACCCAACATACGTCCCTGCCTTCAAACGATGTGATTAATTTCACCATCAACACCATTAAACCATCAACCTTTGCGATACGTATTCGCAAACCTAAATGGACAAGCGGCTACATTGTTAAAATTAATGGCGCTATACAACAGATAGTTGCTGATGAGGAAGGTTACCTGGTATTAAACCACAAATGGAAGAATGAAGATAAGATAGAATTCATCACTCCAGAAAAGATATACACCGAGCAAATGCCCGATAACCAATCGCGCAAAGCTTTATTTTATGGCCCGGTATTGCTTGCAGGTGAGTTAGGTAATACTGAACCCGATCCACTTAAAGGTGTGCCTGTTTTTGTAACCAGCGAAACAGATCCTAACAAATGGTTGCAAATGGTCGACAAAAAAACGCTTGAATTTAAAACCGTTGATATTTCAAAACCGGAGGAAGTGAGGCTTATCCCTTTTAACGAAACAAAGAACGAATATTATACCGTTTATTGGGATGTGTTTAGCCCATCGGCCTGGACGGTACAGCAAAAGGCTTACGATGAAGAAAAAATAAAACAACAAGAACTCGAGGCCCATACTACCGATATTATACGTTTAGGTGAAATGCAACCTGAACGCGACCATAACTTTACTGGTAAAAATGAAGTTACAGGCGAGGACCACCAAAAGAAATGGCGTTTAGCACAGGACGGCGGCTTCCTGAGCTTTGAGATGAAAACCGACCCTAATGCGCACAACACACTAATCAACAGCTATTGGGGTATGGATAACCGCGGTAGGGTATTTGAGATTTATGTAGATACCGTTAAGCTAACTACGGAGGACCTGAATAAGTTTAAGGAGAGCAAGTTTTATAACATCTCTTATGAAATCCCTATTGAACTTACCAAGGGCAAATCAAAGGTTACTATTAAACTTGTGCCCAAAACAGGTAACGATGCCGGCCCTGTTTATGGTAGCAGGATGATAAAAGACTAATAATTAGTTTCGAAACTGATAATATTCAAAGAGGCTGTCTCAAAAGGACAGCCTCAATTATTTCTTACACTAGTACTGGTAACAGTTGTTACTGCTGTTGAATAATTAGCAGCCAGCCTTTACCTTTTTCAACCGGAATATCGCCGGATGCTGAAAATTGGCTAGCCACTTGGAAACCTTTTATTGCAGGCGCTACGATAGTTGCTTTGGCAGGGTCAATATGTAAAGCATTCCAATCAATCAGCAGTTTTATTTTTTTGTCCGTAGCCGCCCAGCTCGCAATAGCCACCATTACTTTTTTATCTTTTTTATAAATAGTAGCCAGTATTTCAGAATCATTCGTTTTTACCGGATTGGATTTTACCCAATAGCCTATCATATGGCTGCCTTTTATGCCGAAGTCATCCCAGGCTTTCCATATTGGTCGTGGGTCGGCGTTATCAGACCATGGCATCCGGTTGGTCATACCATAAATCATACCTCTCCATGGATTACCTCCACCCTGCAACATCTCTCCCATAAGCCCGAAAGGTATACCGGAAACTTCTGTAAGAAAAAATGCAGGATCGTTATGCTGATAATCAAAATACTCGCCAAACCATAAGCGGTTCAGGTAAGGGAATTGATCCATATAAAGATTAGCACTGTTATTAAACCCGTCGCGATCATCATATTGATTGGCCGAATGCAGATCAATGATGCCAGGATGCCCATTTTGAGTAAGGACACGCTTAATGCGCTTCATTGTTGTACGGTCATAAGCTACATCATCCAGGTAAATGCCGTCAATCCCGACATTGTTTACCAGCCAGTTCATTCCCTCAACGTAATAATTATGCCACCGGCTCATTCCGCTGTTCACAATAGCCACATCTCTTACCTCTGGTACATACCAGCCTGCAATATAATCGCCGTCAAGATGTTCTTGCAACCAGGCATGGCCGCCGCCTTTTCCTGTCGAGTAGACCTCGTGCCCCAGACTGCGCAGTGGGAATAATTCATAAGCGCTGTTTGAAAGCTCACGAACAGTATTATAAATTTTAACTTTCAGCCCCAAATTATGCGCCGAATCAATATAGGCTTTCATTGCATCATGCGCGATGAAGGGGTAATTGATATAAGGGTTAATGGGTGTGCCGTGATGTATATTTATAACCGTAGCACCTTTTGCCTTAATGCTATCTACATTATCATATTTATGATAAAACCGTAATGACCATTGCTGCTCGGTGTTTATGGCATGAAAAGGCGTAATCATCAGGTTAATATCGTAATACAGCGTATCGCCTTTTTTCATGCTGCGTTTACCGCTGTAACAGTTCACGTCGGTTTTATCTTTATTTTCAGAAATATCAATACCGCCCTCGCCATTATTACCCCATGAAGTAGGAAGCAACAAAGGTTTTTGCAGATAGAAATTTGTATTGAGTGGGCGTACATAATGCTGATCTCTTAACGAAAATTGCAACCCCGCGTTTACATCGCCTACCCAGGCTCCGTCCTGGTTTTTATGCGCTACGTCCCATTTCCAGCTATAAGCTGCAGGCATTTTAGTACCCTTAAGGTTAAGCCCCATCATATACTGCGCTACATCCTTTTTAAACGGTATCACCATAGCGATGTCGCTCAAATCAATATTCTTCAGCGCGATCACCTGAATGCGGTAATGCATAAAACCGTCAAACTCTATACCGCCCTTTACTTTCATCAGTAATGATGCTGAGCGACTAGTAGAAGACCAACTTACCTGGCCCGGTTCAACATCGTTAAAAACTGGTTTGGTGGTTGTCCATTTAATGGCAGTGCCTGTTTTATCTTTAACAACCCATTGAAATGGCGCCTTCAAGATTTGCCGCGGCAACTTACCGATGCTGGTCATTTCCTCTGTAAAATAGGTTTCTACCTGTGCTGGTAAACCGTTATCAGCAATTGTCAGTTTCCGTCCCAACAAACTAATGGTATTACCTGAAAGCTTCAATGGAATATAAGGCTTGATAACATCATTCTTTTGCCCCTTATCCGAGTTCAGCCAGGTCAAGCGTGTCTGCTTCCACGGCTCGTTTACCCCGCCATCAGCAAGCACACGGTCCGTAACTATCAAGGTAATTTTAATCGTAGTTGGAGGCGCATTATTGGCTGTTACCGTTACTGTGCCTTTGTATATCCCGGCGACTGTATTTTGGGGTAGATTAACCAAACACCAAAAAGCTTGTATATGCCCGACTGGAACATCCACCGTTTTACTTACAATGGTATTATCCCAGTTCCTTCCATCTGTATTCAGGCAAGAAAATAAACTTGCAGGTATTATTTCGCCCGAAGTACTTTTCAGGTCAGCAAATTTTATTTCAACATTCCGAAGCTCTTTTTTAAATGCATACATACCCAGCTGATAGCTAAAATTTTCGCCTTTTGCCGCTGTATCAATAAAATCTCCGTTGGCTCCTTTATTTATCCAGCGCTCGGGAATATCTGTGGTCATTTTAATCGGATGCATCCTATCTTCAGGAAAAACAAGGTAGGATTTATTCTGATTAGCCGCTATTAAACCATCAACCTCTGCACGGGTTGCTATCACTTCCATCGGGTAAAAGCTGTTCAGCGCATTTATGGCCTCCAGGCATACTAAATTTGCCTTGGTTACCGGCTGATTTTGCAGGCCTCTTAACCATTCATCACCAACATGATTATTCCATTTTTGATATACCGCGCGCGGATAGTTTGATTTTGGATCTACATGATAAGGCAGATAATAAATATAATAAGTACCCTCACCAGAGGTGGGCTCAAAATAAATCATCCCACTTTCGCGGGTTAGATTATCGGCTTTTACATTATAAACTCTTTTGTCAGTTGCCGAATCAACTACAATGATGTTTTTTTCGGCCGGATTATCCCGCCTGCGCCAAGGGATCCATACACTGGCGGCACCGGCGGTATGCAAAACTTTAACAATAGCACGATGATTGCCCAGCGAATCGGGATTCCATTCATTATGTCCCGAAATATATTTTACCTGCTGTGCACTTATCGCGCTACAAGCAAACGTAAAAATCACTATCGCTGCCGCTGTTCTTACTATATTTTTCAAATTTAAACGAACCATATTGTTTTGATATTTTAGTCTTTGGCAAGCACAATGTCTTGCCACTACAGGTATACTGGCTATTTTTTGCAGTCGATTATAGTAAAAATTAATTGTTTATAATCATCTTTCTCATAAAATATACCGATCTCATTAGCCGATACTTTAACTAAATCGGAGTAAGCGGTATAATCACCCTTATAGCCCTCCGGCGCTTTAGCAATTACTTTGCTAAAAGGCCATGTCTTACCCTCGTCATAACTAATGCGCAGGGTAAGGTTATCCCGGTTGGTGGTATCGGCATTATTACAAAAAGCCAATACGCTTTTCCCATGTTTTTGACCAATGTTGAGTATACTGCCCTGGCAAACAGGATCGGGAAGCTGCGGATCAAAATAAGTAGTGTCCCAATTTTTACCGCCATTTTTACTTATGGCCACTGTTCTCTCTTTTACATTACCTAGCTGATTGCGTGCATTGATCATCACACGGGAATCAGAAAGTTCCGTTGCCATTGCTTCATTACCGCCGGGCGTTGGTATATCATCACTTATTTTAAATGTTTTGCCATGATCATCAGTATAGTATCCGAATGCCCTTCCATCCGCATATCTTTTTTGCGGGGCACCGGCAGAATGATTGGCCGCAACATAAATACGGTTTTTATACTTCCCTGCCACTAATTGTATAGCATGGCCGGGGGTATTGGCATAACTACGCCAGTCCTCCACAAAATTATAGTCTTTATCAAAAGTTGGCTGTTTTGGTTTATGTACCTGCAAAGTAATATTGACAGCATCCGACCACGTTTTACCATTATCAACAGATGTTTTATACCATACTTCTCTAACGCCCAAACCTTGGCGCAGTGCCGCTTCCGACACGTTTCCGGTATTGTAAAACAAAAATATACGTCCTTTAGGATAAGCCGGATCAGACATATCAACAACCGGGGCGGCATTGTCAGTTTGTAGGGTACTATTTGACGCGACTATTTGTAGACCACTCCAGTTTTTACCATTATCTTCACTACGTTTAAGTACCACTTTAACGTTTCCAAAATCCCCCGCACCGTTTACCCTTCCCTCACAAAAGGCAAGCAGGTCGCCATTAGGTGCTTTGATGATAGCCGGGATGCGAAATGTTTTATAACCTTCCGTCCCGGAAACAAAAACCGGCACGCCCATTGTCTGTGCCTGCACAATAGTAATGCCTGTTATACAAAACAGTAAATAAATTAATAATGATCTCATTTTTTATAATTTTTTAAGATTTCAAGACAATACCATTCCTGCCGAGGCAAGTGAAAAGGGCCCTTAAATAAGTTACCTTTTGCAGCTTGCGCGATGCTGCCGTCGCGGTGCAGGTAGCCAAACCATTCCCCATGTTCCTTATCGTGAAAATGGCTATAAGCATAATTGTGTACCAGTTTGTGCCATTCCGCGTACTTTTCATCGCCGGTCATGGTGTATGCCAATAAGGTGGCTATGATCACTTCATTATGTGGCCACCAAAATTTCATATCCTGCCAGTATTCCTGTACGGGTTTGTTGTACACATCCCGGTAATACAAAATACCGCCATGTTCCTTATCCCAGCCACGTTCCCACATATAATCAAGTATCTGGCAACCCAACTTAATCAGATGCTGATCATTGTTCCGGTATTTCGCTTCGTGTAAAATGAACCAGGCACCTTCAATAGCATGCCCCGGGTTAAGCGTACGGCCATCAATGTGGCCTATTATACTTCCATCGGGTGCAACCTGTTCCATCACACATCTGATATCATGTTTTACAAAGTCGGTTTCAATTTCTTTTATCCAGCGGCTGATATATTCGTCGCACCTGGGGTCACCAATGGTTTCCCTTAGTTGCTGCGCGGTATTGATCATGATCATCGGTACGCCAATACCTTTGGCCGGGCGCGTTGACGTAAACTTTGGCGGCAACAAACCGGGTATTGTGGCATAATCAATACATTTACCAAATAAGTATCGTGCTTTTTCGGCAGCAGCTTCATCACCCGAGGCCTTAGCATATGCAGCCATAGCGATAACAGCAAATGTTTCAGAAAAATAATAACGGCGTTTGCGTATCGGGCTTCCATCACGGGTTACGTGAAAGAACATCTGCCCATCGGTATCAAAGCAATGTTGATTCAGAAAATCTATACCGGTTTTAGCGCCTTCCAGCCATTCTTGTTTAGGCTCTACGGTATTATAAAGCGTTGCTAATAGCCAGGCGGCACGCCCCTGTATCCAAACTGCCTTATCATCGTCGATCAGGCTGCCATCATGGTCACGCATCAGCAAATACCCACCAAATTCCTTGTCGATTGACCTTGGGAACCAAAAGGGTACTGTATCATTTAATAATTGATCCTGATAAAAATCAGCTAGTCTTTCCAAGTCATGTATTGTATAACTCATCTTATTCAAATTTTTGTATTATCATGAAGGTGAAGGGTAAATACGGATGCCTATAAAACTTTAAACAACATCTTTTTCCCCTGGACGCAAAAAGTATAGTTGAGCTGCTAATGCCAGCAACACAATACCCGCCAGCATCGCGAAATCTTTACCAAGGTTTCCTGCATCTGATGATTTGCCCAGTATACCGGTAATCACCGCGCCGGCAAATACACCTGTCATATTCATAATTCCATAGGCAGTACCCCGGTAACGGGATGCAACAAATTGGCATAGGATCGGCATGTTATTCGCGTCGAATATGCCGTAGCCCAATCCAAAACAAACAGCTGCACCAGCAACGGCGTAGAAAGTATGTCCAAAGCCCATCAACAATAAGGAGGGTATAGTTAACCCTAAGCCAATAACACTGGTATAGATACGACCTTTCGCATTTTTCTGAACCCATTTATCTGATAAGATCCCGCCGAATATCACCCCAATAAATGAAGAGGCGGCAATAGCTATCGTTGAAACCGGGCCTGCTTTAGCCATAGATATATTTAAGTTTTGTGCGAAGAGCGTAGGTAACCAGTTTTTACAGGCCCAACCAGGAATACTTGCAACAGCGAAGTAGAAGACGATGACCCAAAAGGAGATATTGGCAAACAAAATTGCCAAACCTTTGACTGTTGGTAATTTGTCGGAGGAGATAGGAAGATCTTCTGATATTTTTTCTGCCTGAGTTTTCTTCCCTCTTAAGAACAAGATCAACACCAGGGAATAGATCATACCTGTTAATCCAAAATAATGAAAAGTGGTTTGCCAGGAATATGCCGCTGCCGCAGTAGCCCCAAAGCCGCCTAATGCTTGCCCTGCGTAAAACCCCGTCATGTGGATGCCTATAGCGAGTGACCGGGTTTTAGACGAGTGAAAATCCGCGATTAAGGATAACCCGGCAGGAATATACAGAGCTTCGCTAACTCCCATTATGGCCCTCAGCCAATAAACCTGATTATAAGTAGTAGCATAGCCCATACTAAAGGTAACTCCCGACCAAACAAATAAACTTAAAATTATTAGCCATTTACGGTTGAACTTATCTGCTATAAAGCCAGAAACCGGGCTCATGCAACCATATACCCACAGGAAAATAGCCATCAGGTAACCGAAATTAGTTGCCGAGTTCAATTCAGCTATATTTAGCTGCATGGTCGGTTTCATAACGGACAGCATTTGCCGGTCCATGTAATTCAATAGGGCCACTACCCAAAGTAAGCCAACTAAAACCCAGGGATAATTTTTCTCTTTAATCATTTTGCGCTGTAAAACTCACCCATTGTTATGGCCGCTGTACGAGTGCCCGGCTTTATTTCACCACCTGGAATAAAAATTTCATTATCCCACTTTACGGCTGTTGTTGTAACCTGGCCGTAAAAGGGTAAACTACCCATTTGTTCCCAAGTGTTTTTTAGTGTATTATAAATATACACATCCCTGCTAAATCCGGGGTGATGGTTTAATAGCTGTAGTTTGTCATTTTGTAATTGATTTTTTTCAGCATCATTACGGGCATGGTTAATCCAGTTATTAAATACTTCTATCTGATGGAAAATATTGCCCTTATCTCCGCCGATAAGAATAACTTTATCGTTGTCTTCTGCAACAGCGGTACCTGCTGAAATTGTTGTTGTCGTATTTCCATTGCCAACCGGGGCTAGCCTGATCCATTTGTTTTCTTGCGGATCATAACAAAAGGTATTATTATGCAGTGTACTGATACCGGCTGGTGTACTGCTACGGCCGCCAATTACATAAATGCATGGATACTTACCATTTGACTGCGTAACAGCAACAGAATGCGACATGGCTATTGGCATTGGCGGCAAAGTTTCCCATTGCTTTGTGGCCGCATCCAGGTTTAATTTGAAGCATTTATTGCTTGGAAAGCCCTTGCTTTCTCCTCCAAATAAATAAATCACATTTCCGATGCTTGTCATACAGGCATTTGCCAGCGGAACAGGCAACGAGGGTAAGTTTTGAAAACTAACATCCTGTTGTTTTTTGTCCCATTTCATTAGGAACACTTCCGCGCTGCAATCGGAAGTTTCTGTTTCTCCACCCGCGCACACTACCCCCGCAACTATCGAAGTACTTGCGCCATAGGCGACTTTCCTTGCTAAATATTTCGTTTTAGGACTTAGCCATGTAAATGTATTTTCTCCATGTTTTTTCAGGACGTATATATCGTTGTAATGTATTTTTTTTCCGCCCTGCCATGGCTTTGCCCCATCTGCAAAATTTGAACCTCCTGCAACCAATAATACATCATTACTAACTCCTGTAAAAACACCGGCCAGGCCTAATTGCTTATTACCATTAATGTTTGGTAATTGTGCAGGTTGCGACCATGTTATATGTTTTGTATTATTCTGGGCGATGTCTTTTAAAGAGAATAGCATTATGTATATAGTAAAGAAAAGGGCAATACTGATTTTCACTTTAATTGTTTTATTGTTTCATGTCTCGATCTAAACTCGTTAAACCCAAGTGCTTGAACATCGGCTGTAAAGTGCTTAAATTGTTCACTATCCATATTCTTTACTGGTAGCCTAAACTCTCCGCAATCCACTTCAACAAGTTTCATATAAGCCTTGCCAACAGAGATGCCGCCATATTTTCCAAGCAGCCTTATCATATCGATAGCTTTCTGCTGAAGTGCCCGGGCCTTTATCAAATCATTTTGGTTAAATGCTGTGATCATGTCCAGATATAGAGATGGGGCATAATTAAAAGTACTACCGACGGCACCTTTTGCACCTAATACCAGGGCCGATAGCATATTTTCATCTCTTCCCCAAAGCATGTCATATTTGCCATTCCTAAAGTTCATGCAACTCTGAAAGTCCATAAAATCCTCGTGGGTATATTTAATTCCCGCAAAATTATTTAGTTTACCATCTAGTGCTTCCAGCAGGCTAAGCATGGCAAAATTAGCCCCCGTTAATACAGGTATATGATAATAATAAAAAGGCATATCCGGAACTATTTCTGCGATTTCCAGGCACATTTTGGCCAAAACATCAACATTGGCCGGTTTAAAATAAGATGGCGATGTAAATGATACACCATATAAATTCAAGAATTGGGCATGTTTAGCCAATTCTTTACAATCACTAATACTATTGCCACCTAATAAGGTCATTACCTTAAAGTTACTATCATTTACTGTAACCGAGGCCCAAGCTTCGGCAACCTGCATTTTTTCGCCGGTAGTTAGGGAAACACCTTCGCCTGTAGATCCACAAATGAAAGCGCCGGTAACGCCATTATGTTTTAAAAACTGGTAATAATCGGGTATAACAGCTGTATTCAATTGCCCGCTTTTATCCATCGGTGTAAAAGGAGCAGCTATTAGCCCTTGTAAATGTTCAAATTTCATAAATAATTGTTTTTATAGTGCTTAATAGCCGGGTGGATAGTTAAGTTTACTTTAGATACCGGGGCCACCACTCCCCGGTATTTCTAAAGTCTCTATTAAACCAAACTAATCCCCTACCCTAAAGCAGAGTTTCTTTATATAATATTAATGAGCTGCGTAACCCGCGGTTTGCACTAACAACGGATCGTTTATTAGTGTATTTTGATCAATTGGCCACAATAAAGCGTATGAATTTGCTATGGTCAATGCTGTATGTTCGTATACATAGGTGTCGCCCATGCTTCTTAAATCATACCATCTTTTTCCTTCCAAAATAAATTCAAAGAAACGCTCCTGTAAAATTGCCTCTCTGGGGTTGGCGTCTATAGCCTGGTTAGGATAACTCATTGTGGCCGAGTTATAATTTGCACCATAAGCCCTTGCCCTTACCATATTAATCTCGGTAGCCGGGCTTTGTCCCAGGTAAACTTCGGCAGTCGCTTTCAATAAAAGCAAATCAGCATAACGGTATATTGGAAAATCATTGGTTATCGATCTTACCCCTGCATTTTGTTCGCCCGCGTATTTATCAGCAAAGCAGCCGGCCATTGTATATGCCCCGGTAGTAGTGTTTTTTGTATAACATGGTTGTATAGTAGCCAGCCTCCTGCTGTCAAGAGGATTAAACTGCCTGAAAGTAGATATTTTTATAGGAGCCCGCAGCAAACCACCCCAGTTATCGGTAGTTGCGTTAAACTGGCGGTTTTGTATTGAATCATAATAAGCGATTATCAAGTTATTTTGTGGTACAAAGGAACTTTGCACCCAAGTCATTGCATATTCATTAAGTGTATTATGGATCGCGAAAATGATCTCATTATTACCCCTGTTTGTAGTAGCAAAAACGCTTGAATAAGATGGCAATAGTGATAAAGAAGGAACATTAGTCTGAATGGTGTTCAAAGCGGTCAGCGCAGTTGTGGCATCAGCAGTGCTGGAATTATGACTGCTTGTCCATAAATAAACTTCGGCCTTAAGCATTAACGTGGCTGATAATGACCAGTAACCTTTTGAATTCCTAAACGAATAATCAGAACCAAAGCTGGCTACCGACTGATCTATATCCGATTTAATAAGCGTCATTACACTTGCCGCTGGCGACTCCGCCTGATTAACGGTAGCAATGTTAACTGCAATAGGTGCAGTAGTTATAGGAACATTGCCCCAACTGCGGTAGAGTTGAAAATAATAAAAAGCGCGCATGCCATAACATATACCCAGGTAATAATTTTTATTGGCCTGTGTTACAACAGTGGTGCTATTTAAATTAACTATCATGGCATTGATTTGGCCGATGTTATAATAAAAGTTATTCCCTGACTGATTTGGAGGAGTGCCATAAGAATTTACACCTGCATAACTCAGCGTTAGTGTTTCATCCCATAATTTTTCCAATCCCTGTGTAGCTTCACCTGTAAATGCTGTGGTTGACCCGGGGTCGGTTCCAAATATATCTGCACGCATTTCACCTAAGCGTTGAAAACTTTCGGTTTGGGCACGAAAAACGCTGTGAATACCCGCCATATAAGAATCAAACTGTGTAGCTGTTTTAAAGAAGTTACCATTACCTATCTGGCTCACTGGCGCCAGGTTTAGATCATTGCGGCATGAAGGTACCAGGGTTAGTATGCCTAATCCTGATAACAATATGATTATATACTTTTTCATTGTTGATTGATTAATAGTTATAAAGAAACTGAAACGCCTAATACATAAGTACGCGGTGTAGGGTAAGTGCCCTGATAAACACCGTTAATAGTGTTAGTGCCGGCAGTAACCGGTGCTTCAGGATCAGGACCGCTGAAACTCTTTATATAAAAGAGATTATCGCCGCTCGCAAATATTCGTGCGGATTTAAATACATGGCTTTTTGCAAGCAGCGCTTTAGGAAAACTATAAGACAAGGTAATCTCACGGCACGCCGTATAATTACCGCTTTCATAAAATTGTGAATTTTCACCTTCCAAATTCGCTGCACCATTATTACCTCTTGTGTAATTAGCTCCTGAACCTACTACCTGATCGGCATAAGTTACGCGCGGAATCATTGTATTTGTGTTACTTGGTGACCAGGAATTGGTCATCTCGCTTATCATATTAAACGTTCCCTGATACTGACCTAATGATCTGGCTACAAAATCATTATAAATCACATTCCCTAATGAAAAATCAAAACGGGCGTATAGCGAAAATCCTTTATAAGAAGCATTAAAATTATAACCACCTGTCCAATCAGGGAATATATTACCCAGGTAAACCTGGTCGCGCGAATCAATGATACCATCATGATTCACGTCTTCCCAGTTTACATCGCCCGGAACAATATGACCACCCGGACCGGCAGGAAGGTTTGGCCCGGTAACGCCACCGATTTCGTCGTTTCGGTTTCCGGCTATAGCTTTTATTTGCGCCTCATTCTGGAAAATACCAAGCTCTTTATAACCATATACCTGGCCTAGCGGCTGCCCCTGCTGCATACCTTCTACATTTATTAATTTACCGGTAGCAGGATCAAATACCTGTACAGTACCTACCTCGTTATTTGGTTGACCATTATAAGGGAGTTTCAGAACTTTATTTTTATCATAAGATGCGGTTGCGCCAAAATCAAGCCTGAATCCGTTAGGGCTATTAATAAGATTAGCCTTTAAAGTAAATTCTATCCCTTTATTTTGGTAGGTGCCATCATTTGTTAAAATGCTGTTAAAGCCCACATTAGCCGGTAAAGTGTAGTTTGTAAGCAGATTGCTGTTTATTTTATCATAATAATCCACAATTAAACTTATGCGATCATGTAAAAATCCAATATCAATCCCTGCATCTTTAGTTGTACTGGTTTCCCAGCGTAAATTAGGGTCAGGGAGTTGTTGTTGAGTAAGGGCGCCATTACCATTGTATGAAGGATAAGTGGTAGTAGTATTATAAGTGCCTTGATAAAGGTATGGAGAGCTTTGCAAGGTTCCAACATTACCATTTTCGCCATAACTGATACGAGGCTTAAGGGTAGATATTATTTTACTGATGCCTGAGTTTTGAAAGAAATCTTCTTTTGCTATATTCCATCCGGCAGACATACCTGGAAAATAACCAAACCTTGTTTGAGGAGATAATGCCGACACACCATCTTCCCTCAATACCGCATTAAACAGATACTTTTGGTCATAATCGTAATTCAGCGATGCAAAATCGGATAAAATTCTGAAATCAGTCCTGCTGCTGGAATTACCACTACCGGCTGCAAATAGCGTAGACGCGTTTACTGTAGGTATATTATCAGTAGGCGCATTTGTTCCGGATACCACACTACCGAATGTTGAATAATCATAATATTCCTCCCCGACTAATAAGTTAAAATTATTTTTTCCAAACGATTTAGTATAATTAGCAGTAGCGTCATAAGTTTGTGTGAATGTCCTGTTATAACTTGCACTTGCCGGCCGAGTTGTATTCCCACCCTGAGGGTTAGTGAACATCTGCGCTAAAGTTTGCGTTTCCTCGGTAAAGCTTTGTGCTAATTGTTGATAATAATAACCACTGCCTGATAGTTTTAAAGATAAACCAGGAATTATCTTCCAGTTAACAGCTGCATTTGCTACAACGTTATCAATCTCATCGCTGTTTTGCTCATGCTGCAGATAATATAACGGGTTACCATCTGAAGTACTATTCCCCGGATCAGGAATTGTATTAGCAGCATTTAGCCATGGATTAAAAGTTGGTTGTAACGATAAAGTCCTGTAAAATGTGCTTAAATCGCTGGCTACAGGACCGGCATTTTGCGAATCAGAGAAAGTAACACCACTGGTTACTTCAACATTAGGCTTTACTTTATACGATCCATTAAAATTTCCTGAATACCGTTTGTAATCCGAACCTATAACAACTCCGGGTTCTTCATAATAGTCAAGACTCGTATAATAAGTTCCCTTATCATTTCCTCCAGACGCGCTAAGGTAATGATCGACAGTTTGGGTATTTCTAAATACCATATCCTGAATTTCTTTTTCATTGTCCTTAAAAATAATTTGAGTACCCGGATCAGCAGGATCATTCATTAGCTGCCATCCTTGTTTTAATAGATATTGATTAGATGGGGTTGATTCCTGTATGTCGTATTGTGCCTGGCTGGCAGGGGTTGTGCTTAGTCCATATCCAGCAGAAGAGTTGATTGCCGCTAATGAGCGCCCTGAATTTAAACTACCTAACCTGCCGTAATAAATGTATTGCTCCGCATCCAGAAACTGGTAACCTTGCCTATTTTGGTTAAAGCCTGTAGTAAATTTATAATTTATTTCTGATGATCCCTGCTTACCCTTTTTTAGGGTGATAAGTATAACACCATTACTTGCTCTTGAACCATAAATAGCTGTTGCTGCAGCATCTTTCAAAACATCAATAGAAGCTATATCTTCTTCAGGGATATCGTTATATGACCTCACCACCCCATCCACAACAATCAGTGGCTGCGCCGGATTACTAATAGACGCCCCGCCCCGTAGGGTGATTAAAGGCGAAGCTCCCGGCTGACCTGTCTGAGAGATCACTTGCAACCCGGATACAGTTCCCTGTAATGCCGTAGCTACGTTAGCACGCGGCGCGGTAGCTAGCACTTGCTGATCAAGTTTAGCCACCGCGCTGGTTACTGTAGTTCTTGATTGCGTGCTATAACCAACAACCAGAACTTCATTTAAATTTTTAGTTTCCGGCACCAGAGATACGTTAATAGCTCCTTCGCTTTTAATCTTTACTTCTGTTGGGGAATAACTAACAAATCTAAATACCAACACGTCCCCGCTTGCAGCCTTAATGCTGAATTCACCCTTTACATCAGTCTGAGTACCAATATTGGTTCCTTTTACCATCACAGTAACTCCGGGCAGAGGACTGTGGTCATCCGAAGCAATTACCTGCCCGGTGATTTTGATGTTTTGGGCCTGAGCTAAGGAACAGAGAAATACCCCCATTGCCAATAACCACGCCCGGTAAT
>JABDDX010000031.1 GCA_013287375.1 Bacteroidota bacterium | reverse complement strand
GAAAACCGATATAGGAATGGCGATGGTATTTATCGTTGGCATTTAAACCGGGCCATTCCCCTGAAAAATGATGCTGGCGAAATTGTATTATGGGTGGGTACTGCCACAGATATTGAAGATCAGAAAAAGGAAATGGAGCGTAAAGACGAGTTTATTGGTATTGCTAGTCACGAATTAAAAACGCCATTAACCAGTTTAAAAGGATATTTACAATTAGTTGCATCCTACCAGAAAGAAGAATTGCCTGATGCTGTTAAAAGTTATATCAATAAAGCAAATATTGCCATTAATAAATTACAGCATTTAGTTAATGATTTGTTAGATGTGAGCAAAATACAGGCCGGTCGGTTGGAATATAAGCTTGACCAGATTGATCTAGCGGATCTTATTTATTCTTGTGTTGAAAATGCTGCTCATATTTATCCGGAAATATTATTCGAGAATGATGCTTGTAAAACTTATAAGGTAAACGGCAATCCAGAACGCCTGGAGCAAGTATTAATGAATCTGGTTAATAATGCGGTAAAATATTCTCCCAATAGCAAAAAGGTTATTATTAAATCCGTTCGACTTGGAAATAGCGTAAGAGTGTCTGTAACAGATTTTGGAATCGGCTTATCAAATGAACAGATAGAGCGTATTTTTGAACGTTTTTACCGGGTTGAGGATAAGAAATTTATGGCTAGTGGTTTAGGTATGGGATTATACATATCAACCGAAATTATCAATGCTCATGATGGTAAAATAGGTGTTGAAAGTGAGCCCGGAAAAGGAGCAACTTTTTATTTCGATTTACCTTTGATTGTATGACTAAAAAATAAAGCGAAATTTGAAAAGGCAAAGTAAGTAACCTGTAATTCAACATTTCATATGGACGTACAAGAGCAAATCAAAGCGTATATTACCAGCCAATCTGAACCAAAGCGTAGTGATATGCAAACTTTGCATATGCTGATGCTTCATGTATTACCAGAATGTAAATTATGGTTCGACAATGGTAAAAACAGCGAAAATAAAACGGTTAGTAACCCCACTATAGGCTATGGATTTTACACCATAAAATATGCTGATGGAAAAACGAAAGAGTTTTTTCAAATTGGTATGAGCGCAAACACAACCGGGATCTCTGTCTATATCCTTGGTATCAAGAATAGGACATACTTAGCCCAAACTTATGGGAAAGAAATAGGCAAGGCGAGCATGACCGGGTATTGCATTAAGTTCAAAACGCTAAAAGATATAAACATTCATATACTTGAAGCGGCAATACGATATGGGGTTGAAGCTACAAGTGAAAATTAAATTTCAAACTGAGACATTGCTGATTTATAAGCTGTAAAATAAGTAATTTTATAAATCTTTATAAATCCATTTATTATCTAAATATGTCATCAGCCGATAACGGAAATGTGTCTTTAAACATCAGCGATAGTGGTATTGCTACCATCAGCTTTTATCATCCTGCACAAAACTCATTGCCATCAGCACTTTTGGATGAGCTTACCGCGAAAATTGAAAGTGCAGGTAATGACCTGCACACCCGTGTTATCTTGTTAAAAAGTGAAGGTGACCGCACCTTTTGTGCAGGCGCAAGTTTTGATGAGTTGTTGCAGATAAAGGATAAAGAGGCAGGTGCCCAATTTTTTTCAGGCTTTGCGAGGGTTATAAATGCCTGTCGTAAATCACCCAAAATTGTTATTGCCCGTGTGCAGGGTAAATCTGTAGGTGGTGGGGTAGGGCTTGCTGCCGGAGCCGATTATTGCCTGGCAACCGAAGCAGCATCGATAAAATTGAGTGAGTTGGCTATTGGTATCGGTCCGTTTGTAATATCGCCAGCGGTTACCCGTAAAATTGGTTTACCAGCATTTTCTCAGCTTACCATTCGTGCAGTTGATTTTCAAACAGCGCAATGGGCTAAAGATAAAGGCTTGTTTAATGAAGTTTATGCTGATATAGCCAGCCTTGATGAAGCGGTTAACGCGCTTGCCGAAAAGCTGGCATCCTATCATCCGGAAGCATTAAGCGGCTTAAAACAAATTTTATGGGAGGGTACCGAAAACTGGGATGAGCTATTAAAACAACGGGCTGCTATTAGCGGGGAACTGGTGTTGTCTGAATTTACACAGCAGGCTTTACATGGCTTTTTGAGCGGTAAACGGTAATCTATTCGTCCTCGTACAAACGCAAGCGGTTTCTTAAACCACGCACATTCTCCTGCATTTGCTCTACACGCTCAAGTAGGTGGGTGATGGCTTCAATACCTGCAATGTTTATTTCCAGGTCATGATGCAGGTGTATCATACGTTCCAGTTTTTGTAGTTCCGTTTCTGGTATATAGGTAGTTTCATTAACCGTTTTGATCTGCACCAAACCAGCTTCCTGTAACGAATTGATAAAGGTGTATTCAATATTATAATACACACAAAAATCAGTTATCGCTATTAAATTTCCTGTTGCCATCTTGTTTTATTTAATATTACAGTTTTGATAACTCTTCAAATAATTCTTTTTGTTTGTCGGTAAGATTAGTTGGTATTTCTATTTCGTAAGTTAAATACAAATCGCCAAACTGACCTTCCTTTTTGTATACCGGCATTCCTTTGCCTTTCAGCTTTACTTTGGTTCCATTCTGCGTTTCGGCAGGAACTTTTAGTTTTACTTTACCGGTAAGTGTTTCGGCAGTTATTTCTCCGCCCAGTACAGCTGTATATAAATTAAGTTTAATGGTATTATAAAGGTCGTTTCCGCTTCTTTTAAATCTTGGGTCGTTGCTCACTGAAAATGCTATAAATAAATCACCTGCCGGGCCACCATTAACACCAGGTCCGCCATGGCCGGTAATTTTTATGGTTTGGCCGTTCTCTACACCTGCCGGTATAGTTATACGCAGATTTTTGCCGTTAACGGTAATGGTTTGTTTGTGCGTTTCGCTCACATCCTGTAAGCTCAAATTAAGTTCGGCATTATAATCTTGTCCGCGATATTTAGCCTGCCTACCGCTGCGTCCGCCACCGGCCGCACCACCAAACATCGAATTAAAGAAATCAGAAAAATCTTCACCTCCGCTACCGCCGCCAAATCCGCCAAAACCTTGCGCGCCACCATAACTTTGCTGGCGACTTTGTTGTTGCTGGCGTTGTTGTTCATAAGCTTCGCCATGCTGCCAGTTCTCGCCGTATTGGTCGTACTTTTTACGCTTTTCAGGATCGCTTAATACTTCATTAGCCTCATTAAGTTGCTGAAATTTTTTATGCGCTTCAGTATCGTTGGGATTAAGATCAGGATGGTATTTACGGGCCAGTTTACGGTAAGCACTTTTAATGTCTTTGTCTGATGCTTTCTTATCCAGACCTAAAATTTTATAATAATCAATAAAAGCCATATAGCTATGTAAGTAGTAGTTGGTATATATAAACCGCAAAAAAGGCGGCTTAGTTTTAACAATAAATGTTTATTAACAGATAAATAAAGGTAACACTTATTGCCGTGAAAAATAGAATGCAACTAAGTGTGAAAATATGAGTCTTATCATATATCAATCAATAATTAGCTAATTGATTGCAGGTGAGAAAGTGGTGGGAGATAGATATTGGGATACAAAGCGGATTGTAAATATGCGGGCAGCTTTCAACGTTCTGCAATTTATAGTGCGCGGCGTATCCCTATTTAAAGATCAGTAACGCGTGTATGTACGCGTTTTACGTAGTTGCGAATATCAAGCACTATCCCGGCAAATATGTAGAAGATGAGCGGGAAACCTACCGCCAGGAACGACGAGTAGATAAAGAAAAGCCTGATTTTATTAATAGATATATTAAAGCGCTGGCCTAAATAGGTGCAAACCCCAAAAGAGTATCGTTCAAAAAATGTAAGTATTCGCTGTAACATATCAGGCCAGTTTCAATATTTTGTTACCTATACCGCATTGCAGGCACTTTTTAAAGTTACAATAATTATTCTTTAACTCCAATAAAGCCTGCGACTCGAAGGCGTTTTTTACTTTCACCCCTAAAACGTCAAAATCGTTAATAATATTGTTTTCTTCCTTGGGTAAACTCTCCAAAAGCTTCATGCTGCGGCTTATATAATACTCCAGTTGCAAGTGCTTTCCATAACTAAACAGAAAAACGGCTAAAGTGTTTAACAACAATACATCAACCGATGATTGACCTAAGTTTTTTGATGAGGGCTTAGATGACGCATCAAATCGATAGTGTTCTTCCCAATAGGGATTTACCTGTATTTCAGTAAATAGGTCACGCAACCCTTTTACTTCACGAATATCTAAAATCTTAGAGAACAGGTGATTAGATTTTATGATTAACGCGGCGAATTGCGCCAGCCTGATGGTTGGGAAATTCTGCGGCCGCATGCGTAAAAACTTCCATAAGTGGTTTTCGATGGGAGTGATGCTGTATTTTTTACGCAGAAAATCATATTCTGTTTTTAGTTTCTTCGGATATTCATCCACAACATCTCCCTCCAAAAAACCAGCCTGACCAAATATCAACGCTTCAATTTGTAGTGGATTGTTTTTATGCTTCGCGAGGATGTTTTGAGGTAATGATTTTGCCAGCATTTCAAAAGGCAGGGCATTGGTTTTAAAACCGAAGTTAGCCGCCAAAAATTGATAGAAAGTTTCCTCCCAGTCGCCACGATTTTGGTCGAGGGCTTTGATCACAATTTCAGCGCGTTTTTCCAAACGCTCTACCAATACTCGGGTAAGCCATGTGCGTATGGTCATATCATCAATATGCCCAATACTGCCTTCGCAGGGAATAATAGTTTGGTTGCCATACACTAAAGAGTGAAAACGATTATATAAATCAGGCGATATGCGGTTTTCCAGTTCCAAAGTTGGCAGCTTATTGCCATCAGCTGTAATAACCGGTTCATCGTCCCGGTAAACTACGTGGAGTATTACGTTTTTATAGGCTTCATCATTGGTATGGTTATGCTTTCGCCAGTCGGACGAGGGTACGTGTATCTCCACATTACCAGCCCAGGTGGTATCGCCAATATGTATCCGGGCATTACTAAAATCAGGGCCTGAATGTGTATTATGGATACCTGCTGAGTAAATATGTATAGCTTCACCATCAACAGTTTTCAGGTCGGTGTTATCAAATAGCCTGAATTTCCATACATAATGTAAAAAGTCTTCGGTGAAAAGCATTCTATTTCAGTGAATTGATGATAAGTCTTAAGTTTAAGTCTGTTGTAATAAATATATGATTTATAAATACCTTTTGGTAGAATTAATTAAACAATCAGTTCCTAATCAAATATAAGTCACAAAACAAATAAAGCAATGATATTTTGAGTTTTCCACAGGGTTATACAGTAATAAACTCTATACATTAATATGGAAACTCATATTACTTAGTTCTTGTTTAAAACTCACACTATGATGCTAATTTCTTTAGCTGTATATTTAAGTGTAGTCTAAACAAACTATATATTATTATGAGCGTAATTAGAAAAGTAGGAAGAGATTCTGGTAATGGTCAATTTATTCCAATTAAAGAAGCAGGAAGAAGACCTAAAACAACAGAAGTAGAAAAGATTAGATACTCATCACCTCCTAAGAAGAAGTAATTAAGTATTAATCTTTAAACTAACTCCAAATTATGAACAATGAATGAAAGCCTTCCTTTAAAAGGGAGGCTTATTTCATCATATTCTTCCTATAAATATATTCAATAAATGGAAACGATTAATTTAGAAATACCAGCGGCAGATTTTAGTTTTCCTGAAGTCGTAAAACGTCAAGCCAATAAGTTGATTGAAGATAAACTGAGTTCTAATAACTTTATTTCCCCGTATTTAAGTTCAATATCGGATAGGAAAGATGCTATAAAGTATGGAATGTGGGAATTGTCTTCACAAGAAAATAAATTGGTTTTTCTAATTGAGATACTAAATCATTTCATCAGTGCCAAAGACAAATATATTGAGGATGTTAAAAAAAATCCTCCCCAAAATTACAACTCTGACTATGTGCAATTAAAGCGTCAGGAAGTGTTGGGGACATTTGACGATATGAAATTTTATGTATATCAACTTATATCTGATAACTGTAACTATAAATTTGATAAAAACGCATTCACTGCTGATGATTCTGTTACGATTCACCAAAAACTAGATATTATTCTGTCCAAGCTAGATAGATTAGAATGCGGTGAAGAAATAATCTTCAATGAAGTCGAGGCATTCAAAGAAAGTTTTAAAGCTGATATAAAATCACTTGAATCTACAACTATTTTGGGCAAAGATAAATGGTACAAACTGCTTGGTGGAACTGCATTAAAATACGCTGGCAATAAGATATTCGAAATTTTCTTGAAACAATCGGGAAGCGAGTTTCTTGAATTAATGAATCACCATTTCCCAAACATTAAAACAATTGTCAAATTCTTAAATCCATGATTCAAGGAATGAACGATATTTCTTCATCACCAATTATGCAGCAAACAACAGCATCACGAATAAAATCAATTATAGGTGGGTCATTAGGTAACCTGGTTGAGTGGTACGATTGGTATGTTTATTCTGCATTTTCGCTGTATTTTGCCCATGCTTTTTTCCCGTCCGGAAATCAAACAGCTGAATTATTAGATACTGCCGGGGTATTTGCCATAGGTTTTTTAATGCGACCTATCGGTGGTTGGCTAATGGGGACTTTTGCCGATAAGCGGGGGCGTAAAACAGCTTTAACTTATTCGGTATTGCTAATGAGTTTAGGCTCATTAATAATAGCGGTGATTCCCGGTTATAAACAAATTGGTATTGCCGCGCCAATCATATTAGTGTTAGCCCGCGTTATTCAGGGCATAAGTGTTGGCGGTGAATATGGTACCAGCGCCACCTATTTAAGCGAAATCGCCACCAAAAAGCATCGTGGTTTTTATTCCAGCTTTCAATATGTAACGCTCATTATGGGGCAATTAATAGCATTGGGTGTATTGGTTTTGTTGCAACGGGTGTTCCTAACCGAAGCACAACTACATGCCTGGGGTTGGCGTATCCCTTTTGGTATCGGTGCGTTTTTGGCGATAATTACCATGTATTTAAGGCGCAGTTTACAGGAGTCTGTAGAAATAGCAAAAGATGAACAATCTATAGCCAAACGCGGCACCTTTAGCGAGTTATTAAAGCACCCTAAAGCGGTACTAACGGTTATTGGGTTAACACTTGGCGGTACGGTGGCATTTTACACGTTCACCACCTACATGCAAAAGTTTTTGGTAAACACTTCCGGTTTTTCCAAGAGCAGCGCTACCTTAATATCAACCCTTACATTGGTGATTTTTATGCTGATACAACCTGTAATCGGCTTGTTATCTGATAAAATTGGGCGTAGACCTTTATTAATAGCATTCGGCGTTTTAGGAGGAATTACTACAGTGCCAATTCTTTATTTTTTGGCAGATACCCGTAATGTATGGGTAGCTTTTGCTTTAATTATGCTGGCATTGTTTATTGTTAGCGCTTATACCAGTATAAATGCGGTAGTAAAAGCTGAACTTTTTCCGGCAAATGTGAGGGCATTGGGCGTAGGCTTTCCGTACGCCATCGCGGTATCACTGTTTGGTGGTACTGCTGAATATATAGCGCTGTTGTTTAAGAACGAAGGCCACCAGGGGTGGTTTTACTGGTATGTTGCAATTTGTATAGCAGTATCCTTAATAGTGTATGTAAGTATGCTTGATACGCAAAAACATTCGAAGATAGAAGGCGAATAAACTATATCACCGGGTTAGCGATATAAGCCTTCCATAAATCATCCAGCGATTTACCTGTTAGTTGTTGCCATGATGCATCGGTATAAGTATGCTTACGCATCTGGTCATCTAATGATTTCACAGTTTTGGGGTTGTAGTTTTTCTCTATCCAAACCAAAAAGCGGGCGGTTACGCGGTATGCATCGGTGTAATTTTGAGTTGGTTTGTAATCAGGTAATTTCCAGTTAGCCGCTTTATTGTTAATGCCGAATTTATAGCGGGCATAATCGGCAATACCTTCAGTTAACCAGCCTGGGCCGTTACTGTTGCCATAATCCTGTACAATATGCATCACCTCGTGAGTTATCACATCAATATCTTCCGGGTGTTTGTGCATCCATACATTGCTTATGGTAACTTTTCCGTTATCAGTTTCGGCAACGCCTTTATAAGTGGTGTCAATCACCATCGTAACAGCCTTTAGTGTATTTTTATTATAAGCTTTGGCAAGTTCGGGGTACACGATATAAAAGGTGTTTACCATGCGGGCCTGTTCGGCGCTATCAAGTGTGGCATCATAATTTATAAAAGTAAGTTTGTACCCGTGATTGTTGTAAACATTAGTTTTTTGCGCGTTCGCGTTGATTGCAAAGCACAAAAATAGCGTAGCTATGATGGAGGCAGTTTTCATGGTGCCAAGTTAAAAATTATAGTTTAAATAGCTTTTCTTGCGTTTGTAATATTATAATGACTATACATTCCGCTATCTTCATAAAAACATTATTTTTGCGCACATACATTTATGACCGAGATAGAAAAACTTTTTGATCAGGCAGTAACGTTGTTGCAAAAACTGATCTCGATACCATCATTTAGCAAAGAAGAGGATAAAACGGCCGACACGATACAGGAATTTATGAAAAGCCATGGTATTACCATGCATCGTAAATTAAATAATCTTTGGGTTTGGAATAAGCACCTTGATCCGGCAAAGCCTACTATCTTATTGAATTCGCATCACGATACCGTAAAACCAAATTCAGGTTATACCCGCGATCCTTACGACGCCAAGATTGAAGATGGTAAACTTTATGGCTTAGGTAGTAATGATGCTGGTGGATGTTTGGTATCGTTGATAGCAAGCTTCCTTTATTTTTATAACAAAGAAAACTTAAAATATAATTTTTGTTTAGCCACTACTGCCGAAGAAGAAATCTCCGGCGTTAATGGTTTGGAACTGATTATTCCTGAATTGGGTCAGCTTGATTTTGGGATAGTTGGCGAACCAACCCTTATGCAGTTAGCCATTGCCGAACGTGGATTAATGGTGTTGGATTGTACTGCACACGGCAAAGCTGGTCACGCTGCACGTGAGGAAGGCGAGAATGCTATTTATAATGCATTGGCAGATATTGAATGGTTTAGAACATTCAGGTTCCCAAAAGAATCAGAAGTTTTTGGGCCGATAAAAATGTCGGTTACTATTATAAATGCGGGCTCACAACATAATGTGGTGCCCGCAAGCTGTGTATTTACCGTTGATGTGAGGGTAACTGATGCATACCGTAACGAAGAAGTGCTGGAAATCATCCGTCAGCATGTAAAATGCGATGTTCAGCCAAGATCGATCAGGTTAAAACCATCATCAATAGATAAAGAACACCCAATAGTACAAGCGGGCATAGCTTTGGGTCGAACAACTTATGGTTCGCCTACTACTTCAGATCAATCATTACTAGATATTCAATCCATCAAAGTCGGGCCCGGCGACTCGGCACGATCACATACTGCTGATGAGTTTGTGTATGTGAACGAGATCAGGGAAGGGATAGAATTGTATATTAAGATGTTGGAGCGGTTGGTGTAAGAGGATTTGACTCCATGCCATTCTGAGGAACGAAGAATCTGTAAATTAGTTTACACCTGTACATATTCTTCGTACCTCAGAATGACAATTTTGCTTATAGCGAACCCATTGTCAATTACAAGGTAAAGAGGTGGGTAATTTCGTTAGGTGAAAAGCAATCGCAATTACTCGCCCCTAATGTTTATCCAATTGCACCTTTCCTAAGTATCAATAAAATATTTATAGCATATTTGTAGCATGAGTAAATTGTGGCAAAAAACTACAAATGTTAATGAACTGGTAGAGAGTTTTACCGTTGGTCGCGATACTGAATTTGACCATCAAATGGCAGCTTTTGACGTGTTGGGATCGCTGGCACATACCCAAATGCTGGAAAGCATTGGATTGATGAATAGCGATGATCTGGAATTAGTTCAGCGCGAATTAAAAGCTATTTATAAAGATATTGAGCAAGGTAATTTTACCATAGAGCCGGGTGTTGAAGATGTGCACTCGCAAGTAGAGATGCTGCTTACCCAGCGCATTGGCGATGCCGGTAAAAAAATACATAGCGGCCGTTCCCGTAACGACCAGGTTTTGGTTGACCTCAAATTATTCTTTAGGAATGAACTGCAACAAGTAGTTGAGGAAACCCAAATGCTGTTTCGCCAGTTAATTGAGCTGAGCGAAAAATATAAAGACGTGCTTTTGCCGGGGTATACCCATTTACAGGTAGCTATGCCATCATCCTTCGGCTTATGGTTTGGTGCCTATGCCGAAAGTTTGTCGGATGATTTGGAATTGGTTTTGGCTGCTTATAAAATCACTAATAAAAATCCATTAGGTTCGGCGGCAGGTTATGGCTCTTCATTTCCGTTAAACCGTACTTTAACTACCAAATTATTAGGTTTTGATAGCTTAAATTATAACGTGGTTTACGCGCAAATGGGGCGTGGTAAAACTGAGCGTATCATCGCGCAAGCATTATCATCCATCGCGGCTACATTGGCTAAAATGGCTATGGATCAGGCTTTATATTTGAGTCAGAATTTTGCTTTTGTAAGCTATCCTGATACTTTAACTACAGGTAGCAGCATTATGCCACACAAAAAAAACCCGGATGTTTGGGAGATAATGCGTGGCAAATGCAACCGCATACAGGCCTTGCCGAATGATGTGGCTATGATGACTACCAATTTGCCATCAGGTTATCACCGCGAATTACAGTTGCTTAAGGAATTGTTGTTCCCTGCGTTTACGGATTTGAAAAGCTGCCTGCACATGGCAACTTTTATGCTGCAAAACATCACTGTAAAAACGGATATATTAAATGACCATAAATACGCTTATTTGTTTAGCGTAGAAGAAGTGAACCGCCTTACATTAAGCGGAACACCGTTCCGGGATGCTTACAAGCAAGTAGGCTTAGCTATTGAAAAAGGTGAATTTAATCCTGATAAAAAAGTGAACCATACCCACGAAGGCAGCATCGGAAACCTGGGAAATGAGCATATTGAAGAGGCATTTAATAAACTGATAAATAGCTTTGATTTTGCGAAAGTGAAACAAGCAGTTGAAGAATTAGTGAAATAAGATGAACGGCCAAAATAGAGCAGATATTTATCCGGGTTTGGAAGTTGATATCATCCTAAAAAAAGATCAACGCTCGGGGAAACGTACTCGTGGGTTTGTGAAGGATTTGTTGACAAGTTCTGCGCATCATTCACGTGGTATTAAAGTGCGGTTGGAGGATGGGCAGGTTGGCCGGGTTATTGAAATCGTAGAAGAAGATTAATAAATAATGGCAAATACAATAGCGACTGATAAACGGTTTTTCTACAAAATTGACGCGCACTACCGCTTAATGATGGCATTGGTGGTTAGCGTAATAGTCTTCTTTATTTTTTTGGACAAACTTACTATCCCGGAGCTTGCCCTGGTTACCTGGATAGCTTGTGCATCTACCATAATTATTTTTAATTGGATTATCATTTTAACGTCTCATCCCCGTGAGGTAAAAAAAATAGCCAAACTACAGGATTCCAGTCGCACATTTTTATTTGCCTTTATAATAACAGCCTCTGTAATAAGTTTGGCTGCTATTATCTTCCTGCTAAAATCGCCTAAAGGCATCTCGGAAACGGGTAAAAACGAGCATATTTTATTGGCCATTGGGGCGGTTGCGGTATCTTGGTGGCTTGTTCATACTGTATTTTCATTACGATATGCCCATTTGTTTTATGATACAGATACCGACGATGGCGGAATTAAAAAGGGTGGGGGACTTGATTTTCCGGATACAAAAGAGCCTGATTTTCTTGATTTTATTTACTTTGGATTTGTTGTTGGGATGACCTTCCAGGTATCTGACGTGCAGATCACCGATAGGACTATTCGACGCCTATGTTTGTTGCACGGGATTATCTCTTTTGCTTTTAATACCGCTATAGTAGCGTTAAGTATTAATGTGATATCAGGGCTGATAACGCAATAGTGAACCAGGATTTATTGGATTTGAACTGATTTTCATAATAATAAAATCAAGTAATTTATATCCTGTAAATCAAATAAATCTGTTTAATCCAAGTTCCCCTCAATCAAATAATCCCGGTGCCGGTTTATCCCTGTCAATAAACTTTGGTCGTTGCAGTTGAGTACCTAACTCTTTATTTAGTTTTTCAATCACGTAGTCTGCCAATTCAGGCGAGTAGCGCTCATCGTGCTGATGCATAAAGAACCAGGCAGATTGCAGGCCCATGTTTCGCCATTGTTTTATACGTTCCACCCATTCGTCGCAACGGGCGTAATCTGACGGATGCAGGCTGTTACCCACAAAACGGATGAAAGCATGTGGAGTAGGTAATTCCATGTGTACAACATCTCTTCGTCCAGTGGCGTCAGTTATTACCGCGCCTATATTTAATTGATGGAACAGCGCAAATACCTGCGCTCGCACCGTTGCATCAGCAAACCATTCTTTATGCCTTAACTCTACAAATACAGGTACATCTTTTGGCAGGCTTTCGAGGTATGCTTTTAACTCGGGAAGGCTTTTAGGTGTATAGTTATCGCTTAACTGCAAAAATAGCGGACCTAACTTATCGCCGAAGGCCATAATACCTTCATAATAAATTGTGGTTATATCATCCGCGTTTTTTAAACGACGGATATGACTGATGCTTTGCGAAAA
This sequence comes from Bacteroidota bacterium, assembly GCA_013287375.1. Taxonomy (GTDB): domain Bacteria; phylum Bacteroidota; class Bacteroidia; order Sphingobacteriales; family Sphingobacteriaceae; genus Mucilaginibacter. The sequence continues at coordinate 15,453 of JABDDX010000031.1, read as the reverse complement.
TTTTGGACAGAATTTAAAAGCAGGATTACTATCAGCTTTTTCCTTCCATTTGTTGATGGTGGCAGGTGGATACACGTTATAGAATGTGGCATTCAACTCTATGCAATCAAAATGCTTTACATATTCATCTAAGAAATTGGCGTCTTTTGTTTTTAGTGGATATATTTTACCAACCCATTCCTTGCGGCCCCATTTAGCGCAGCCCACATGAACCTGGAAAGGTTTGTCATTTTTTGAGGCACTAAGCGTTTTTATCGTTAGCGCTGGGTCAGGTGGTAAGGTAAAATCTGCTTCCTCTAACTCTCCCGGTGTTACTCTGCCAAATTCCATGATCTGTTTTTTTACGAAAGTAAGTCAATTTTAAACTCTGGCTTAATTCTTTTTTTAGATGCTTGCTCATAAGCATATGCCAGTTTAATAATATCAGCTTCCTTATAGGCAGTACTTACAAATGATAAGCCAATTGGCAAGCCATGTGCCGCGCCCATAGGTACAGTGATATGCGGGTAACCTGCCATTGCAGCAGGGGTAGAGAAACCGAAACCATTATCATAATCGCCATTTACCAGGTCGATAGTGCAGGCGAAACCGTTTGTTGGTGCGATAATGGCATCGAGTTTATTATCGCTCATAATGGTATCAATAGCTTTGCGGGTGATGCCGGTGGTTTTTGCTACAGCATCTAAATATTCTTTACTATTTAAATCGCCTTTTGCCTGTGCCTGCTCCATTATCTCCTGTTTAAAAAATGGCATCGCTTTGGCTTCATTCGCTTTATTAAAGGCCATTACATCCGCTAATGATTTTACTTTTGAATTAGCAGTGCCCAGATATTTGTTTAGGCCGTCTTTAAATTCATAGAGCAATACGGTAAATTCATCAGTGCCTATTGGTTTTAATTCCTTTACCAGTTCTACATCAATAATGGTTGCACCTTTGCTTTTTAAAATTGCGATTGCTTCCTGCAATAATGTTTCCATATCAGGGTTGCCGGTGTAGGCGGTCTTTTCGATGCCTAAACGTTTGCCTTGCAGACCATTTATGTCTAAAAATTTGGTGTAATCGGGTTGTATTTTACTATTATCTTTTGGTGCATAAGCATCTACAGCATCTATACCTGCTAATATTCCTAATAAAATCGCAGCATCAGTAACAGTACGTGCCATCGGCCCGGCAGTATCTTGTGTTTTTGATATAGGGATGATGCCCGTACGGCTCAATAAGCCTACAGTAGGTTTTATTCCAACAATACCGTTTACTGATGATGGCGAAACTACCGAGCCATCCGTTTCAGTTCCGATCCCTATCGCACATAAGTTTGCTGAAACTGCTGAGCCTGTACCCGCGCTTGATCCGCTAGGGTTACGATCTAAAATATAAGGGCATTTGGTTTGTCCGCCTTTGCTACTCCAGCCGCTGCATGCACGGGTGGAACGGAAATTTGCCCATTCGCTTAAGTTTGTTTTACCTAAAATTACAGCACCGGCCTCACGCAGACGATTTATAATAAAGGCATCTTTACCCACATAGTTATCAGCTAAAGCGAGTGAACCTGCACTTGTGGCAATTTTATCTTTAGTGTTGATGTTATCTTTTAAAAGCACGGGTATGCCATGTAATGGCCCGCGAATTTTGCCTGATTTACGCTCATTATCCATTTCATCGGCTATAGATAATGCATCGGGATTTAACTCAATAATGGCATTTAGCTTTGGGCCATTTTTATCAAGATCATTAATACGGGTAAGATATAATTGGGTAATAGCGTGCGAAGAATATTTACCGCTTTTCATGTACTCCTGTAATTGCGCTACAGTTACTTCGTTAAGCTCAAAGTTGTCATTTGCAGGTGTATCGGTTACTGATTTCTTAGTTGCCGGAGTACAGGCATTGATACTTAAGGCCGATAAAGTAATCCCGGCTATAGAGCCTGTCTTAAGGAAATTTCTTCTGTGCATAATAAAGTCGGTGAAATGAACTACAAGAAACAAAATTTTTGTGAAAATGTATTCATTAATGAAAGCTTATCTGCCAGTAATTTCTTAATTTTCCAAGCGTTAATGTAATAACTAATAAAATCTACCCAAAATATGTCCACAATGTATAAAGCCGTGTTAACTGCAGCACTCGTGTTAATAATTAATACCTCATTCGCACAATCAAGTGTTCTTCGTCCTCAAATTGCAGAAATTGCCAAATCAGCAAAAGGTATTGTCGGCGTATCTGTTTTGGGTTTAGAAGATAGAGATACAGTAAATTATAATGGTAACGCCCGTTTGGTAATGGAAAGCGTAATCAAATTGCCGGTTGCTATGGCGGTATTGCACTTGGTTGATTCGGGTGTATTAACATTGAATCAAACAATCCGCATCAAAAAGAAAGATCTACCTAAAACATATAGTCCGCTACGTGATAAATACCCTGATGGAGATGTTGATGTTTCGATAAATGATTTAATGAGCTATATGGTATCGCAAAGCGATAACGATGCTTGTGATATTTTAATTAAGAAGTTAGGCGGCACCGATCAGGTGGAGTATTACTTACACATGATTAAGGTTAGAGGTATAAATATTGAAGCTACTGAAGAAGATATGGCGAAAACACCGCAATCCCAATATACTGATTGGGCTAAACCGAAGGCCATTATACAACTTTTGGATACTTTATACACCGGGAGTGTTTTAAAACCTGCCAGCAGGGACTATTTAAACAAATTAATGGTTGAAACTACAACAGGCCCTAACCGAATTAAGGGCTTATTACCTGCAGGTACCGTGGTTGCACACAAAACAGGCACATCAGGAACTAATGATGCTGGTTTAGCACTCGGTACAAACGATGTTGGTATTATTACTTTACCTAATGGCAAACATGTGGCTATCGCTATATTTATAACAAGTTCAACCGCTGATGAAGCTACACGCGATCAGGTTATCGCAAAAATTGCAAAAGCGGTATATGATAACCAGTTATTGAAAAAGTATAAGTAGTTAACTCACCCGACGACGCTTCGCTGGTCGACCTCTCTATCGCTGTGCGACAAAGAGGTGGAAAATATAAATTCAATTTCCCTTGTTTAACTTCAGTACAAAGCGGTAAAAGTGCAAATCCAAATTCCCTCTTTGCCGCTCGCGGCAGAGAGGGTGGTCGAGCGCAGCAAGACCGGGTGAGTACTCTATAAGCGGCGGTGTCAACTCACCCAGCAACGCTTCGCTCGCTGACCTCTCTATCGCTACGCGACAAAGAGGTAAAAAACTTTAAATCCAATTTCCTTTTCTATGCCTTCGCACAAAGAGGTGAAAAAATATTTTATTATTTTTAGCTGTGCAATCTATAACCGAATTATGCAGGGAATTAAGGCAGCGAGAAACTCCTGCCGAAAGGGTTCTTTGGTATCATCTCAGGAACCGCAAATTATTTGATCATAAATTTTTACGGCAATATCCAATTTGTGCAAAGTCAACCTTTGATAAAGATTTATATTATATCCCTGATTTTTATTGCGCTAAAGCTAAATTGGTTATTGAGGCCGATGGTTCGATTCATCAATTAAAAAAAGAATATGATAAAAACCGTGACGAAGTACTAGGCTTGTTGGGACTAACTATTTTAAGGTTTGAGAATAGGCAGATATTGACAGATATACGGACTGTGTTGACGGAAATAGGCAAGTATTTGTAAGTTGTCTTTGCACCGTCTTTTACTCACCCGACGACGCTTCGCTGGTCGACCTCTCTCCGCCTTTGGCGGAAAGAGGTAAAAAGAATACCTTACTATTTTAAAATCTCGTTAGCTAATTTCTTTGTGCCGTCAACTTTGTTGGTGTAGGTTAAGCCTAATAACTGGTTGATCATCGGGAAAACATCCACGTTATTAAAAGCCGGGATAATTAGATCACTTTTAAATGCCGGTCCCCAGGCATAAAAAGTGGCATGCATATCTTTAACTACAGTAGGATCATAACCATGCCAGCCTGGGTCCATTTTTCTGTGATACAGGTCGAATACTTTTGGCCAGTTAGGTATTAATAAAATATCGCCTATGCGGTTATGCCAGTCGTCTTTCGTGCCGTAATGTAGTTTTTCGGGTACGTTTGTTTTTAAATAGACGGTATAATCAGCCGTTTTATTCTTTAAAAGCTCGTCGTAAGTAGTTTGAATATATTTAGGGTCTTTCGCATATAGCTCAACTAATAATCCATCGCCTGACACAATAAATTTTGAAGTATCAATACCTGCGGGTGTTTCTATTGGATTTTCTGTATCAGCTTTAGTCATACCATGATCTGATACAAAAACATAATTCACGTTTAATCCGGTTGTTTTAACGGCTTTGGTTAGCTCATATACCGACGAATCGATCAAATGTACAGCGTCGGCAACTTCGTGCGAATCCGGGCCGTGTTTATGCCCTTCATGGTCAACCTGCGGAAAGTAGAAGGTGATAATATGCGGGCGTTTATCAGCAGGCATATCTAACCAGTTAACTACGGTTTGTATGCGATTATGCATTTCTATTTTCTCATTGTATTTGTAGTAATAAGTTGGGCGTACACCCTGCACCTCAGCTTCTGAGCCCACCCAGTAAAAGCTTGCTGATAACATTTTTTGCTGTTCTGCTAATACCCAAATAGGTGTTCCGCCTTTGTACCAAATAGCATCGGTACCGGTTTTGCCTTTATAAGAAAAGAATGATTTTGTATCGGCATCGTAAAACGAATTATTTACCAAGCCCTCGTGTGATGGATATAAGCCCGTAACAATAGAATAATGATTTGGAAAAGTTACCGATGGATAAGATGGTAACATTGATTCTGCCTGAACGCCTGATTTTGCCAAAGCGAGCAGATGCTCAGCATGATATTTTTGCGCATAATCCCAGCGAAAGCCATCTGCAGAAATTAATATTACATAGGGTTTTTGTTGTTGCTCGGGGCTGTTTGTACGTCCCGGAATAATCTTTTGTGTGGTATCTACCTGGCCAAAGCTGGCTGAGGTAATAAAAAGGAAAAACAAAAATGATAAGTAATATTTCATGAACAATCAGTTAATAATCCAAATTTATGTAAATAAGATTATGGAACTGTTAAGTAGTATGAAGTTTGTGTGATTTTAACCTTATGTGATAGTTTTTTTACAACATTAATCTTCGCCCCCAAAAATACCCTATCTTGTTTTATCAATTATGAAAAAAGCAGTATTTATTTTCCTGATAGTTATTTGTGCAAATAGTTTGCTATCGGCACAAACTCCTGTAGCGCGAAATGGCGCGTTAAGTGTAAAAGATGGCCAGGTAGTTAATCAATATGGGATGCCTCCGGAGTTGCGAGGGCTTAGTTTTTCGTGGAGTATTTGGCAGGGCAGGAAATATTATAATACCGATGTTGTTGATTGGATAACTAAGGATTTTAAAGTATCGCTTATCAGAGCAGCCATGGCCGTACAACCCGAACATGGCTATTTGGAAGAGCCAGATTCGCAAAAGCAACTTATTGTAAGCGTAGTTAATGAAGCTATTAAAAAGGGAATTTATGTATTGATAGATTGGCATGACCACAACGGTTACCTGCATATACCTCAATCAAAAGTTTTTTTCGCGGAGATGGCACAAAAATATAAAGGTGTGCCTAATGTTATTTATGAGGTTTGGAACGAACCTGAGCGTGTAAGCTGGGATACGGTGAAAAATTACGCAGTACAAGTGATCGCTGAAATACGTAAATATGATCCGGATAATTTAATTGTTGTCGGCAGCCCGCATTGGGATCAGGATGTAGATGTTGCAGCGGCAAATCCTATTACGGGATTTAAGAATATCGCTTATTCCTTCCATTTTTATGCAAGCGACCCAAATCATCAGGATCAATTAAGAGCCAAGGGGGACAAAGCGATACAAATGGGTTTACCCTTACTAATTACGGAATGGGGTGTTGGCGAAGCAAGCGGCAACGGTGTATTTGATATTGCTGAAAACGAAACCTGGATAAAGTGGATGGGCACCCATAAATTAAGCTGGGTAAACTGGAATATCACCGATAAAGATGAAACTACCGCGTTGTTAAAACCGGGAGCATCACCCAATGGTGGCTGGACAGAAGATGAGTTAACCCCGGATGGTATCTATCTGCGAAAATTATTAAGGGCATTGAATAAATAATACGGTTTTAAAAACCACTTAGTTTCAACCATGTTTCAAATAAACCCGGCCAGCTATCGCTTGCCAGGTTTTGTTTTTTCATGCCGAAACCGTGACCCCCATTTAAAAATATATGTAACTCGGCAGGATGTTTGGCCGCTATCCACGTGCTATAAAGTTGAACGCTGTATACAGATGAGCCATCATCGCTGGCGGCTGCCAAAAACATTGGTGGTGCATCTGCTGGTACATTAACCTGCATTTCGGGTGGAAAATATGCATATACCGGGGCCACAAAATCAGGTCGGTTTTGCGGAGTATAGCCATACGCTGTTGCCGCGGCAATAGTACCGCCTGCCGAAAAACCTATTATACCAATACGGTCCGGCGAAATTCCATATTCAACAGCATGACTGCGTACATAAGCTATTGCCGCACGCCCATCAGCTACAGCCAGCGGTGCAACAGGCGCTTGTTCCTGTAGTACTGTGTTAGCTTTCATTTTTGCCAGCATCTCTTTATATGGATCAGGGCCTAGTGTGTGCATTAACCTGTATTCTAATAAAAATGCAGTTATGCCGTGTTTCTGCAACCATTTGCCAACCTCATAACCCTCATGATTTATAGATAGCGTTTGTAAACCACCGCCCGGACAAATAATAACAGCAGTACCTGTGTTGGCAACTGTACTACCGGGCAAATAAACAGTAAGGGTAGGGTGGCTTACATTGTAAACCACATTGCTGTGATATACATTATCCGCGCTTTCAGATTGGTTCCACGTCCAGCTTTCAGAACCCGGGGCTGCACCATTATATAATTGAACTACCTTTTGTTGAGCTTTTGCTACAAAAGCGAATAATAGAAATAGTGGGAGTAATAGTTTCTTATTCATGATATATTATTGAAATGATAGCGAATGTTAAAACTTTAAAGTCAGATTATAGTATAAATATAAAATTGCTTAATGAATATTAAGTGGTTATGCGATTAAACTTTTACACCAATCAGATAGTCATATGGGCGGCACTTATAATAAATATATTTACCTTCATACTATGATACCCCTAAAATCCATATTTGATGCTAAAACTTTCGCCTTTGTGGCGACGGTGCTAACACTTCAGGCCTGTAACCATCCAAAAAAGATTTATGAAAGCAGTTGCGATGATGAGCGCACATTTAAACAGATAAGCTTTAAGAATTTGGTTGACAGTTTTGCAAACTACGATAATCAATATGTAGAGGTAGAAGGCAAGTATGAACAGGAAAAAGACCTATCAGTACTAATTGATGATAGCCTGGTAAGTAAAGGAAATAAAAAAGTGATTTTGGTTGATTTTAGTCAAGATTGCCCTTTGTTTTTAAAAGCAACCAGAACAGGTTTCTTTGATTATGATGCCAATAACGGGCAGCTTACGCCTGTTAATAATAAAACTATAACCATAAGGGGGAAAATAAACAGTCGTAATAAAGGCCACCTTAATGCTTATAAAGGTACAATTGAGCATATTAGTTATGTTAGCCTTTAAACCGGGGGCTAAGTCTTAGTGAAGATCAAGCTTTAAGCCATCATAAGCAAACTCAATACCATAAGGTAAATCGGCCGACATTGTTTCATGCAAGCCTAGCCGGTGACTGATGTGTGTCAGATACGTTTTTTCGGCACCTATTAACTGTGCAAAAGCGACGGCTTCATCCAGCGTAAAATGCGAGATATGGTTTTGCGTTTGCAGCGCGTTTATTACCAGGATTTTTGTACCCTTTATTTTTTCTATTTCACTTTCAGCTACTGTTTTAGCATCGGTTATGTAAGTGAAATCATTTATGCGGAAACCTAGTACCGGGAGCTTGTAATGCATCACCTCAACAGGTATCAAGTGTAGTGATCCAATATCAAACGGTGTTAAATCAATAGTGTGCATATTGATCTGTGGGATCCCCGGATATTTAAATTCGGCAAAAATATACGAGAATTCACGTTTTAAGGCTTCTTGAACGCGCTCGGTTGCATAAACATCTATTGGTGCGTTTTGATGATAATTAAAGGCGCGTATATCATCCATTCCTGCTACATGGTCTTTGTGCTCGTGGGTGAAGACTATGGCATCAAGCTTTTTTACCTTTTCGCGGAGCATCTGATAGCGGAAATCAGGGCCGGAATCAATAACCACGGTTTTATCATTGGTTTCTATCAGGATAGATGAGCGCAGGCGTTTATCACGCGGATCGGTTGAGGTGCACACCTCGCAATCACATGCAATAACAGGTACGCCCTGTGAAGTTCCGGTGCCTAAAAAAGTAATGGTCACAGTTGCAGGTTAGTTTGTTTTAGTTGCTGCAAAAATGCAACCTGTTTATCATCCAAAAGTTTATAATCTATTTCCAGCTCACGTGCCAGTTCGGTTATGGAGTTAATCCTGCTCTCGAGGTTCGAGAATTTATTGATCACAATTACCTTGCTGTTTTGCAGCAGGCAGGCGTTTGTTTTAAAGTTCCCTTTCTCATACCTTACCTTGTAACCTGCTGTTTTTAGCAGCATTTCCAGTTTTTCAAGTGTGTGGTTAGTGAGGGATAGCATTATTCAAATTTACGATTCGGGATTGAATTTAACGATGCCTAAACCAATCTAAAGGTAAATTTACTGCCTCAAATCCACAACCTCAACTCCCGGGTGTGCTTTGGTATCAAAAGTAAAGGTACTTTCAGGAACTTGTACATTAGGTACAAATGTTTTGATGGTATAGCTGTATTTATTACCTGATTTATCAAATATAAGCGCGCTGTAGATTTGTTTCTTAGTTTTATCGATCATCAGTCTGATCTTGAAAAAAGACTTGTCGATATCTTCAGGTGTTAGGTCGATAATTTGATAAACACGCCCTTTTAAGGTTTCGCTGCCGGTGTAAATGTACTTGTAGCCTTTCTCATACATCGTGAAGATCTGCGCCGGATTAAAGCTCTCACCTGCATTATCAACCTTGTTCAATTGTACTTCTTTGTCTTTTTTGGTATAAGTCCATTGGTTTTTGCCATCGGTTATTATTTCCTGTTCAACCTGATTTTTGGCGGTCGGGTCCTGACTGTAAAGACTTAATTTGTATTTATTTGTTTTGGATTGAACAATGATGGTTCCTTCCTGTGTAATGGTTGTTTGTGATTGTGGGTTATCTATCACAAATGTAAAATCACTTTTTACAATGTTATAGGCTTTGTATTTGGCGCTTACCTGGTTTAAAATAACTTTTGCTTCAGCATCTTTTTGGGCGAATGCAGTAGCGTTTATTCCTAAAACTAATAATAAGTATAGAGTGATTCTTTTCATTTTCGTTGGTAGATGGATTTGCTAAATATACAGTTTAGAGGGTTAGATGTTTGTAAGGTTTAATTGCTTTGTCATTGCTTTTACATTTGTCATTCTGAACGGAGTGAAGAATCTATCCGGTATATATGGCGTTGAGCAAAGTTATTAGATTCTTCGTGCCTCAGAATGACAAACAGGGCTGACAAAAAAGGCGGGACAGAGAATAGTCTAATTTATCCTTTCGGTTTATCCAAAGTTTCTAAATATCTTTCCAAACTATACTCATCAGGATATAATACCTCACGGGCCTTGCTGCCTTCAAAAGGACCAACAATGCCTGCGGCTTCTAATTGGTCAATAATACGGCCGGCACGGTTATAGCCCAGTTTCATTTTGCGTTGGATGAGCGAGGTTGAGCCCTGCTGATGCATTACAATCAACCTGGCAGCATCTTCAAACATTGGGTCGCGGTTATCCGGGTCGTATTCTTTAGAGCTGCTGCTGGCTTCGCCTTCGCCGACATATTCAGGTAAATGCATGGCACTTGGGTAGCCTTGCTGGCTGCCAATAAAATCCGATATCCGCTCTACTTCCGGTGTGTCCACAAATGCGCATTGCAGGCGTATCAAATCGCTGCCGGTAGACATCAGCATATCACCTCGACCGATCAACTGATCTGCACCACCCGCATCTAATATCGTACGTGAATCTATTTTAGATAATACCCTGAATGCCAAACGAGCCGGGAAGTTAGCTTTGATAGTACCAGTAATTACGTTTACTGATGGGCGTTGTGTAGCGATAACCAAGTGAATACCCACCGCACGGGCTAACTGCGCTATACGGGCAATCGGCATTTCAACCTCTTTGCCAGCAGTCATCATTAAGTCGGCAAACTCATCAATAATTAGTACGATGAATGGCAGGTAACGGTGTTTCTCCGGGTCGCTGATTTTGCGGCTAACGTATTTGGCATTGTATTCTTTTAAGTTACGTACCTGTGCATCCTTCAACAAATCATAACGCTGGTCCATCTCGATACACAGAGAGTTTAGCGTATTTACCACTTTTTTGGTATCGGTAATGATCGCGTCGGCTTCATCGGGCAATTTTGCCAGGAAGTGTCTTTCTATTTTGCGGAATAAGGTTAACTCCACCTTTTTAGGATCGACCAACACGAATTTAAGCTCGGCGGGATGCTTTTTGTAAAGCAGAGAAACCAGGATAGCATTTATACCAACTGATTTACCCTGACCGGTAGCACCCGCAACCAATAAGTGAGGCATCTTGGCCAAATCGGCAATAAATACTTCATTGGATATGGTTTTACCTAAAGCGATTGGCAGATCCATCGTATTATTCTGCCATTTCTCAGTTGATAAAACGGAGCGCATGGAAACCATTTCCGGGTTTTGGTTAGGTACTTCGATACCGATAGTTCCTTTACCCGGCATAGGGGCGATGATACGGATACCCAAAGCGGCAAGGCTTAAAGCGATATCGTCTTCCAAGTTTTTGATCTTGGAGATACGAACGCCGGGGGCGGGGATGATCTCGTACAAAGTAACTGTTGGACCAATGGTTGCTTTAATCTTATCAATCTCGATGTTATAATGATTCAGCGTTTCAACAATTTTGTTTTTGTTGGCTTCCAGTTCATCAGAGTTTACCGATATTTTGTTGGAGCCGTAATTCTCCAATAGATCGAGTGTTGGATATTTGTATTTAGCCAGATCAAGTTTTGGATCATAAGCACCAAATTGGGCTACTAAATCCTTTGCCTTATCATCATCACTTTTTTCGATGTTGAGTATCGGCATTGGTCTGTCAACGGCCACGGTTAATGGTATCTCACTTTCAAATTCAGGTTCGTGTGCATTTGCCGGATCGGGTATTAACACAACCGGCTCATGAAATACAGGGTTTTGAACCAGGGGCTCAACCGTTTTGGGTATATTAGTATTTGTGGCGCGGTTTGTATTGCGGGGCCATTCAACAGGAAGCGATGGTTCTTCTTCCGACAATTCAATAGGATCATCCGGAAGAATTTCAGTGCCATTATCGGTGACAACATCGCCGCCCATTAAAGTGTCTTCTTTTGGTTTCCTTTCAGGGAATTTAAAATCGATATTGTAAGCGATGATCAATACGGTTAGCGCGGCAAATATCAAAATACCCCCGGTGCCTGTTTGTCCAACCTGCGCATCAAGCAACAGGTTTGTCCAGTAACCGAAACCACCTTCCAGCATGTGGGGATAATCGCCAATAAAAGCATGAATGAACCCAATAAAAACGGAAAGAAATATAATGCAGAAAAATGAATAGCCCAGTGTTCTTGGGATAGAGAAAAGCCTTACCTTAAACAGCATACGGTAGCCTATCACAAAAAACACAAATACAAAAATAAAGGAGGCGATACCAAACCACTCGTAAATAAACTGATCGGATAGTAATGCGCCGAATTTGCCCAGCCAATTTTCTACTACAGGGCTTTTTATACCATTGTCCTGCAGTTCCTGTGTGGTTTTAAACAGGTTATGCCATCCGCCATTGGCAGGCGAAACATAGCTTTGATCCTGTTGCCATGTGAAAAGATAAGAAGTGAATGCAACCAGGAAAAAGATAGTCAGGATCAGAAAAAACAAGCCGACAATTTTTACCAATCGCCCGTTATTAAGGTCAAAGGTTGGCATTTTAGGCACTTTAGTCCTTGCATACTTTTCCTTCTCGCTTTTTGCACTTTGGCGAGGCTCGTTATCTTCTTTAAAACTATTTGATTTGAACTGATTTCCTTTTACCGGCATCCCTGTATACAGCGTTTAGCTTACAAATATAAAGTTAATAGATTAAACTTATTTGGCGGTAAATTTTTAATTTTTACTTATCTTGGAACTAAGATGTGTATTCTGCGTACAACGGATATAGATGATATAGATTCTATTTGCAATAAATATTAAATTGCATTGATAACAAAACGATTAGAATAAGGATGAGTCAGAATCAACTTGAAGAATATATTACTACAGGCGATTTAGTAGGTCTGAATACTTTATTGGCTCAAAACCCTGCGCTTGCAAAAACAGCGACGAGTCACCACGTATCGCCATTAATGCTTTCGTGCTACTATAAAAAGCCGGAGGTTACTGCTTTTTTAATGAAGTATATTGACGAGGTGAATTTGTTTGAAGCCGTTGCCGCAGGTAAATTTGATGTGGTTGCTCACCTGGTTTATACCTACCCAGATGCTATAAATTATTACGCTGAGGATGGTTTTACCCCGCTTGGTTTGGCTTGTTACTTCGGGCAGTATGAAATCGCGCGTTTCCTGATCTTAAAGGGCGCTGATGTTAACATGTCATCAAATAATGGGTATAATGTATACCCTATACATTCCGCTGCCGCGGGTAACCATACCGATATTGCCGCTTTGTTAATTGAAAGCGGGGCTAATATTAACGTAAGGCAACAGGCTGGCGTTACGCCAATTCACTCTGCCGCGCAAAATGGTAATCTTGAATTGTTGATATTGTTATTGGAGAATAATGCTGACATCAATATCCGTATGGAAGGCGGCAAACTGCCTGCTGACCTGGCCCGCGAAAAGGGTTTTATGGAGATAGCTGAAGCTTTGAGCGAAGAGTAGGTTGAAGATTTATCAACGCGTTATGAAGTCACCGCAAGCAGAGTGTGGCAATTCCGACTTAATATAGGGAAATCAAAGTTTGTTTTTTTTTAATGGAGCATTTTCGCCGTTCATTATGGTGCTAACCAAGTCTGATAATCATAGCCAACATAAGAACCGACAACGTACTTATCAAAATTCTCTGCAGACCTTAAGTGATTATTGATAGCTATACTTAATGTGTAATTACTACCGGCAGCTGTTGAAATAGTTCCTATACCTAACTCCAAAGTATATTGTTCCTTTGCATACGAATCTATACCCCTCACCGTATCGGTTTTTGACCATGTACTATCCGTAATGCGTGCTACCGCTATTTTCAACGTAATTGGATCTCTATAATAAAGACTATCAGTGCCGACAATAGATGATTTAAAACTATAAGTTATTACAACAGTGGTGGTTGGTTTAGGAATAGTGAGGCTGACATCAGATTTTTTAGAACAGCCTGTTAAAATAATAAGACAAAGAAAATAATAGATTTTTCTCATACGGATCGTTTAGATTAATGCAAATATATTAGAATTAATTTAAGTAAATATTGTGTCTCTATCAAGATGGAAGAAACTTCTGTCCACCGGGTTAACTCCCAGCCTTATGCGTACGTTGTGAATTTCAGTTTCCGGTGTGCTGTCATTAATTCTAACAAGTATAAAACTGTCGTTTTTTGATCAAAAATGAGGTGAAAACTAGCAAAAATCACTCACTTTTGGCTATAGTTTAGGCGGAAAAAGCTGTTTTTATGCTGAAAATACACTCAAAAAGCAGTTAAAAACTAGCTTTTTAATGCCTCTTAGGGCGTTTTTGGGGCTAAAAGTGTACCAAATGTACCACTTATTTCACCTGCACCTCGGTACAGCACAGCTAACCGTGTTGCTGGGAAATAGATTTGCTCAACAGTTAAATGCAACGTTATTTCAATAAAATGGTCGTTTTAATGAAAGATGGCTGATTATTTGTGGAAATTGATTTTTGCTAATACAGGTATAATTAATGCAGACGACGGATATATTAATAATAGGCGCAGGCGCCGCGGGTTTAATGGCGGCTTACAGGCTTTCGGCATCGGGCAGGAAGGTAATAGTGCTTGAGGCGCGCAATCATACAGGTGGCCGTATTCATACTATAAGTCATGAGTCTTTTTTTAAGCATGCTGAACTGGGTGCTGAGTTTATTCACGGTAACCTACCGGTGACCTTAAATTTATTAAAAGAGGCCAATATTAAATACAGTGCTGCCGGTGGAGAAATGGTGAGATATGATAAAGGGCGGTTTATTGATCATGAAGGGTTTATTGAAAACTGGGAGCTGCTATTGCAAAAACTGAATGAACTTGAGCAGGATATTGACATTGCTACTTTCTTGCAAAAGCATTTCCCGGGCGAGAAATATATTGGTTTACGGGATGGTGTATCAAAATTTGTAGCGGGTTATGATACTGCTGACCCTAAGAAAGCGAGCTCCTTTGCTTTGCGAAATGAATGGAATAACGAAGATGCTGATGCCCAGCACCGTTTAGATAATGGTTATTGCAGCATGATTAACTACCTGGCCGATAAATGTAAGGAGCATGAGGGTAACGTTTATTTAAATTCGGTGGTTACGCAAATAGATTGGAAGCCCGGTGATGTAAAGGTGATCACAGATTCAGTGGAAATTTATAGCGCCGAAAAAATTATTATAGCTATGCCGCTTGGTGTTTTGCAGGCAAATAGAGGCGAAAAAGGGGCGGTGGTATTTCACCCTGCTATAAAGGAGCAGATAAATGCTATAAATGATTTAGGCTTTGGGGCGATAATTAAATTTTTGCTGGAGTTTAAAGATGCTTTTTGGGAAAATAATGGTACTAAAATGCTGGCAGGGAAAAGCTTGAAAGATATGGCCTTCTTAATATCGGATGAAAATATATCCACCTGGTGGACTCAATACCCTAAACATTCCACGTTACTTACCGGTTGGTTAGGCGGGCCAAGAGCAGCAGAAAAAAAGGGAGATACCACCGAAGAACTTTTACAACAGGCGCTCCAATCGTTAAGCAATATATTTAAACTAAGTGTTGATGAGCTAAAGGCAAAATTAATAGCCTCAAGTATTATGAACTGGACAGCGGAGCCATTTACGCGCGGTTCTTATAGCTATGATACCGTTGCGGCACCCGAAGCCCGGACAATATTAGATGCAGGTGTTGATAATACCCTGTTTTTTGCAGGTGAATATTTATACGACGGCCCGGCAATGGGAACGGTGGAAGCCGCTTTAACAAGCGGCCAAAATGTAGCGAAAAGGATTTTAAATAATCAGGTATTTTAAGAGGCTGTTTGAAAATGAT
>JABDDX010000030.1 GCA_013287375.1 Bacteroidota bacterium | reverse complement strand
CTGTACCGGTGCCGGTATAGGTTAAATAATTTGTTCTTTGGTCTACCAAAACGTAATCGCTTTGTCCTGGCAGTTTCATATAGGTATTCATATACCCTGTAGCGGTATTAGCCCACAATACGTCTATTCTAAATTGGATCCATTGGTTTACATAGGGCTGGAAATTGGTTAAAATATCATTCACTGTTGAATCCTGGTACCGGGTTCTCAATGCATTTCTTTGTACTCGTATTTGAAGTGGAACTGGTGCTGAATTACTTACTTTTAGTTGAAAAATATTTGTTTCTTCGGTCGAATCCCCGGTATTCCAAACGGGCCAATCTTTCAGCAGCACACTAAATTCATAGCGGCGCTCATCTCCGGGAGAGTAACAGGCGATAGGAATATTTTGGGCATCGCTCTCACTTCTCCAATTACCATCAGAATAATATGCAGAATCGCCCACTACAATTTTGTGTGCTATTGCATAGTTTCCGGTTGCACCTGGCGATACAATATAAGCAGCGTCAGATGCCGTGGCATCTGTAGCGTTTATGCCGATGATTCCGGAGTTTGTAGTGCCACTTTCGTAAGTTACATTCAAGAGGGTATCTTCATTATCCTGGCTTGCCAGTGATGAAGTAAAGTTTTTTCCTACGAATTGGCCGTGTTGATCATTTTTAACTTTCCTACAGGCGGATACCCCCAATAATATGGCAATGGCCATATATAGGTAAATTGTTTTTCTTTTCATTTGATTTTGGCGTTGGTTAAATGTAAATGGTTGATTGATTTTCTTATCTTATTGTTTGTGTTATAAGCTTAAGGTTGAAGGTTGAATTTGATAGATATTGATATTATCAGGGTAAATGATCCTGGTAATAACATCACCATTAGCAACAGATGCGTTCGGGCGGTATAATCCCCACTTCAATATAACTGTTCGGCATTCGAGCTCTTAGCCTTGAAGCTGTTTTTGTGATGGCTCTGTTGTTTGATTGATCTGAGACGGCTACCTCCTTCTTGCTGCATGCAGAAATGGGAAGGTACGCTGCTAACATGCAGCAGATCGATGATCTGGGTTTTAGTTTTGATTGATTCTTCATAAATGATTTTTAATGGTTTATATTGATACTGATTGCTTTAAGCACTTTAATGGGCATAACAACAATATTATTTGTGACGACCGAAATCATATCGCAATGCAAATTAAGCGACATCCCCAAAACGGGCTTTTGAAATAGATTTTATTGATTTAAGATTTGATGAATGTTATTTGAAGTTCTTTTGCGCCTTCTTATGGTTTAGGCTTGATTGAAGAAATCATCAATGTAATGAATGAAATTCTGATGACTTGAGTTAATCACATGGTTACATCTGATGGTATTCTATCTTATACCGGAACCGGGGTGGTCTGGTTCGTCAAAAGCTCCAATTTATCTATTTGACTTTGCCCCTTCGCGATCAAAATAAAGAGAATAGTAAACACAGGGAGATTTTCCAGCGGGTTACTGGATGAAAAAAACTATTTATTTAGTTTGTCTCTATTACTTTTAATATCGATTTCACTCCAAAGCTCTTCTTTTGGAATTTATCAAACTCTACATTATTAATAGACTGTTCTAAATGCCCCCTCACTAAAGGCGAGATCATGTTTGCCCACTTTTTAATTGAAAATGGGCCAGATAGACGAAACAAAAATGCTGCTTCAGCTTATTTTAAAACACAATAAAAAATCGAATCATTAATTAAAAAAAACTTGGGAAGTTGCCAGATTTTATCTCTAACTCCCCAAGTTAATTTACTTTTAATGAGGTCTGAACACTTAAGTATCAAAATTTATATTCGAATGTAGCTATATACAATTTCATATCGAGTTGGCTTAATTCTTATAATATACTTTATACTTTTAAAATAGTAATTACCAAATTGAATTACACCCTATTATAGTCAAATTACCTGTTTTTAATTTATCAGGTGTACTTATACTCATTTTGTTAAGATGTGTGCTGGGAAAATAGGTTGCCGTCATTATAGTTAACCCATTGTCAGCAAAAAGCTCAACTGAGGCTTTATCAACAACCAAAGTAATATCAGATTGTGCTGAATTACTTAACCGTGGCGCGAAAAACCGCCCTGCAAAGTCTTTATTGAAATCTGTTTTACCTGATTTTGTACGATCAATATAATATTGCTTTTTTCCGGCATCATATCCTATAATCAACTCTTCGTTTTTTTGATTTGATAAGGTTATGGTATAATCCATAATGTGCTGCATATTCATTTTTAGAATATATTGGCCCGGTAACACGCCGGCTTTAGCTGTAACATTTAATTTTTTATTTACTACAACATTTTTAAATGTTTGAACTTTGGCGTAGTTGTTTTTTAGCTCAGCAACAGGTTCTGATGAAAGCAGTATATCGCCATTTACATCTTTTAATTTTAGTTCACGGGGAATAGTCATCGCATTACGCCATTTTTCAGTTGGTACCTGGTTGGCATACTGCCAGTTACTCATCCAACCCAAAAATATCTTACGGTTTCCTGTATTATTCCAGGTTATACCTGCATACTCATCAGGGCCATAATCAACCCATTTTGTTTTAGTTTGGATAGTTGTAAATTTATTACCGTCAAAGCCCCCTATAAAGTATTGTGTTGCCGATCCGCCATTCGGGCCTCCGGGATTTACATTTACTATCAGCACCCAATAAGTTTTTCCTTTAAGTTTTAAAGGGAAAAGATCCGGACATTCCCATACGCCACCATGTGCTCCCAATTCCTTGCCAAATTCACTTTCTTTTGTCCAGTTTTTTAAATCGGGTGATGAAAAGAAGGTAATATGATCTTGGGTAGCTAATGTCATTATCCACTTATGCTCAGCAGCGTACCACATTACCTTAGGGTCGCGAAAATCCCTGATACCAGGATTTTTCAAAACAGGATTACCGCTATATTTAGTCCAGGTATTGCCATTATCTAAGCTATAAGCCAGGCTTTCGTTTTGAAAGTCATTTTTGCCTTCCCGCTCTCCTTTAGGGTCATGATTGGTAAATATGGCAACTAAAGGTATTCTGCCATTTTTCCCAAAACCCGAAGTGTTGTTTGAATCTACAACCGCGCTACCCGAAAAAATATAGCCTAAGCTATCAGGATAAAGCGCCGTTGGTAATTGTTTCCAATGGATCATGTCACGACTTTCAGCATGCCCCCAATGCATAGGCCCCCAGGTTATACCACCGGGATAATATTGAAAGAACAAATGATAAATACCATTATAGTACACCATCCCATTAGGGTCATTCATCCAATGTGCTGCAGGTGAAAAATGCATCTGCGGACGATAGGGCTCCTGATAAGATGTATTGTCAGATTGTGCAACTGATTTAAAAGAAACTAAAATGAGCAGCCCGAGGATAATTAATTTTATACTTTTTTGCATAACTTGGTTATTAATGGCCGGTCAATTATAAACAACCGGAAACGTATTTGTGTAATTTAATTAATGAAGTGTTTTGCTAACCTTTTTCACTGTAAAATTTGAAAAGGAAGCTGTTCCACCAGTAGAAAACAAAGAAATACCTCCTTTTGCCTGCGTAGGAAAAACCAAATCCGTGATTGTATACTCTCCACTATTTATAAAAACTTCAACAATGGATTGGTCGACTAAAATACGGCAAGTAAGATTGTTGAAATCTACATTATCCATTTTGGCTGACTCGACGCCGGAGAATGCACTGCTAAAGCTGCTACTTCCTGATTTAGTTCGGTCCAATAAAACTTCAGACAGCGCTTTATTTAAAGTAATGGTTGTTTGTTCGGTACCACTTTGTAAAACATTTATCCCGGCAGTTGCGGCATTTGCCATTGAAAGATTAAACTGAATATCCAATGATGTGCCTGAGACAGAATCTAATTTTAAGGTGCTATTTACATTTATGGCTGGGTTTGAATAGGCATTTATTTCGTGCTGGGTTATTTCTGCCACAGGTGTTTGTAATAGATGATAACCATCAGCATTATTAACTTTTCGTAACGACAGGCTCCGTGGTACAGCATATTGCCCACGATAACCAGATGTTGGTATGGTACCGGCATAACTCCAGTTATTAGCCCAACTTACCATAACGGTACGGCCGTCGCTGCTTGGGATATTGTTATAGGTAACGCCAGCATAATAATCTTTGCCATAGTCTACATACAAAGGGTAATTGTCTGCATCCGCGGTAAATTTGCTTCCATCAAAACTTCCGATGAAATATTGCATACCGCCGAATCCATTTTCAACCCCACCGCCGGAAACAGAGAGTACCCATTTTTGGGTAGATGTACCCTCAACCGTCAACTGGTACAGATCAGGGCATTCCCAAACCTGGTTAGTGTTGCCAATAGCGCCAAAATCGCTTTTAAAAGTCCAGTTTTTTAAATCGGACGAATTATAAATCCTAACGGAATCAACATCAGGTTTTGAAACAAGCATTACCCATGTTTGCGTTGGTGCGTACCAAAATACTTTTGGATCTCGGAATTGGGTTGAGCCAATATCTAAAACAGGATTTTTAGTATACGCTGTCCAGGTTAGGCCCTGATCAAGACTATAAGATATACACTGCGTTTGTGATATAGCATTGCCGCTTGCTCCCGTATTGTTTGCAGTGTAAACGGCAACCAGCGGAACTTGCCCTGCCTGGGTTGCAAAGCCGGATGTGTTCAAATTATCTACAACCGCGCTTCCGCTAAATATCATAGAAGTAGAGCCATTGATATTAAACACCTCGGGGATAGCTACGCCAGATTCCTGCCACGTAAAAAAATCAGAGCTTTGTGCTTGGTCCCAGCTCATGTTTCCCCAAACATATCCATTTGGGTTGTATTGTGAAAACAAATGATAGCTACCATTATAATATATCAATCCATTAGGATCATTAATCCAGTTTGTAGTGGGCGTATAATGAAATAGTGGCCGGTATGATACTGATGCAACTGTTGTATCACCACCGTTCTTCGGGTTTGTTACTGGATTAACTACTGTTTTTTTACTACAGGAAGCAAATAACAATAAACTCACACAGTTGATGATTATTATCTTTCTCATATATCTTTAATTTATTACATGATGCAGTGGCGGCGCACCACTCTGCATAGCAAAAGCTGCCGGGTAATAAAATCAATACCCGGCAACTCATTATTTAAATAGTACTACCAACCCGGGTTTTGCTTGTACAAACCCTTACTAAAGTTGATTTGGTTTTCAGAAATTGGCAGGTACTCATCACGGTTTTTGGTGAAATGTGCGCCTACAAGGTGACTTGTACGGGTAGTTTCAACTGCAAAATAGTTGTTCAGGTAGTCTGCAGCAATCCCCCAGCGTACCAGGTCAAAAAAGCGGTAGCCCTCCATTGCAAACTCAAGCCGGCGCTCAAACATTAGCGCTTGTAAGGCGTAAGCATTAGTCCAGGTACAATTTACTCCTGGCTTATAGATGTCCATATGATAGTTTGATGTAGGTGTCCCATTTGCCTGTACCAATAAAGCAGTACTGTTCATAGCTCTTTGACGCACCATATTTATGTATGGCAACGCCGCCGTTTCTTGCCCCATTTGGATAAGCGCTTCTGCTTTCATGAGCAAAACATCAGCATAACGGATAACTTCCCAATCCTTAGAACTGGACATAAATGGCGGAAATCTGGTGAAGGACGGATCAGTATAAGCAACTGTTTCCTTTATGCTTAACAAGGGGCCATATACTTGCGGATCACGCGCCCAAGAGGCATTATAAATCAAACCTGTTTGATATTTATAAGGATGGCCGGGAATAGCGGCTGTATGATCAAGGCGGGGGTCAAATGTATTGGTTTGGTAATCGCCTGTTGGCACAACATCGGTATTGTTAAAAGTAGTGAATTCAGGCAAACCATTAACATCCGTTTTAAAGGCATTTATCAAGTTATCGCTTGGTACGTGAAAACCGCAGCAACCATACTGCACATTCATAGGGTAATCCAAACAGTGTCCCGCATCAATCCTTCCTACAGGGGTTCCGTCATTGTTTGAATATTGTATGGAGAATACAGATTCGCCGGAGTTATCATATTGTGGTAAGAAGTTATCTGCAAAATCAGCATCAAGGCTGTATTTGCCCGAATTAATAACGCTATCACATTCCGCACTTACTTGTGCAAGTTTTGTTTGATCGATACCTGTTACGTTGTTATTAGCATCCTGCGTATAGGCCTGGTATAATAAAGTTTTTGCCAGATAAGCTTGCGCTGCCCCTTTAGTTGCCCGGCCAACATCTGATTGATTTACAGGCAAATTAGCTGCCGCAAATTTAAAATCATTTGCAATATTAGTCCATAACTGATCGCTTGTTAATGCGACGTTAGAGACTGCGCCATAACTGGCAGCGCTCTTTTGGATAGTCTCATCAATCCATGGAATGTGATTAAACAATATTTTCAAAAGGAAATAAAAATGCCCGCGTAAAAATTTAAGCTCGGCTTCCCTTTCAACTTTCTGTGGATAATTTGCTAAAGATTGCCCTTCTACTAATTGCAAGGCAGTATTTGCTCTGGCTACACCGACATATAACCGATAAAACACATCGTCCCCTGAAACATTTGTTATTGTATTACTTGAAAATCTTTCAAACTGATCATATTCATTAACATCACCCGGGCCACCACCTCCTTTATAGGCATCTCCGCTCCGGATGCTACCGTAAGCCCACATGCTGCCATATGGATAATAATAATAATCGTTACCCAGGGATGAATAAGCCGCGATAACCATTGCATCTGTATTAGCGGGAGTAGTTAAATCATCTGTCGAAATTACACCCTGGGGTGTGGTATCCAGGTATTTTTTACAGGAAGCGGCAGTTATGCAAAGCAATAATGCAGCTATATATCTTATATTTTTCATCGTCTTGATTTTAATTGGTTAGTAAGAAAAATTAATTCCTATAGTCGTAATTACCGGTATCGGGTAAGCGTTCCCCGGGTTTTCAGGGTCAGGAGCCGTATATGAAGCGCTCTTGAAGGTAAGCAGGTTACTTGCCTGTATATACACCATCGCGCGTTGCAGCTTTAATTTTTTTATTGCATTCTTTAAGTTATAGGATAATTGAATATTTCTCAACTTAAGATAAGACCCACTTTCCAAAAAATAAGTGGATGGGCGGCCTTCATTATTATTATCGTTAAGTGTTAAAGCGGGAATGGTCGATTTATTGTTAGTCGGCGTCCAGGCATCTAAAACCCTGGTACCCCAATTTGAACCCGGTGCCAGCGATGTAAAATCAGTTAAGGTTTTATAAGTATTGTCGACTAAACCACCTTGTGAGCCCTGGAAGAAAAATGTGAGGTTGAAGCCTTTATATCCCACTGAAGTATTTAAGCCATACACGAAGTTAGGATCAGGGTTGCCAATAAATGTTTCATCATTCTGATCGATAACCCCATCATGGTTTAAATCTTCATATCTCAGGCGCCCAACACCCTTTCCGGGCTGTGTTGCTGAATTATTAACTTCAGCCTGGTTTTGAAATATACCCTGTACCACATAACCATATTCTGAATTGATATCGCGGCCCAATACAGTTTGTGTGGTACCATTACCGGCATAGGCGTTCAGCACATCTGATGGTAGTGAAAGTACTTTATTACGATAACCCGCAATATTACCCGCTAAATTAAAGGTGATATCATGCGAAATATTGCCGCTGTAGTTTAGTTGTAGTTCTAAACCTTTATCCTGCATAGATGCCCCATTATAGGTTTCGTTTCCACCCTCGCCAAGTACGGCAAGATAAGGCGGCGTGATTAAAATATCTGTTGTTTTTTTGATATAGTAGTCTGCAGAACCGGTTAGCTTATTGTTGAAAAAGCCGAAATCCAATCCAAAGTTACTTTGTGTGGTGGTTTCCCATTTTAGCTGTGGGTTACCTGTTTGCACAGCAGTAAAACCGGAAGGGAGTGTACCCGATCCTTGGCCAGAAATAGCATAAGCACTACCACTATCACCATTAAATGCAGCCCTATTGCCATAAATAGACTGGTAAAGCGAATAAATACCATTATCACTTATGTTTTGGTTCCCGGTTTGGCCCCAGCCATAACGAAGTTTTAAGTCTGAGATGAAAGGAGCATTATCTTTTATAAAACTTTCCTGGCTAATCCTCCATCCTACTGATCCAGCGGGGAAATAGGCATAACGATTATCTTGCCCGAATCTTGACGAGCCATCTCTTCTTAAAGTCGCTGAAGCCAGGTATTTATCGTCATAGGAATAATTTACCTTCGTAAAGTAGGAAAGCAATGCATCGCTGCTTCCTGCCCCTGCAACAGCATAATTAGTAGTACCCGCACTTAGGTATGCATAATCAATAGTACTTAATGTTAAGCCTTGTGCACTTGCATTAAAGTTTTGGCTTTTATCTTTAACGTTTTCCTCGCCTAACAAAAAGTTGAATTTATTTTTGCCTAAGCTTAAATCGTAAGTTAACTGGTTTTGCCAGGTTTCTGTCAGTTCATAGTCAGATGATGCGGCAGCTATCGTACGAGTATCAGACAAGAACCCCGCTACATAAGGAATTTGTACTGATCTTAGATAGTTACCTGCAAAATCAGCGGCATAAGTGGTTTTGAAATTCAGGTTTGGTAATATAGCATAGGAAATATAAGCATTGCCAAATACTCTTCCAAAAGCGTTTACGTTTTGCTGATTATCAATAATCTCTCTGTACGGATTATCACGATCATCCATTCCGTTTATTGGGCCGCCCCAGCCACCAGTAGTGGTATAAACCGGTATTATAGGATTTTCAATTAATGCGAGCGAAGTTATATTACTAACCGGTAAAATCGGATCACGCATGTAAGTTCCGGATAGCGTTTCACCTATTTTAAGTTTACCATTAAAAAAACTATAATCGTTGTTATACCTAACGTTGTATTTGGTGTCCCTTGTATCTTTAATAATACCTCTGTTATCAAAATATCCTACAGAGAATAAGGAGTTTGAATGGTCGGTACCACTTGAAATTGTCAGGTCATACTTTTGTTGTATGGAAGGTTGAGATATTTGATTAAACCAATTGGTATTGCTCGAGAGCATCGTCATATTGGGCGTATCCAAATATTTGCTTACATGTACTCCATACAGTATGGGATTACTGTAATTATGGTTCCAATTGAAAGTATATACACCGCCTGGACCGCCATTTACAGCATATTCAACCGGGTTAACAGGGTTTCCAACATTTGGCCCAAATTCATCATCATTAACCTGTGCCTGCCAATAAGCCTGGCCATGTTGTATGGTGTTAAGCGCTGATATTTTGCTATTGTAATATTGAATAGAAGTAGAAGCGTCGAAATCAATCCGCTGCCTGCCTTCTTTTCCTTTTTTTGTGGTAATAATAATTACACCGGCAGCAGCCCTGGATCCATATATGATTGATGAGGAGGCATCTTTTAAAACTTGTATGGATGCAATATCATCCTGGTTAATTTCCTGCAAACCACGCTGAGTCGGAATACCGTCGATAATATAGAGCGGGTCATTATCATTAAGGGTAGTTATACCTCTGAGAGTTACACCAACCGCTCCGTTAGGGTTTCCGCTATTCGCAATTTGTAATCCTGGCACTCTGCCTTGTAACGCCTGCATTGCATTACCTGTAGGCACATCCTTTATATCATTGATGTTTACTACAGTAACGGCACCTGTTAGATCTCTCTTCTTTTCTGAGGTATAACCAGTTACTACTACCTCATTTAAATCGGTAAGTTCCTGGGTAACCTGGATGTTTATGTTGCTGGTTTTTTCACCAACTTTTACATTAACCGGCTTATACCCTACATAACTAAATTGCAGGACTTGGCCTGTTTCAGCCTGAATTTTGAAATGGCCTTTAATATCTGTTAGCGTGCCTTTTTGCGTCGCTAAAACAGACACTGTAACGCCTGCCAAGGGATTAGAATCCTTGTCTGTTACTGCTCCGCTTATCTGGCGGGACTGCGCATATGCTCCGCTCGCGATTAGTACAAGCAAGGAACAAAAAAGTAATAGTTTTCTCATTTAATTGGTTTTAATTAGTTAATTATGATATTTAAAACATTTCGTTTCTAAACTTTTTATAGTCGGACACATTATATTCCGGGCAACCTCCTTTCTTTGTAGCTATAAATGCGCCCATCGCTATAGCATTTCTCAATATTTTTTCGGGTTCTTCATGTAAATAATGTCCTGCTAAAAAAGCTGCTAAAAAAGAATCGCCACTACCAATTGTATCAACAACCTTAACTTCGGTTCCCCATACATGGTACGATTTGTCCTTATTATAATATGAAGCGCCAAATTCGCCTTTGGTGATGATCACTTCCGGTATATTAAAGTAATCCTGTATAAATTTCACCTGTGCTGCCTCGTTGTAAGATGAGCTTTTGAAAAGCATCTGGGTCATTTCCAGTTCAGCCTGGTTAAATTTTACAATATTGGCCTTGTGCAACAATGCCTGTAATAAATCCTTGCTGATGTAAGGCGGGCGCATATTTATGTCCAATACCTTAATAACATCACTTTCCAAAACCTCAAGTAATGTTTTCCTTGAGGTATCATTTCTGGATGCCAGGCTGCCATATATAAAATAGGTTGAAGGATTTAGTTGCTTTACTATCGTTTCTGAATTGCTGATAAAATCCCATGCCACCGGAAAAAGGATTTCATAAGAAACCTCGTTACCATTATTCATTTTGGCGATAACCTGGCTGGTTGGATACTCCGAGTCTCGTTGCAGCATATGTTTTTTAATGCCCCATTGGTCAAGCAGGTCTTCCAGTTTGTCGCCATTTTGATCATTGCCTATTTTACTTATGATACTGGTAGACACACCGATTTTATTTAAATGATAGGCAACATTTAAAGGCGCTCCTCCCGGTTGAGGGCCATCCGGCAATACATCCCATAAAATTTCACCATAACAAATAGCTGGCGTTGCGTAATTATTCATTGATTTCATATTTTTCATAATTAATGCATTACTACCATATTGGCTTCAATTTGCTCAAGCGAGGTACCTTTGGTTTCGGGCATAAAAAACCATACAAAAATCAATTGCAAAACCATCATAAAACCAAAGAAGAAAAAGGTGATTGCCCCACCAAGCGACTCAGCCAGATATGGAAAGCTAAATGCGATAATTGCAGCCATGATCCAATGGGTTGAACTGCCTAAGGTTTGCCCTTTAGCTCGTACCTGGTTTGGGAAAATTTCGGAGATGAATACCCATATAACCGCGCCTTGCGAAAAAGCGAAAAAGGCTATAAACAGCATCATGTAAACAGGAATAGCGAAGCCGCTTAAATGCCCGGAGTAAAAGGTAAAGGCTACCAGGAAAAGTGAAACTATCAAACCCACCGATCCCACTAACATTAACACCTTTCTGCCTACTTTATCAATAATGTTTATCCCAAGCAATGTAAAAATAAAATTTATCATGCCGATGCCAACAGTGGATAGTAGTGATGAATGGGCGCCTAAACCCGCCATCTCAAAAATTCGTGGTGCATAGTAAATTATAGCATTGATACCCGAAACCTGGTTAAAGAAAGCGAACAGCATCACCAATACAACCTGTGTTTTATACTTGCCTGAAAACAGGTTCTCTTTGCTACGCTTGTTGCCCGAAGTATCTAAGCTTGATTGTTGAATAGAAACCAATTCGGTTTCACAATTCAGGGGATTAATGATGCGTAATATCTCTAATGCCCGTGTGGTATCTCCTTTTTTAAGTATAAGCCAGCGCGGGCTTTCAGGGATGAAGTATATAAGGCATAAAAATATAAATGCGGGTATCGCCTGTACGCCCAACATCCATCGCCATGAGCTTTCGCCCCCCTGACTTAGCAGATAGTTTGACAGGTAGGATATTAATATCCCTAATACAACATTAAACTGAAATAAACCAACCAGGCGGCCGCGGCGGTCGGCCGGTGAAACTTCGGATATATATATAGGCGCTGTAACTGATGAAGCACCAACACCTAAACCGCCTAATAAACGAAATGTTAAAAATATATACCAATTATCGGTAAGCGATGTACCTAATGATGAAAGCAGATAAGCAATTGCTACAAAGTAAAGTGTATTCTTTCTGCCAAAAAAATCAGAAGGCTTAGAACCTAGCAGCGAACCTAAAACTGTACCTATTAAAGCTATAGATATGGTTAAACCGTGTTCAAAAACTGATAAATGCCAAAATTGCTGGATAGATTTTTCGGCTCCTGATATTACTGCGGTATCAAAACCGAATAAAAACCCACCAAGGGCAACAACCATGGACCATGCCATGACAGAGTGTTTTCTCATAATAAAAAAAGGTATTAATTGGATTTGTAATTCCAAAGATGCCCGAATCAGGCTGTCGGCTGTTATCAGTTTTAGAACAAAATAGTATAAAAATTAAACATTATACATCTATCTTATAATCAATAATTTACGATAATAAAATTGAATGTTTTGAATAAATAGTTTGTTTTTGTTACCTCTTATTTACGGTTATGTTTCATTGTTGAAATTATAACAAACCGTGTATTTTACTTTATGAAAGTTTTTATTGGTAGTTTTGATACACCCGCTACAGACCGGGTAACCAATTAAATTATAACCATTTACAAAGTTCCATTTACAAATAAGGCTAATGACCATAAACATTAAGCTCTATATTAAAATGCTATTAACAGCATTCTTAATATTATTTATAAGCGGCTGCAAGCAAGCTGATACAAAATCACAATATACAATTGGGTTTTCCCAATGCGTGGGTTCTGATTTGTGGCGGCAAACTATGCTGGATGAGATGAAGATGGAGCTTTCATTACATCCGGGAGCAAAGTTTATATATGCTGATGCGGAAGGTAACAGCGCTAAGCAGGTTGAGCAGGTAAAACAGATGTTGGATAAAGGTATCGACCTGCTGATAATTTCTCCAAATGAGGCGCAACCACTCACTGGTATTGTGGAGCAAACCTATAATAAAGGAATCCCGGTTATCGTAATTGACCGTAAAACATCATCAGCATCGTATACTGCTTATGTAGGAGCAGATAATTACCAGATAGGTAAAATGGCCGGTGAATACATGGGCACTTTGTTAAAAGGGAAAGGCAATATACTTGAAGTTATGGGCCTGCCGGGCTCATCGCCTGCAATTGAACGTGAAAATGGTTTTAATGACGGAATTAAAAAATATAGCGGAATTCACATCGTATCAAAAGTATATGGCGATTGGTTAAAGGAAAATGCAAAAAAGCAACTTAACCAGATACAGCCTGAATTGCAAAATATAAATGCAGTTTTCGCCCATAACGATGTAATGGCTGCAGCATCCAGAGATGTACTTAACGCACAACAAATAAAACAACCGGTTAAAATTATTGGTGTAGATGCCTTACCGGGCAACGGCGGCGGTATACAAATGGTTAGTTCTAAACTTATTGATGCTAGTTTGGTATATCCTACCGGGGGTAAGGATGCTATAATGACGGCCTTCAGGATATTAAATAAGGAACCCTTTTCAAAAGAGAATATTTTACAATCTGTTGTAATTGATTCAACTAATGTGCAGCTGATGAAACTCCAATGGAGTAAAATTAATAGCCAGCAGAGGGATATTGAACGGCAGCAATCATTGCTCGAAGAGCAAAGGCAGGTTTATAATAGCCAGCAGATTGTATTAAACATCATCGTAATAACCCTGGTACTGGCCATTGTATTCGGAGGGCTTGCATTTTATTCCCTAATGGAAAACAGGAAAATAAATAAAAGCCTTGAAGCTAAAAATGTAGAAATTTTAACGCAACGGAATCAACTGATAGAGATGTCGGTAAAGGCGCAGGCCGCTACTGAAGCCAAATTTAATTTCTTTACAAATATCTCGCATGAGTTTCGCACACCACTAACGCTAATACTGTCACCTGTTGAGGATATGATGCGGAATGAGAAATTAAACATCGTTGCCGGAAAAAGCCTCAAATTAATGCATAAAAACGTATTCAGGCTACTGCGACTAGTTAACCAATTGATAGATTATCGCAAAATAGAATATGACAAACAGCAAATTAGTACCTCACCCAATAATATTATAGCCTTTTTAAATGACATTTTGGGCAGTTTTCAGCACACCGCGCAGAAACGGAATATTAGCCTCAACGTAACATCCAAAGAAGATAATATTGTTGTTTGGTATGATGTAAATATGCTGGATAAGGTATTTTTTAACCTGATATCAAACTCATTAAAATTTACCAAAAACAATGGATACATAACCATAACCGTTACAAAAAGTACTGATGTTATAACCATAGCTATTACAGATAATGGTATAGGCATGGAACCACACGAGGTTGAGCATGTATTTGAACAGTTTTATCAGGCAGATAATGGTTCATCAAAAGGATCAGGATTAGGGCTTTCCTTATCCAAAGAGATCATCTTATTACATCAGGGCAGTATTGAGGCCAGTAGTAAAAAAATGGCAGGGAACAACCTTTACTATTAAGCTTCCATTGGGTAAGGAAAACATAAATAGCTTTACAAGCAATTCAGCAGCAGCTTCTGCAATTGATGAAGATGCACAACTTTATACAGCTGATCTTGAAGATTATGTTGCCAACAACGAAACAGCCGTATTTGCACTGCCTAAGGAACAATCTATATTAATTATTGAAGATAATACTGATTTGCTTTATTACTTAAGCGAGAAATTGGGAGATAGTTATGAAATATTCACAGCAGATAATGGCCCTAATGGTTTAACCGAAGCTTTTGAGAAGGTGCCCGATCTGGTTATATCTGATGTTGTATTGCCCGGCATATCCGGCAAAAAGATAGCAGAAAGTCTTAAAACCGATGTGAGAACATCTCACATACCCGTTATATTATTAACCGCGCAAAGCAGTGTTGAACAGCAAATTGATGGCATACGCAGCATGGCCGATGCTTACATTACCAAGCCTTTCAATTTTGATTACCTGCATGCCACTATCAAAACCATGATTAAAAACCGGGTAATATTAAAAGAGCATTTTATAAGTGACGTAGGACCCGGTAAAGTAACGGTTTCAAAAAGCCTGGATAAAAAATTCATGAGTGATTTTTCGGGGATTGTGGAACAAAATCTCGCTAATGAAAACTTTAGTGTTGATGACATTTGCAAATCAATAGGTATCTCACGAGTACAGCTTTATCGTAAGGTAAAGGCATTATTGGGCTGCAGTATTACCGATTACATATTAAACCGGAGGCTTAAAAAGGCTAAATACTTACTCATTAATGAAAGTTATTCTATTTCCGAGATCACCTACATGGTTGGCTTTTCAAGTCCCAATTATTTCTCTACAGTTTTTAAAGCCAAGTATGATTGTACCCCAAGTGAATTTAAGCGTAAGCAATATTCTTAATACAAATATTTGGATATTCCGGGAAGCTTGGCCAGGCTACTCCGGAACGGGATGGTCAATGGCTCCGGAATACCAACCCTGTGGCTTATAACTGTTTCTAGTCCCATGAATCATTAATATGTTTCCTTTCATTAACGGACAATAGCTGTATCAAAACCGAACGGATTTCGCTATTCAATATAGTATAAATACTTTACTATCAATATATTAACCCCATGGCACAACATTAGTTAGTTAAAATAATATTTTGACTTCTGTTTGAACTAAGTATTATGTTTAAAGGCTATTTTAAAAACGGCTTTTGTTAAAGAACAAAAACTTTTAGTTCTACAATATTTATAAATTTCCGGTCTGTAAAGCGTGTGTTTAAAAGTTTGAAAGCGTAGTAATAACACTAAATTTATGTCCACACTTTCCCAGGGAGATTTTTTGAGAGCAGTTTAAGATATTATTATATTAATCAAGATTACATGCTCAGGAATTATTTAACAATTGCATGGCGCAACCTTATTAAGAATAAAGTTTTGTCGCTTATTAACATAGGTGGCCTTGCAGTGGGCATGGCAGTGGTAATGCTAATCAGTTTGTGGATTTTGGATGAAGTATCATTTAATAAGTATCACGAAAATTATCACCATATAGCCGAGGTGGCACAAAATGTGACCAGTAATGGCGAAGTGAAAACCTCGTTCCATGTACCCTATCCCCTGGCAGCCGCGCTGCGCAAAAACTATGGCAGTGATTTTAAGTCTGTAGCAATGTCGACGCTCCCGAGAGATTATATACTGGCTTTAAGCGATAAAAAACTGAACGAGCAAGGTGCCTTTATGGAAGCCGGTGGACCGGACCTGTTTACATTAAATATGATAGAGGGCAGGCGCGATGCTATAAGGGATCCATCGTCTATACTAATATCTGCATCGACAGCTAAGGCATTTTTCGGAAATGAGGATCCTATGGCTAAAGTATTGAAGCTGAATAATCTGGATAATTTGAAAGTAGCCGGTGTTTATGCGGATCTGCCCGAAAATACCACACTTGCCGGTATGGCTTTTATTGGTTGCTGGGACCGCTACGCGACAGATTATAGACTGAGCGGAATGCGCGAGCCATGGGGGCCAGGCATTGTTAATTTATATGTTCAATTGGCTGACAATGCCGACCTTGAGAAAGTATCTTTAAAAATCAGGGATGAGATGCTGCGGCACTTAAAACCGCTTTCAGCTAAAACAAAATCGGCGCTGTTCCTGCAGCCAATGAGTAAATGGCATTTGTACAGCGAGTTTAAGGACGGAAAAAATACCGGTGGCGCAATACAATATGTGTGGCTTTTTGGCATTATAGGCGTATTTGTGCTGCTGCTGGCCTGTATTAACTTCATGAACTTAAGTACAGCCCGATCCGATAAACGTGCGCGCGAAGTAGGTATCCGCAAAGCCATAGGTTCATCCCGCAGCCAGTTGATACACCAGTTTTACGGCGAATCGTTACTTTGCGTATTGCTGGCATTTTTAGCCTCCTTATTGCTGGCAAGATTAAGTCTTTCGGCTTTTAATCAACTGGCCGGTAAACAAATGAACATTCCATGGAACAGCCCGGCGTTTTGGCTTGCGGGAATTGGCCTCAGTTTTATTACTGCTATTATCACCGGCAGCTATCCGGCACTCTATCTATCGTCATTTAAGCCTGTAAGGGTATTGAAGGGGGCGTTCCGGGTCGGCCGACTGGCTTCAGCCCCGCGTAAAGTGCTGGTGGTGCTTCAATTTACCGTTTCTATTGTGCTCATCATCGGTACCATTGTAGTTATCCGACAGATAATTTTTGCCAAAGACCGCCCTGTAGGCTACAACCAGGACAGATTGGTTGCAATACCCGTCCGAACTATTGAACTCCACCAACATTTTGATGCGATAAAACAGGCCCTTGCAAGTAACGGCACAATAACTGAAATGGCCGAAGCAGATGCTCCGCCTAACAGCGTTGCAGGCACTACCAACGGCGTCGGATGGCCCGGAGAAGACCCTAATCTGGATGTCAATTTCAGCCAGGAGGATATTTCATACGATTATGGCAAAACCATTGGTTGGGAATTTAGCACAGGTCGGGATTTCTCACCGTCATTCCTTTCCGATTCAGCAGCGGTGATCATCAACCAGGCAGCAGCTGATTTTATGACCATGAAAAAACCGACAGAAAACTACATAACCTTTTTGGGGGGAAAATTTAGGATCATAGGCGTAACTAAAAACATCATTAACCGTTCGCCTTATGAACAGGTGCAACCTATGGTTTATTTTTTAGCGAAATGGGCGGGAGGCAGTTTACTGCTAAAGATAAGCCCGAAAATGAGCGCAAGTAAAGCTATTAGCAACATCGCTTCGGTGTTAAAAACGGAGAATCCCCAACAGCCATTCGAGTATCACTTCGTTGACCAGGAATACGCCAAAAAATTCGATAATGAAGAACGCATAGGTAAACTGGCTACCGTCTTTGCCGGCCTGGCTATATTTATCACCTGCCTCGGGCTGTTTGGCATGGCATCATTCATGGCCGAACAGCGTGTTAAAGAAATAGGCGTGCGCAAGGTACTTGGCGCTTCGGTGTTCGCCCTGTGGCAATTGCTATCTAAAGATTTTGCCGTACTGGTTTCTATTTCAATAATTATAGCTTCGCCTGTGGCTTATTATTTTATGAACAACTGGCTGAACAAATATCATTATCATACCGATGTTTCCTGGTGGATATTTATTAGTACAGCTATTGTGACCATGCTGATCACACTACTAACGGTAAGCTTCCAATCCATAAAAGCGGCATTAGCAAACCCGATAAAAAGTTTGAAGACAGAATAACAGGCTGTGTTTGCCGGCTTTTTTATTGCTCCCTTTTTGAGAGAGGGGTGCATGTGAGCGTAATGGCAGTGGTGTATTATGCATTACGTATAACACACCCTCCATTGGATGGGGTTCTCCAGACCTACACCCCTCTTCTCCCCCCGTTAAAGCGGCAGGCTGTCATGATTATTAATTAATAACTTTCCCTGTAATACGCCCTATCACATCCTTATAGTTTTCACTGTAAGGCACTTCCGCTCCATCCAATTTAATCCGTCCCTTTCGAATTGATTGTACATAATTTAAGTTTATTATAAATGATTTATGGGTACGGAAAAATTGTTTAGCAGGTAATTGCTCCTCAAGCGATTTGATCGTAATACGTGACAATAAAGGCTTAGGGTGCCCGTTTCGGTATAATTTAACGTAATCCTTAAGCCCCTCAATGTAGGTTATATCATCATGATTTAATCGCATCAATGTATAATCAGCATAAACGAACAGATAATCATTCACGGGGGCGGAAGCTGGAATCAACCTACTTTTCTGAAGATCGTATTGGTTGATCGCCTTATTGCTGGCTTTTAAAAAGCGTTCCAGAGATACTGGTTTCAACAGGTAATCAATCACATCAAGTTCAAATCCATCAACAGCAAACTCTTGGTAAGCGGTAATAAATATGAACATCGGTTTCCTGCTTAAGCTTTTAACCAGTTGCAAGCCACTAATTCCAGGCATTTGTATATCAGAAAAAACAAGGTCAATTTCCTTTTCCTGTATAATTTGAAGCGCCTGCGCAGCAGAACGGCAACTTGCAACCAATTCTAACCTTGTGATATTCTTGATATTATCTTCCAACAATTCCAGGGCAAGCGGTTCATCATCAACTATTATACAACGCATATTTATTAGGACAAGCTTATATTTTCTTTCCATCCAAAATACTGAATTTTAAAGACCCCTAATTTATTTTAACACTATTTAACGCGTTCGTCATCACATTCAGCCATTTCATCTCTTTAATTTTCCACTTTGATTATTTAACATTTATTTTGACAGATGAGGAAAATTCTTTTCAAATCATGGTTCCATATTATTATTCCTTTACCGATTTGGTTTTTGCTGTTTATATCACCATTAATCTCATCTACGGCAAACATTCCTGAACTTGAACACTCCGGTTTCTTATTGCATGTTTTTATTTCCAATGCTTTGCTTCTGACCATATTTTATGTTCATTCTTATCTTCTTTATCCCCTTTTAAAACAGAAACATTTTATAGGTTATACCGCGGCAATTACTGTACTGATTCTATTATATTACAGCTATTTCCTTTTCTTTCGATTCGGTCCTTTAAATGGACCGCCGGTTGGTTTTCATGATTTTAAGGGGGGGCCACCTTTTGCAGCTGGATCATCGCCAAAGGGCCCTGGGAATTTCATACCCATGCTATTACTGATAGTCACCTTGTTGTGCAGCTTTTGCTACCGGGTTATTCTTGACAATATCTCGCGTGATCAATTACTAAAAGAAAAGGAAACTATTCATTTGCGCACGGAACTCAACTTTTTGCGTTCGCAGATCAATCCACACTTCCTGTTTAATGTATTAAATAATATGACATCACTTGCCCGCAAGAAATCAGATATACTGGAACCCACTATCATAAACCTAGCGCAGTTAATGCGTTATATGTTATATGAAAGCGCGGATTACAAGGTATATCTTGTTAAAGAAGTTGAGTATTTAAAAAGTTATATTGATCTGCAATTGCTGCGCTTTGACAATGAAGTGAGCGTAAAAACTGATTTTACAGGAAACTACGAAACCTATGTTATTCATCCGATGCTATTGATACCAATTGTTGAAAATGCTTTTAAGTATGGAACGAACAGTGAGGATAATAACCTTATTATTATCACATTGGATATTAATCAGGCAGGTACTGAATTATACTTTAAAGTGGTTAATTTTTTTGATGTACAGCACAAACCTGGTCTTCATGATTCCGGAATAGGCCTTAACAATATACAGCGACGCCTGGACATTGTATATCCCGGCGCGCATGAATTTAACACATTTGTGACCAACAATGTTTTTAACGCTGAACTTACAATTAATCTATTGTAGGTTTTATGAAAGCCACAATACCCCATTTGGTCTACACTTTCCCCATCCTCATCTCATTTATTTTTTACCCCGCTTAATATGCTGCACTTTCGGTTTTATTAGCAAATAAAACTGGATGAAGAAACTTTTACTGCTGCTCATGATTCCGGGCATTACTACTTTGGCTTTTGCACAGCACACGGAAACTGTGTTAAATAAAACAATCATAAATAAGCTATTTACCTGCACGCTTGATAAAATGCTGGATACAGTAGCTCAGAAATACCATTTGAACATTGTTTTTGAGCGTGACTCCTTAAGCAAGTTTGATGTTGTTGAACATTTTTTTGAGGAACCGTTAAAAGATGTATTCGATAGGGTTTGTTCTCAAAACGATTTGCATTACTGGATAGAATCTGATGGAACCATCTATATACTACAGAATACAGATGATCTGGACAGGCTTAAAAAATTGAACGCACTTAAACACCTCTCCCAGGGTAAGGCAAAACCGAGTATTGAACCTGTAAAAGGACCGCCAACCCATTTTTTATTTAGTATTAACGGGCGGGTGATTGACCAAAGCACGGGCGAATCATTGCCCTCCGCTACTGTACGAGTTCGTAATACACAACTGTCAACCTCCACCAATACCGATGGCAATTTCACCATCTTTAATATCCCTTCGGATACATGCGTAATTGAAGTTAGCTATTCAGGATACCAACCAGATGATAGAAGACTGGACGCTAAAAAAATAAATACTACACTAGTTTTTGGACTATTCAAATCGCTTAACACACTCAACGAGGTAACCATCCTGGGTAAAAAAAGCGGTGTAATGACCACAGATACTAAGAAGGTGGGGGTGTTGCAGCTTACGCCAGAAAGTTTAGACAAATTGCCAAATTTGGGTGAGAAGGACATATTAAGAGCGTTCCAGTTGATGCCAGGCGTTGGTGCCACTAACGAATCATCCTCTGGTGCCTATGTCCGCGGCGGAACACCAGATCAGAATTTGGTAGTTTTTGATGGTTTCACTGTTTACCAGGTTGACCATTTATATGGTTTTTTTAGCGCATTTAACAGTAACGCGGTTAAAGATGTCCAGTTATATAAAGGTGGGTTTTCCTCCGTATATGGGGGCCGACTATCAAGTGTTACAGAGATAAATGGCAAAGATGGCAACAAAAACGAAGCAAGTTATGGCGTGGACCTAAGCTTACTTAGCCTGAATATGTTTGCGTCAACACCGTTAAATGATAAATCATCCTTACTGATAGCATTCAGGAGGTCCTATCAGGGCCCTCTATATGATAAGATATTTAAACAGTTTAATACCTCGACCGTTGACGCGGGTCCCGGCGGCGGTGGCGGCCCTCCTGGTGGTGGCGGGTTTAGTGAATCCACAACTCCTGCATCGCATTTTTATGATGCGGATGCCAGGTATAACTATAAACTGGATGCAAATAACATATTTACGTGGAGTGTATATACAGGCGAAGATAAAACGGATAATAGCCGGGCATTACAATTACCCTCATTTATCAGTTCTGGTGGCAGCCTTAATGTAACCGATTATACCAAGTATGGGAACCTTGGAAGCAGCGTCAAATGGTTTAGGCAATGGAATAAGCATATACATTCAAATACTTATATTACTTACTCTTCTTATTTTAATAATCGAGATAACTCTACCGCGGGGACCACTACAGATAGCAATGGAGATTCTGAAAGTTTTGAAAATGGCACGCTTGAAACCAACAACCTAAAAGATATAGGATTCAAATCTGAATGGGAATGGGAAATAAGCAACAAAATGAAAGTATTGTACGGCGGCTTCGGCAATTTCCAAAAGATCAATTATGATTATATACAAAACGATACCAGTACACTGATCAGTCAACATAATCAAGCTTTTTTAGGGGGAGGATACATAGAGACAGAAATAGATCCCAACAATAAGCTGCACATACAACCCGGGCTACGTAGTACCTGGTTTGAGCCAACGGGTAAAGTTTACCTGGAACCACGCTTTTCAGCTAGTTATGTTGTTAATGAACATTACACCCTTAAAGCAGCAACGGGCCAGTTTTACCAATTTATTAACGAGGTCACCCGTGAAGACGTCGTAGACGGCAACCGTAATTTTTGGGTACTTTCAAATAACACCAATATACCGGTAAGTGAAGCCAGGCATTATATGGCTGGTGCCAGTTATGAAAACGACCAGTTTCTGATAGATGTGGAAGGTTATTATAAAACATTATCAGGGCTAACGCAATACACGGAAAGTCAATCACAGATAACACCCGGCAGCACTACAAACACCATTCAACAGGATTTCTATAACGGCACAGGACGGGCAAAGGGCATAGAGGTGCTCGTACAGAAAAAGTTAGGGCGATATACCGGCTGGATCGGTTATACACTGGCTGATGCGGAGAATAAGTTTGCCGTTTATGGAAATAGTTTTTATCCCGCAGACCAGGATATCAGGCATGAATTTAAATCCATTAATATGTATCATTATTATCGTTGGAACTTTGCGGCGGTATTTATATTTAGTACAGGCCATCCTTATACATCGCCATTGTCAACCTATACCATTACCTCTGTTGATGGAAATACACTTACTTCCTATAACGTCGCTAAAATAAATTCAGAACGACTTCCTGATTATCATCGTCTCGACTTATCTGCTACTTATGACCTGTTAAAGCTCAGCAGTCAAAAAATAGGCAGTATCGGCTTGTCTCTTTTTAATGTATACAATCATGCAAATATTTGGTATCGGGAATACCAGGTGGTAAATAATCAGGTAATTACCACTAATGTCAAATACCTTGGTTTTACACCTAACATTACGCTTAGCTTAAGATGGAAATAAAAAATAATTTATTAAAAGTAACTTTTAGTTTGGCCCTCGCAATGCTTTTCCTGTCATGCCAGAAGCAGAATACCGGTAGTACAAGTGTTAACCTGCCAGTAGTAGATAGCTACCTTATACCCGGGCACCCAGTTATTGTGAAGATTACACAACAGAAATCACTAACCGATACAGCCGAATATGGCAAACCGATAACCGGTTTACAAGTATTTGTTTCGGACGGCACGACGAATGCGCAACTAACCGAAGCTTCAGCGGGTAATTACACCTATACTGATTCCAGTTTTTTGGTTACAGGCAAAACTTATACATTGCAATTCAAATATCAGTTGGTTACGGTATCTGCTAAAACCGTTATCCCTGCTAAACCAGTAAATTTCGTCGTCCAATATGATACGGTCACCGTTTCTACATCCGGCACTTCTGCTAATAATACAATAGACCGGTTAAGCTGGAATAATCCCGGTTCTTTGAACTATGTATTGGTGTTTGATTGCCTGGACGGCAGTGCTTTCCCTGCAAATACTTTTAATGCCGATGCGAAGACATCATTTGAAATAAATACGAACGCGGCTTCCTATTACAACCTAACTCAAAGGACTTTTCCCTATTACGGAAGTTATCTGGTAACACTGTTGAGTGTTAATCAGGAATATATCAATCTTTTAACAAGCAGCACCAATAGTGCTACCTCGCAAAACCTGTCAAATGTCGCTACCAATATAGTAAATGGCTTTGGGATATTTACGGCAATGCAGGCCGATACGCTAAAGATGGAAGTAAATGAATAGTTCGTTTGAAAACAGGTGATTCAAAATAATTCATATGATTAAAAAGACCATAACAACATTGATTTTACTTCTGTCACTTATAAACAGCTCGTTAGCCACAGATATAAAAGGACATTGGACAGGAAGATTCGATGATCAATATGATATTGCTTTCGATTTCAAAGTATATGGGGAAGTATTAAACGGATATACCATAGATTCTGAGGGAAAAACCCATCACCTTTATTATGGTGTATTCAAAGATGATGAATTGTCTTTTACCATCGATATTATGGGAGATCCCATCAAAGTAACTGGAAAAATCAAAGACGATGTAATTACATTAATCTTTAAGATGCCGGGCCATCCGGTTAGAGTTGAACTAATAAGGACTGACGCAGAGTAGTCGGGTCAAATCTCTCCCGAAACATCCATATTTTCTCTTGTTTCACGGATACTTTAGCGACATCAAAAGCGGAATTTCTATAAAAAAATTGCAAATCATTTTCCGCGTGGAAACCTTCTGTATTTCGCACAATTTCTTCGATTACCTGAATATCCAGAAAAGTATTCCCATAATTAACAATAGCAGTACCGACAAAAATTTATAATTGGCCAAACCTGGCCATCCGGCTCCTTGCAAGGGCTCCCATGGCGATTTCCAATATAGGCGGGCACTTTCCTTGGTATGCTGTACCGGGAACAGGTATGATAGCGTTACCTGCATCGCAAAGCAAATGCAGAACAAATAAAACGCCATCATCATAAATGGCACGCTGCCAATAATTGATGCTGGCTGAACTTTGCTTATGATAAATACCACTACCCCTATTGCAGAGCCTATCCACAAAGTATATTTTGCCGATACAGCCGAGGCTTTCTTCCAAAACACACCAAGTAAAAACACACAGGTAATTGGTGGCGCTATGTGGGCAATAATATCATTTAATCCATCAAAAATACTTCCGTAATTGTTCAGCAGGGGTAACAATGCCAGGGATACAATTAATGAAACGCCTGCTGCTATCTTACCAACCCGAACCAGACTTTCGTCTTTTGCTGCGGGTTTATATCTTTTATAAAGATCATAACTAACAATAGTTGAAATGGAATTGAGCGCGCCCGATATCTGGCTCATCAAACCTGATAATAATGCAGCTACCAGGATGCCAATCAGTCCTTGTGGTATAAGCTGTGTGATCATTAAAGTGTAAATACCTTTACTGTTGATTACCTCCTTGCCATTCTGTATACTTTTCAGGGCTGATATATCCAGGTGGCCACTTTGTGCAAGCGCATAGGCGAACAAACCGGGCATAACAAAAATAAACACCGGCAATATTTTAATAAAGCCACAAAACAGCGGGCCTACGCGTGCATTGTTTTCATCCCTGGCGCCAAGCACTCGTTGTACTATGGTTTGATCTGCACACCAATACCAAATGCCTAACACCGGATAACCTAAAAAAACCGCGTACCAGGGCATACCACTTGAATCGCCCGACGGGCGCATCATGGACAATTTACTCATTTGATGCGTTTGCTGCAGGATATTTACCATTGGCTGCCAACCACCCATTTTATGGTAAGCTGCAAAACTCATGATAATGGCCCCACCTAAAAGCACAATCGTTTGTATCGACTCGGTAACTACCACCGCAGTTAAACCGCCAACAATGGTGTAGATTGTAGTGATTACCGAGATGGCAATAACACTGGTGTACATATTGACACCGAATAATGTGTGTAACACAATCCCTCCAGCCAATAATGAAAATGCTATGTGAATAATTACTGCTGATACTACCGACACAATTGCCAGCCAATCCCTGCTTGCGCGATCATATCTTTTTTCCAGGAAATCAGGCAAGGTTGATACGCCAGACCTGATATAAAATGGTGCGAAAAACAATGCTAAAAGTACCAGGGTAAATGCAGCCATCCATTCAAAATCCCCGTTAAGCAGTCCCGTATCAAAACCGCTTTGCGCAAGGCTTACCAAATGAACACATGAAATATTGGTAGCAAATAGCGCCAAACCTATCATTGGCCAGCGCAATTTTTTACCGGCCAGAAAATATTCGCCGGCCACATTTTTATTGTCTCGGGTTTTGCGCTGATGCCGGAGACCCGACCATAAACCTATGATAAAAATAGCAGCTATGTAAAGGCCACTAATAATAAGATCGGGACTATCTATCATTTACTTAGGTTGATAAATTAATTATTATTTATGGCTAACAGGTCGCAACTACTGCCTGGTTTCTGCGGCGTTTCATAAACCCCATTATGAATTCTTACCGGGTGAACAAAATGCTTTTGCAGGTGCGGGATATGTTCTAAAAACAATGCTTCATGCCCCATAGCAATATGGTTAAATAATACTAAGTGCTGGTGCAGTTGGCCCATATCGCCCACGTGTGGCACCACCGGGATACCGAACTTTTTGCATAATAAACTAACGGTAATAAACTCACTTACGCCACCTACCCTTACAGCATCCACCTGTATAAATGATGTTGCACCGGTTTGTAAATAGTTTTTAAATATGATCTTGTTTGGCACATGCTCACCTAAAGCAAGTTTCAGCGGTGTGATGGCATCGACTAGCGTTTTATGGGCAAGTACATCATCCGGGTGAGTGGGTTCCTCGATCCAGTAGGGATTGATACTTTTTAGTTTATTGCATATTGAAATTGCTTGTGGTAAATTCCATTGCTGGTTGGCATCAAGCATAACTTTTACATTATCACCCGCTACTTCGCGTACAATATGCGCACGGCGGATGTCACGCTCCGGATCTTCCGAACCAACTTTTAACTTCATGGCAGTAAAGCCTTCAGCTATGGCTATTTTGCAATTTTCCCTCACCTTTTCATCGGAATAGTTGAACCATCCTATCGAGGTATCATACCCTGGATAACCGCTTTGCAAGATATTTTGCCTTAAAACAGCAGTTGGTTGCTGAGCCTTAAATATTTCTAACGCTTGCTTATGCGTTAGCTCATCTTCCAGGTAAGAAAGATCAAGCGTAGCTACAATTTGTTCGGGCGACAAATCTATCAGCAGCTTCCAAAGCGGAACGCCCCGTTTTTTAGCCCACAAATCGTAACAAGCATTAGTTACAGATGCAAGGGCCAGATGTACCACCCCCTTATGTGGCCCAAGCCATCTGAATTGTTGATCGTTTGATAGTTCTTTAAATAAATTACCAAAGTTGGCCATGGTATCTTCAATATCCCTGCCTTTAAGTTTATCGGCATAATACTGTGCGGCCTTGCAAACCAAATCGTTACCCTCACCTAGTGTAAAGGCAAACCCCACCCCTGTTAAGCCGCTATCATCTATTAAACGGGTAACTGCGTAAGAATATATAGGGTTGCGGTGTATGGCATCGCTGCCTGCGTTGCCATCAAGGGCATATCGCATATCGTCAACTTTAACGTTCCTGATCATTTTTAAATTATATTTTCCTGTATCGTTTGATTTATTAACCTGCGATAACCCAGTTCTGCGCCCCCGGTAACCGGCAGTATGCAGCCTGTTATAAACCTGGCACACTCCGATATCAGGAATATACAAGCTTCGGCCACTACATCCCCTTCCGGGCAATAGCCTAACGGATGTATCTCATCCAGGTATTTCTCAACCTGTTTCTGATCTGTTTGTTGTTTACTCCACGTACGCAGCATGGGTGTCCATACACCGGCTGGGGCAACTGCGTTTACCCGTATGCCATAGTAAGCGTAATCAAGCGCCATTGATTTGGTAAGCGTGTTTATTGCGCCTTTGGTTGCACTGTAGGCAGCATGCATTTCCTGGCCGATATCACCCACCAAGCTTGTGGTATTTAAAATTGTGCCTTTAGATTTTTTCAATTCATCGATACCAAATCGTACAGTATTATAAATGCCTTTTACATTTACATTAAAAAGCCTGTCCCATTCTTCTTCCGCGGTATCATGTACCGCTTTTGACGGGCTTGCTATACCTGCATTATTATGTATTACATCTATCTGTCCGTATTTATTCACTGTTTCCGAAATAGCATTTTTCATGTCAGTAGATGATGATACATCAGCCCTGATAAAAAGAATATCGCCCGGCAGTTTAGCGGCGGCTTGTTCAATACTTTCGGCTGAATCTG
The DNA here is from genome assembly GCA_013287375.1 of Bacteroidota bacterium. Lineage (GTDB taxonomy): Bacteria > Bacteroidota > Bacteroidia > Sphingobacteriales > Sphingobacteriaceae > Mucilaginibacter. The sequence continues at coordinate 1,207 of JABDDX010000030.1, read as the reverse complement.
ATATAATGCTAAGCCTGTCGCCTGATTTATGATATAGCTTGGCGCATTCAAATCCAATGCCTTCGGTACCCCCGGTTAAAAAAATCACTTTGTTGTTTAATAACATATTTTATAGCTGTGCATCCCACTAATTATTATTGTGAAATAATAACCGGTATAGTTATTATAATTTAAAAAGATTAACTCCTGAGCTTTCCAATTGGGTAGAGCCGGTTGAAGTTTATATTGGTTATTCGTAAAAATCAAAAATAGCTTTGCGAAACAATTCCTATAATAGCCGAAACATTTATTTTGATGGACTATACAACTTTTCAGGCAAAACAACCGCCATTTTGCCGAAAAACAGAAAAGGTTTCCAATGAGTATAAATGATAGTTACTTTATGTAAAATATTTTATTTATAATAGCACATTACCAACCAAGTAACTTTATAATGGAATATACCATTATAAACCTAATAATTATTTAATGAGTAACAGTTTCAAAAGGCGTGATGGCTTTACGGGAGAAAAACTGATTAGTATTCCGCCAAAGGTGTTAAAAGATGCCAAGGAAAAAAGCCCTGAACTATACTTTATATATATTACTCAAATAGGTTATTTTCCTAAAGCTTCATATCATTACCGCGAGCGGAGAAAAGGTTGCGAGGATAATATTTTGATTTATTGCGTACAAGGAAAAGGGCATTATATAGTTGATAATAAGCGCTATGAGGTTCATGCTAACCAGTTTATCATATTACCGGTTACCGATAAATACATGCGATATTGGGCTGACATTGAAGACCCCTGGACTATTTACTGGGTACATTATACGGGGGACAATATCGCCACCTTAAATAAATCATTAAACTTAAGTATTACTAATGGACCAATACATATCCCGTTTAATGATAAGGCAATCGAAACGTGGCACAACATCTACCAAACACTTGAAATGGGTTACAGTATTGAAAACCTGTGCAATGCAAACTTTTGTTTATACCATTTGATAGCGGTATTTCTGTTTCCTCAGCGGCATATTAGTAACGAAAGGGATGAACAGGTAGATATTATCACGCAAACAATACTTAATATGCGTAATAACCTGAGCAAAAAACTAAGCGTTGAAGATATGGCCCGGATGCACAAGTTATCGGTATCACACTTTTCAAACCTTTTCAGGAAAGCTACCGGCATGCCACCGATAGATTATTTTATCCAGTTAA
>JABDDX010000029.1 GCA_013287375.1 Bacteroidota bacterium | reverse complement strand
AAGGTGTAACAAACGCTTGCTGGCATATAATAAATACAATGCTTAATGCAGCTATAAGTGGGGTAAAACCTAATTTTTTAAAGAATACATAAAAACCTGCTAAGCCTGATAATTCAAACAAGGTTATTGCAATTGCAGTTGCACGGCCGGTATTTAAGCCAGATATTATTTTTATTGAATAAGGTACAAGGTATTGCCCCGGCGACCACCAGGTTAAGAAGTGAGAGGTGTTTTTAGAAATATCATCCTGATCTGGCGCTATTAATCTGTTAAAACCAGCTCCCATCTGCATCGATCGCATCACCTGGAAACCGTGACTTGGATCGGGGAAAATGGATGGTGGATAAACAAATATCATTATACCCATAATTGTGGTAATTACACCAACAGTTATAAGGATGATTTTATGCAGACTAATATTTTTCAACGAATAGTATTGTGTTAACTAATAACCCGGTCGCGGATTTTAACGGCTGGATTGCCTTGATAAATTGAATAAGCATCGAGGTTTTTAGTAGCGATAGATCCTGTGGTGAGCACCGCATGTGTAGCCACCGTAATTCCTTGGTTAACTACCGCTTTTGCGCCTATCCATGCGCCATCTTCCAAAATAATATTTCCAGTGATCAGATCGAATGTGGTTTTCTTATAGTTGTGACTACCTGTAAGCAGCATAGCGCCTTGCGATATACATACATTTGAGCCGATAGTAATCGTTACTAAGCAATCTATCCAAACATCTTCGCCTATCCATGTATTATTGCCGACGGTTAAATGCCATGGGTATTTAATATTAACCCCCGGCTTTATGGTTACATTATTGCCAATTTTTGCGCCAAATAACCTAAGTAAAGCAACCTTAAAACCATTTATCGGCAGCAACCCCGTTTTAAAAAATACAGCATTTATATAATGCCATAAAATTCTTTTTATAGCATTCCCCCCGGGATTAAACGGATAATTATTATAGGTTGAAAGATCAGTTTGCTGCATGTTTTTTATTGGGATTAACAGGCTCTTTCATCCAAAAATAAATACTTATGCCTATAATCAGGTAAATAATAAAGTTAAATATGGTATGATGATCTAAAGTGGTTGTTCCGGCTTTGGTCCAGTATACCGCAAGGAACATAAACCGTAGGATATTTAAAAATTGCAGTACCAATATGCCTGCAATAATGAATATTATTTTAGCTTTTAATGTTTTAGGGTAAGCGATGACAAAAGCGGTAAAGAAACTGATCACCCCTAAACCAAGGCATTTGTAAACTACTTGTATTGAGCCACGCCCTGCAACCAGCATGATATAGTTATCATGTACGGCAGTGAACCCTAATAAATTCAACAGCCCTGTACTGGAGCTTAATAAAACCATTCGCAGGCCTTTTATATAATCAAGATTATCGGCTATGAATGGGATATAATGCCGGCTTGTGGGGCTTGTTGCCGCAAACCAATAAATATTGAAGTAATAGAAAATAACAAACAGAAACAGGAAGGTGAATACGAATTTTATAGGACTCAAACCTCCATTTGATTTTCTTTCAGGATATTTCTGCTCGATGATCTCATCAATTTTTACGTCGACCATCAACCTGAACCAAAAGCCTTGCAGAAAGTGGAAGATGATGCCATTTCGCCCATCCAGTATACCCAATTGGAAAAATATCCGGTACAAAAAATAAATGGCCGGGCGGCTGTATCGAGGCATTTGCCACCAGATTTGTTTAAGCCGGGCGGTACGTTCATCCGGCGAGCCAAAAAATGAGGGTTTAACAGTTTGGGTGCGTATATTAAGCATACGCTCTACTTCTTCCTGTGCAACCAGGTCGCTGTAGCGGTTGTGTTTATCTATCCAAAATTTGATATTGTTCTCCTTCAGGTTTTCTTCTAGGATGTGACCGTCTTTCCAAACAATGGTTTTACCGGGGACTACAAAACGATGGTCCATATTCTCATTTAAGTCAGAATAACCTTTGCCGAACCGGATCATTTTTAACAGGTAGATAGGGTAGTAGCCACCATGTTTTAACCATCGACCTTTAAAAAAATTCTTGCGGTTAAAGTAGATGCCGTCTATATCGGCATAATCCTCATCCTTAAAATTAAGAAGGCGTTGTTTTAGTTCGGGAGTAACAATTTGGTCGGCATCCAGGCAAATTACCCATGGCGTTTTTATGTCGAAGTTTTTAAGCGCGAAATCCCATTGTTTGGGGTGATTTTCAAACGGGTTGGTTAAAACTTCGGCATTAAATTCTTTCGCGATGGCAACGGTATTATCAGTACTGCCTGAATCAAGCACGTAGATGGGGGCATTTAAATCAGCTATTGATTTAAGTAAACGAGGTAGGTGAACTTCCTCGTTATAGGTAATTACAATAAATGAAAATGGACTGCTCAACTTATTTAATTACTTGTGTGTACATGCCGATATATTTCTTCGCAAGATTGACATAATTAAAATCTGCCGAGATTTTTCCCGGCGCATATTCCTTTATACGGTTTATCTCTGTTTTTTGGCTCACTAAATTATTTATTGCTGCGCTAACTGATGCTGAATTTGTTTCGCAAAGCCATCCTAAATAGTTTTGCGAAACATAATCTGCTAATCCAACAGCCCGGCTAATTAAAACAGGGGTGCCAACGCTAAGGCTTTCAATTACAACGTTACCAAAATTTTCGTCGTAAGATGGTAAGATCATCACATCATGCTCATAAAGCAAGTGATACTTGTTATCAGTCTGAAAACCAATCCAGTCAATTTGGGTAGCAACGCCATTATCCAGTGCTAATTTTTTAAGCTGATTCACATACTCGCTGTTCCCATCACCCGCAATGGTTAGCTTGTAGGGAATAGTAACCGACTTAAGTGCATCTAGTAGGATATCAAGTCCTTTTTTTTCTTCGATCCTTGAGAAAAATATAATTCGGAGATGGCCGGTTGGTTGATAACCGCTGAATTTATTTTTGGTTAGATCAATGAAATTCGGGATATTAAAAATGGTATTATCAGGTAGCATGGCCTTCATTACATCATGCTCGTTATTGGATGTGGTATGTATATAACATTTTCTTAAAAGCGGTTTCCCTAACCAGGAATGCATGATGCTTTTAATATTGTTGTTTTTGTTGTGAAATGAATAATTGCTTAATGTACCCCTTGGCGATATTATAACGGGTACTTTACGCATTAAAGCCACCAGGCAACCTAATACTGATACCAGGTTCCACCAGGCATGGATATGGATGGCGTCGTAATCGCGTGCAGTTCGCCATAAATGCATTAGGAGTGATGGTGAAAGATGGGTATGATCTTTAGTGATGCGTTTAAAATATGTAACGGTTACACCATCTACCAAAATGGGTGTGGCAGTTTCAACGGGCAATTCGGTGAGTCCGTTAGCGGTGGTGGTATATACGGTTACATTTTCGCCTGCAATAACCAATTGTTCCGCCAGCATGGAAACAGACATGGTTGGGCCGCCATAAATATAGGCTGGTTTATAGGATGCGCTTAATTGCAGGATTTTCAAATCTCGTTCAGAATATTTTTAGCCCGTAATATTTTAAATATGATGAGCATAGTTACGTAGCTCCAGAAGATTACGTTAATGATGAATTCAAAGCTAAGCCCTCTCCAAAATATTTGGAATAAACCACTAAAAATTAGCGCGGTACCTAAAATATATCCCCCAAATAATTCTTCGGCTTTATTATCTATAAGTTGCGCAATAGCACCATAAGCGAACATGAACATGAGTACGCCCCATGCACCATACGATAAATAAGCATCCACAATAAAGGCGGGTTTGGCGGATACCTGCTCCCCGCGGTAAACTACGCCTGCATTATAAACACGTTCCATTATTAAATCTTCGGTACTTGGTTTTGAAGGCCAAAATAAACGGGGCACAATGGCTTCGGCAGATTGTTGTAAAAGTTTTGTTTTATAGTAAGGTACATTATCCGGGGTTGATTGTACAAATTTGGTAAACATATCTATTTCACTTAACCGGGACGTGAGAAATTCCCAATTAGTGTTACCTAAACTGCCGTTACTGTTTAATGCAGCATCAAGGGCTAACTGCGTTGCATCATTATTGGAATCATCACCCGACCAAGCACTTTGACGGAAAACACTATTAAATGTAGGCAGCAAAAAGAACAGCAAAATAAGTATGGGGATAAATATAACAGCAACCAATTTTTTGTAGCTGGGATATAGGAATATACCTAATACTAATACACTAATAATTATAGGCTCTTTAAAACCTGAGGTAATTGCCTCATAAAAGTTGAAGAGAAACAGCGTCAGGCATATCATCGTATTCCTGACATTTTTAAGCGGTATAGCGAAAGCCAGTGCAAGTGTGCCCGATATAAAGCTTAAGGTGTTTAGCTGCGTATAAAATTGAGACAAGCCGGGAATACGTAAAAATATTTCGGATAAGGGGAAACTGATTAAGGCAAATAATAAAAGCAGGTTAGGCAGTTTCTCCTTATCGTAATCATATTTTTGTTTGATGGGATATTTCATGAACATTAAAATACCCGTAGCGAAAGCCGCATGGCCTAAACAATAGTAGCGCTGGCATAGGGCTGTTGTTTTTAGCAGATCGGCATCGGGTAAATAAAATGAGCTTGGAGCCTGGAAATTTTGATACCCTAACACGCTTAAGAAATAAAATATAGAGGTGCAGCACGTATATCCCGCAAAAATGATTTGCACCAGAAAAATGGGGCGCATTAACTGAGCCGATAAAGGCCTGTCGGTGGGTAGTGGTTGTATTTTGCCCGTTAAGGTTATGTAAAAAATAAAGAATGAGCCACCCCAAGCTGTTAAAAACGATAATACCGGATTTGACTGAAATATTAATGATAACGCCCAGGGAATAAATAAAATGACGTATTTTTCAATCGAACTATTTCTCATTCAATACTGCTTCAATTGCTTTTACCTGTGTTTCAAAATCCCAGGCTTTAATAATTTGCTGTGAATATTCGCCCATTTGTAATAGTCCGTTTTTACCCTTGCTAACCAGTTGTGTTAATTTTTTAGTAAGGTCCTCCACATTAGCCGCCTCAAATATATCACCATTCTTTCCAGAAAAAACCAGGTCGATGGCACAGCCTACTTTATCAGATACTAAAACTGCCTTGCTACAGGCCATGGCTTCATTTACTGCCAGCCCCCAGCTTTCAGAGATAGAGGGCAGGCAATAAATATCAGCTGCCTGGTATACTGCAGGGATGTAGGATTGATTTACAAAGTTTAAAAAATGCAAGCGTTTAATATCATTTTTTTTTGCGTAGGATATCAAATCAGGTTCATCTACACCGTTACCAACCAACAGTAAATGAACATTAGGCTGTGTAATATTGGCAAATGATGCTACTAATGTTTTAACGTTTTTAACCGGTTCAAATTTACCGGCATAAAGTATCAGCATATCATCATCGGTAACATTTAATGATGCGCGTAATTCCTGTGCTTGTTGAGGTTGATCTGTTTGGAAGCGGGCGTTATCAATAGCATGTGGTGCAAAGCTCAATTGATCCTCTTTAAGGCCATATTGTTTAAAGTATGCTTTGTTATTTGTGCCGACATAAAAGGCATGATGTATATGGCTGTATACCCATTTAAGAAATATCGATTTTAAAAAACCTTTTATTCCTTTTTGCTTATTCAGTAATGTTGAATCTCCCCTAAAGAATACTGGAATCTTATTTTTAAAATAACGGACAGCTTTTAAATGGCCACTATATGCCCAGCCATAAATTAATATAGCATCGGGTTTATAAGCCTCTATTTGTTGTGGCAGGTCAGGATTAACAATACCTTTAAAATTATGGGAACCGGGGTTGGTAGATGTGTTTTTCACCCACTCATATGGGTAACCATCCAATAATGCAATATCCCATTTTACGGTTTTATTAAAGCCGGGATCATAGCTTTTCTGGGAGTCTTCGCCCCAGGTATAAAATACCTTTAATTCTATCTGTCCGCGCTCGTGCAGCAGTTTAAAAACTGGCGCATAATATTGTATAGGATGAGTTGTGATGATAGCTAATTTCATGAGCTGGTTACCTCATCAAAAAACCGACATTGCAGTTTAGTCATATTTTCTGCTGAATATTTTTGAGTTGCATCGATATTATAATGTGGGGCAGCCATTACGCCGTTAGTAATTTCTGAAAAGAAAGCGCTTATTTTTTCCTGTACGTTTTCGTCCTCATCATAACTATATGCAAATGTCGCATCATATTCTTTAAACACATTTAAAGCAGGGCTTTTACTATTAAATACTGCCAGTAATGGTTTGTTTGTGAGCAGGTAAGGGTAAATTTTTGATGCTGTATATTGCGGATCATCCGAGCCGGGCATTAATAAGGCATCTGCTTGCTGAAGTGTAGCTAAAGTGTGGTAATAACTTATTCTGTCGGTTATTTCAATTACGTTTTGTTCAACACCGTACTCATTTGCTATCGGTAATATGGTTGGCTTCCCTAATCCGGCAGGGGCATAGCTTGTGCCGATAAAATACAGGCGTATGTATTGGAACAAATGCGGATTTTTATCCAGGCAGCTTTTAAGCGCCTTAAAAATTGTATTTAATGCAGGTTGCATATCTGCACCCCCGCGACCAACATAAACGATGTTTTTAAACGCGGGATTAAGCAGCGGCTTAAATATACTTTTACTATCAGCGGCAATTTGCAGATCAGGTTTAAAAGCGCCGAATGGAATAGTAATAGCCGGAATATTTTTTATGATTGGATAACGGTTTTTCAGATCATCAATATAGCCATCGGAAACACTGATCAATCCGCCTACCTGTTTCATAGCTATTGGTTCAAGGTATTTATTTAAGCGATAGGAGAACCAATATTTTGAGGGGCGCTGATTTTTGGGTTTATCCTGATAATACTCCGAGTGCCAGGGGTCCTGAATATCGATTATGTAAGGAACTTTAAATTTCCTTTTCCAGTAAGACCCTAAAATGGTAACAGGAAACTGTGTGGTACTAAAATAAATGAGATCGTATTTTGTTGCTTTAAGTAACCGGTTTACAGTTTTTAAGTAATACCACATGGACCGTAAAGCCAAGCTGCCTAACCCAACTTTTGATGTAATTTTTTTGCTTAAAGCATCAACCTTATAAATATTTACATTAGGTGGAATGGATTGAAGCAATAGCTCATCCTTGATCATTTCTGAATATTTATCATCAACCACTACCACATCAGCTGCCCAGTCGAATTGCTTAAAATAGGGCAAACTCATGCGGATACGTTGCATATCAGCCGCATTGGATGGCGCGAAGTAGGGAGAAATGATTAGTACTTTTCTCAAGTAATAGATGTTAGATCCTGCTTAATTTCATAGCTAGTTTATGAGATGGTTTCTCCACAATTAAATAAAATAGATAAGAGATAAACACAGCCAAAAGTATAAATAAGAAATAAGTGGCCATGTTGTTTACCAACCAAATAGATAGTATGGCATATATTAAAGGATGACACAGATACAAAGAATATGAAAACTTACCCATTGTTTCGGTTAACGAATTAGGTTCATGGTTTTTAAAGTATAATATTTCAGCTTCTATCCATTTGTACATTAACAATGCAAAAATATTCATGGAGATAATATAGCTTATATGCCAGTATAATTGTCCTGCTATACAAAGGCAACTTATTATAAATGTTAAAAATCTGTATAAGGATAATTTAGTAAAACTGATGTTTTTTAAATTGTCTACGTTTTCTGCTATTAAAACACCCAGAAGCCAAACCGGCAGGCCAATTATCCATGTTAAAAATGGGCCCAATTGCCAGTAATAGCCCTGATATGCGCCGGTTTGATTGAAAAGTGCTAGCACATCATGAGGTGCTCCTATCACGATGACAATGAAAGAAATGATATAAATAAACACTGTTTTTTTTGTCCAGCTTATTTTAATAATGGCGACTAGTGGATATAAGGCATAGTAAATAAGCTCACAAATCAGGCTCCATATTACTGTTTTGTCAGGATGATTAAATTTAATACCTGCAATGTAAATTACAATTAATGGTATAAAGATTCTTAAGAAACGACGTATTGCATATTGTTTTAAACTAACGATCCCGTTTTTATAGTGATAATGTATAACAAAACCCGATAGAATGAAAAAGGCCATAACAGCAGCCGTCCCATCAAAAATATTTGCCAATATAAGGCCACAAAGTTTTAATGTATTTGAAGATGAAGTTGTTAGTGTATAAACTAATGCAATGTTATAATGCGATAATAAAACTATAAATGCGAGCACAAATCTTAAACTATCTAATCCTTTAACCCATTTATAATTATCGGCCTTACTCATATAGCTTGAATAACATTGTTAATGCAGGTTATAAACTTGGCACTTTCCTTTTCCCAGTTTAAATCGGTTTGCCCCAGTTTAAAAGCAGCTTGTTTGGTTTGATAAAGCATTAATCTGTCGTTATTATATTTTAGTAAAATATCAGCTAGTTCTTCGGCATTATTATAAATACGGCCAATCTGCGGGTATTGATTTATAAAGGCAGACTGTGCTGTGGTATTACTGGTAATCACCGCCAAACCACTTTGCACATAAGTAAGCACTTTATTGCTAAGCGCGATGCTATTATTTAAGCAGAAACCGGTTTCTGAGCCAAAGCCGATATCAAATTGCTTGGAGATATTGAACAGATCTTCTGAATAAACAGGTTTATGGAAATGCAAAGTGCATTTTGATGATGGTTTAAGCAGGTTGACCAATTGGTTTTTATACTCATCAGTTGAGAAACCTAACAGGTGCACATCAGATTCAATATTGCTGATATTTATTCCCTCCATAATGGTTTCCAGTCCGCGGTTTGGCCCAATGGTTTGGGAAAACCAAAATAGTTGCAAGGGTTGATGAGTGTTATTGATAATTTCGTGAGCATCCGTTTTTGGGAAAGCGTTTATTACTGTTGTTATTTCCCGATTAAATAAGGCGGCATATTGCTCTGTGATTTGCGGACTTGAGGCCGTCATATAATCCAGTTGGGGAATGTATTTTTCCTCGATTGCTGTTTTTAATATTACATCCGGATCGCCGGCATTATCGCTAACCTCGTTGCGGTGAAAATCCTCGGCATCAAAGCCACATTTTACTTTGTTTTTTTTTGCCGCTATTACGGCAATTGGTAAGGCGCCAAGGTTATGTGCGATGTATAGGTCAGTCTTGTGGTTTATGGCCTTCTTTAATTGCCACAAATAATTACGGTTTATTTTGATGTTGATATTGTTGCTCAGTTTGTGTGTTAGTTTACTTAGCAACCTGCTGATTTTTGATGGAAGGTTATAGCCAGTCCAATTAAGAGTGTCATAAGACCAACCAGGATTTTGATCTAAAATATGCTGGTCATGATCAATTAAATAGGGCACATACTGGGTAAAGATGATGTGTACTTTGTATCCGGCCTTAGACAACGCTACTGCCTCCTTAACCAAACGCGGGTTTGATGCAATGTGCCCGGGGGTAATTAAACAGACAGTTTTTCCTGCTTGAATTGCTGCCATCTATCTGATACTATTTCTGCTAATTTTTTGCGGTATTGTGGCCATTGCCAGTTAGCGGCTTTTTGCTTGGCGGCGTTGCCGTATGATGCTATTTGTTGCAGGTTAGCAGCACACCATTGCATTTGAGTTGTAAGTTGATCTATATCCCCGGCGGGGATGATCCAGCCATCTTTACCGGATTCAATCACATCAGGACCGCAGCAATTTTCGGAAGCAATTACGGGCACGCCCTGCGACATAGCTTCTGTGACTACCATGCCGAAACCATCTGCAAGTGTAGGAAGAACAAATACATCGGCTTGCTGGTAAAGCGACATTAACTCATCATGTGGGAGATTCTCTTTGATGATTACTTTGCCCGGTAAATTTTCGCGCAGATGTTGTGGTAACTGCATTTTGCCAATGAGCCAAAGTTCTGCTTCATCAGCCGAGAAATTACAATTACGCCATGCCTGATACAACAGATGGGAACCTTTGCGTAATGATTGGTTACCGGCGTAAATGAATATCATTGGTTTTGCACTGGGTTCAGCTTTTTGATGTGGGATAACAGGTGGAAACCCTAAAGGTATAACCACTATTTTTTGCGGATTGATACCGCCGGCAATCAATGTTTTTTTGGTAAAGGTTGAATTGCAAATAATCAGCGAAGCCAGTATTAATTCTTCATCCCTGCGGGCATTTCTTTTTTTAGCTTTATCGTTTACCAATAATTCGGCACCTGCAGTTTTTAATTCAGGATAAAGAGCAGTTTGTTCTTTTACTATCGCATCAAAAAAAGCATGGTGTTGGCTTGGTTGCTCGTATATGCCGAGGATATTAAGTTCTTTAGCTTTTTTTAAGGTAGATAACGCGGCATGTTCGTAAGTATGAACAGCATCAATATTTTGATTGAGATTTTTGGCTACCCAGTTATCAAACCCAAGTTCCGACCATTCCCAAATTCTATCCGCGGCTATGGGGCCAAGTTTTCTGGAAGCAATGCTTCTTAACAGTTCAGGTATTGGGCGTGAGACGAATTTTTCAATTGGTAATTCATGAAATGAACGCCTGTTTATTTCTTTTTCAAGCGGTTTAATCTTCTTCAGGGCAGAAGAAAAAGCATTTTCAGGATGCTCAAAAAATGAGGTGTAAAAGTGATCCAGATAACCGGCCTCCTGATAAGCCATAACCGTTTGCTTTACGTGCGGTGGTACAGACGGATTGGATACGACTATCTTCAAACTCAAACTTTTGCTGATTGTAAATAGTTTTCCCAGGCAGGGAGATCGACTGTTTCATTACCCGCTTGCGCTGATGGAAATTTGCCTGTTTTTACATGCTCAATAATGCCGGGAAGTAATTTTAAGAATAGTTGTCCCTTATCCTCCGGATGAATAAACCAGACATCTTCATGTACTAAATAGCGGGTTTTAAATAGTTTGCTTTTGAGGCTTTTGGTGATGATGCTTTCAAAAGCGGGGGGATAAGTCTTTTTTAATATTCTGCGTGCAGTTAGCTCTGGCCAGTATTTAATATCTATCAATGGGCGTTGCTGCATGAATAACTCTTTATTCAATAACAAGCAACGGGTGCTGAACCAGTGAATATCAGTGAATTTTGCTCCAGTTGGATCTATACTTTTTTGTGGCGACGGGCATGGGGATACCGCGATAATATCTTTTTCAGTTTCGAGGCTTTCGATACCTTTTAGTATCCAATCAGTGCCGGGTAATTGGTGAAGAATGATGTCGCCATCATAGCGTACCACATATTTGGTATGGCAGTTAACCAGGCCAACCATATAGGCGGTGATAGGTGCGCCCCTGAAATCGTGGGTTTCCTTGATCCTGTTCTTGAAAAACTGGGAAGCTGATTTTTTAATTAAAGGATCGCCGGTTTTTAGTTCGATAATTTTATCTGCAAGGCCTTCAGTCTTTAGCTTATATACAGCATCGGTTATCAGGCGTATATTTTCTGAATACTGTGGTTCGGCGTAGCGTTTGGCGTGATCGTAAAAAGTAGCGTAAGGCGCTTTAATGCTATCAATCACAATAACAATATCCTTTACGGTTTCGCGATGTGCTTGTGCCAGCGCTTTTACTGTATGGTAGCCATAAGCGGCATCCCCGGCAGATAAATTGATTAATAAGGAAGCATCCGCAGGCATTAAATTTTGTTTATCATTTTTAAATAAAGGCTTTCATATGCCGAAGCCATTACGGTACTGCTGAAGCGTTTTTCGGCATCGTCGCGGCAATTTTTCCGGTCGATATTATTGATGTTTTGTACAGCGGTAATCATTTCGGTTACATTATCGCAGAGAAAACCATTATTGCCATAGATAACAACCTCGGTAGTTGAGCCGCCTTTTAAAGCGACGATGGGTGTGCCGCAGGCTAATGCTTCGGCCATTACAATACCGAAGGGTTCGTTCCACTCAATCGGCATTAAAAAAGCTGCTGCGGTACCGAGTAAATTGTTTTTTTGCTCATCGTTTACCGGGCCGATGTAGGTTATCTGTTCCCCATCAATAAACGGATTGATCTGTTCATTGAAATAAGCCTGTGCATAGTCCGGAATATTTCCCGCAATCACTAGTTTTTTGTTGGTTTGCTTCGCGATGGTTATAGCGTGGTGTGTGCCTTTAATCGGTTCTATTCGCCCTAAAAATACCAGTGGCGCATCGTTTTTAACCTCGCTGCAAAAAGTATAATCATCCATCGAGACTGAATTATACACTGTTGCTGCGGGTGCGAAAGGAGCGATTTGATTAGTGATATAATTACTGCACCCGGTAAACATTAAGCTGCCTTTTACCGAAATCTTCATCGATTTCTGTATCTGCGAAAGTGTTGGTTCGCGCTGATAACTCATGATCTTTGGGACACTGGTTGGTAGTAAGGCTGATAGATAAGCAAGCCTGCCGAAGGAATGTATTACATCGGGCTTTGAAAATAACAATCGACTTACTGATAGTGCATTTCCTAATAAACCGGTAATACTTTGTTGTGCCGACGGATAGTTGTATTGTTTATCTGCTACGGTTTTTGAATCAGAGTGAGCAAATAGACTTACATGATGACCTTGTTGCTTTAGTTCGATGATCAGGTTGTTAATGATGCGTTCTATCCCGCCATATAATATTGGTGGAACCGGAATTTCAGGATCAGCAATAATAGCGATATGGAGTTTGGGTGGCATTATTTATTGTAAACGGCTATCATTTCCTGTGCCAGGTCAGTTTGTGTGCGTGGCGGCGGGTAATCAAATTTTATATTAGCATCACCCGGTATATTGTTTAACAAATTGGCTAATGCCCCGGCATCGTCATATTGATATGTTGTGACCGGGTAGTTTAAACTCGCCCACTCGCGCATACCACCCAAGTTACTGGCCACAACAGGTATATGCCGGGCAACGGATTCAAACATTACATAAGGTCCTGTCTCGTTGCACACAGATGGGATGCATAAAACATCGAGTTGTTTATAGAAAGAATCGATGTTATCGGCAGTATAGTTATAGTCCCATTTTATGTTTGGTGAATCTTTGGATGCGCTTAATAGCTCCTCCAAATACTTACCTTCCGCCGGTACTTTAATGGCAGCTATTAACAGGGTAAAACGGGTTGCATTGAGTTGCTTGAATGCCTCGATCAATATATGTAAACCCTTTTCCGGACTTATGCGCCCGGCAAATCCTATGGTAGTGTGTCCAGTGCTTTTTGCTTCCTGCTTTTCGCTGATCTGTTTAAATGTATGCCTGCTCAGGGTTAATTGGCCGGGGTTAAAGCCGTTGATCAGAAAAACATCCTGCTGCCAGTTGCTCATGGTAACCACAGTTGAGCAGCTTTCTTTAATTTTTTCCAGATGATCTTTTTTTATTGCTGATGCCTGTGAAAGGAGGGCTGGTTGTTTTAATATACGCATCGCTTTAGCAGCAACTCGGCTTATTGCTTTTGGCATACCCTGCGCGTTTAGGTAACATGACAGGCATGTATTAAACCTAACCTTGCCATCGCAAATCTCTTTGCCATAGCACATCAAGTCGCCCCGCAAACAAGTATTGCCTGGTATGTGCGAGGTGAAAATTACCTTTGCACCTGTTTGTTTTGCGACCTGGTAATGGTAAATATTTATTGATGTGGTTAAAGTATGAAAATGAACTACATCAGCCTTTAATTCAGATAGTTTGTCGATAAAGGATTGCAGATTATTCGCGGGTGTAATGCCTGCGATAACCTCTTTGCACTTATCGGTATTGGGGGGAATAGTGTGAACTTCGAAATTATCAAATTGATAATTACCTGAAGATTCATTAATAGTCAGGATGATTACATCTATGCCATCGGCACGTAATCCTTGTGCTAATTCATAAACATATTTTTCAGTTCCTCCGCTGGATTGTGGGTAAAAGTAATCGGTTACTAATAAAACCCTCATTTACCTAAGTTGCGTTTTATTGCTGCCAGTTTCTCAGCATTTTTAAAGCCTATCACTTTGCTGATGTTATGGTGTAAAGCAGGTTCTGCGGGGACATATCCGGGTGCTATTTTCAGCAGCAAGTCTATCGCTTTATCAAACAGTTTTGATTTCGCGATGGAAAACTCCGTAATGCAATATCTTAACGAATTGATAAGGGCTTGCTTTTTATCAGGATTGTCTGTCAGTTCATCTTTCCAGCGTTCATATATTTCGCCTGTATTTACAAAGCAATCTGTTACAAAAGCCAACGAATCCCGTTGCGATAAGGATTTACTTTGCAATATGCGATATTGTGCCTGTACGCCGGGTACATATACAAATTTACCGATAGAAGCGGCATCTAATAAATACCGGGCATCCTGTATAACAGGCAAATTTGTTTTCCAGGTTAACTGATTGGTGATCTTTCTTGAAAAAAGCAGAACAGCAGGCGGGCACCAAAAGTTGTTAAAAATATCAAGTTCCGTATCGGTGCCTATTTGTTTGGTGATGGTTTCGGTAATGGTTATTTCCTCACCCTCTTGAGTGAATTTTTGCCAGTCGCCATAGGCAATATCAGCCTGCGAATTAATCAGTGCATTGAGTTGCTGTTTAATTTTACCGGGTATCAGCAGGTCATCACTGTCGAGATATTGGATATAATCTCCTTCAGCATGCTCTAACCCGATGGTACGAGCAGCGCTAACGCCGTGGTTTTCGGTAGTGATGATCTTGCATGTTTTGCAATAATTCTCCAGTATTACCCGCGACTGATCTGTTGAGCCATCATTAACCACGATGATCTCCAGCTTAAAAGAGTCATCTTCTTGTATTAACGCTGATTGTATAGTACCCGGCAAAGTCGCCGCAGCATTATAAGCAGGGATAATAATGGAAACCAAAGGTAAATCAGCCAATTATGATTTCAGTTTGATAATAATGCGTGATAATAATGAACGCTCGAACCATTGCCTTTGCAGGTAGCTTAGTTTGAAATTGCTTTTTACAGGTGTGTTATTTTTAAACAGGTAAGCATACCACAAATCGTCATAAGCGTTAGGCGATTTTGGTGGTATGGCAGTAATGTTCCATGGTTTGTTTTTGCCCGTGCAATGTAAAAATGCATGCGGTCTGAAATTACCTATATGATAAAATGGATGCTCATGAATATTGATCGCGCGCCAGTCGGGCATTTGAATAGTAACTAAACTATTGAGCGGCAGCGTTTGCAGTATAGCATTTAAGGTATCCTGATCGGCCATTGGGAGTTTGGGGTTATCAAACAAATACGCTTTGGGGTCGAGGTGTTTGTTGCTGATCTCTTTCCAGTCTTCCAATATCTGTTTGTGCTGACTGAAAACTCCGGCAAAAAAGCCCGAATTATAATACCAGGAATGTTCCGAAATATTACCGTTGGTAAACGGATAGATCTCGGCCCAATATGATCTGCGGTATTCGTGCTGGCTTACGATACCATCAATACAGGCGATGAATTTATTGGACACTAATAAACGTTCCAACTCGGGGATAAAATCAGCGTGAGTAACCACAATATCGGCATCAAAAAATATAAAATTGTCTGATGGATGGGTTAATATCAATACTGATTTCAGGTTTACGCCGTTCCAGTCGGAGTTAAATACGATTTGGGTAACGCCGTCAATGTTATCAAGTTCTGGCAGGTGAGCCTCGGTTCCCACAACAATTGGATTGGTTAAACCAAACGACCGGATAGAATTGATTAATGCAAAGGCACCATATTTATAGTTGCCTGTTGAAACGGTATAAATGGTGGTGGTGTTCAATTAATAAAGTTTTGACTTGCTGAACTTATATTTAGCAAGGTAATAAATATAATAAAGCAGGAGTGTTTTAGATAGTGAAAATGCAGCCTTTACTAACGACTGTGTTTTGGCGGTACTTTGCAAAGTATTGCGTGCCCATGCTGAAGCCCATTTTTTAATTTGCGGCCCACTGGGATATACATTTAGGTTGGTTTTAAAATACTGCATCAACCTAAACGACTCTGGCAGATATTTGCCGGTTTTGTAGGCAATGTCGGATACACTGGTTTCGTGCCTGCGATAAAAATTCAACGTTTGCTGATGCCTGATAACATTTCCTTTTAAGGCCAGACTGGTCCAGAATAACCAATCGCCGGATGACCTGAAATCAACAAAATCAGATAGTACCTGCTGGTTGATCTTATCTTTACGGAATACCACGCAGCTGGCATTTACAAATTGTGCCTCGATATTATGTTGATGGATGAAATCTTTGCCGGTATATAATTTGTTTTCAGTTTTTAGCTGTGGTTTTTGGTTGATAAAACTATCGAAATCTGTTGTAGAATCGCAAAATGCAAAAGCACACTGATTGTTCTCGTTCAATAATGGCGTAAGATTTTGTAGAAAATCAAGAGCGGCTATATCATCACTTTCAGCGATCCAGATGTAGTCTGATTCGACTAATTCGATACCTTTTTTCCATTGTTTAAAGGGCGAACCGCTGTTTACTTCGTTATAAATAATGCGTTTAATTTTTTGGTGCCCGCGGTATTGCTCAATGATCTCTGCGCTGTTATCGGTTGAGCAATCATCCAGTATGATTACTTCAAAATCTCGGAAGGTTTGATCCACAACAGAATCAATACGCTGCTTTAAGTAAGCTGCGTGATTATAATTAGGGATGATGGCAGTAACTAAAGGCAAAGCTTATTTAGCTCTGAAGAGCTTTTTAAGGTATGTGAACGGTTTTATAAGCATGTTGCCATACTTATACGAGTTGGAATTATACATTTTTTCGATCTGCTCTTTCAGGAGCTGATTTTCGTAAAGATGCTTGATATAGGTACCAAAATGTTCCTGATATTGTTCGGGCATCCGGCTGAAAATAATGCTCCTTGCGTTTTCTATATCGGCATCCTGCATGGTAACCAGCATTGATTTGGGCCTGATGCGATAAAAGAAAAGGATATCGGGTATTTGATATACCTCGGAATTCTTGTCGAGCATCCTGAGCCAGAAATCCCAGTCTTCATAGCCTTTTCTGAAATCGGTATTGTAACCGCCAATTTGCTGCCATGATGCTTTACGGTATACCGCAGAACAAAAGATACAGTTGTTGATGAGCAGGTTTTGATAGGTATAAGGTGTCAAATCCCACAATTTATTTTCACTGCCGAATTTGTTGGCCAGGCAGTATACGAGTTTCAGGTTTTTATTAGTGTCGTAGGCTTTTAGGGCTTTTTCGATGTATTGTTTACCTATTAAATCATCGGAATCCAATGGGAGGATATATTCACCTTTGGCAGATTCTATACCTGTGTTCCTGGCAGCTGATAAGCCGCCGTTTTGCTGGTAGATGTATTTGAACCGTTCATCTTTGGCTGTCCATTCTTTCGCGACAATCTCAGTATCATCCGTTGAACCATCATTCACTATAATGCATTCCCAATTGGCAGCGGTTTGGGTCAAAACACTGCTTAAGGTTTCGGGCAGAAATTCGGCCTGGTTGTAACAGGGGACGATTATGGAGATGGCGGGTAGATTCATTAAAGCCACTGAAATGCTAACCGTTTGATGATAATGTTATTTTTAAACATTTTATCCAAGATAATCATTGTTGCTAAAAGCTTAACTTTTTCTGTAAATATAGCTTTTAGCATATTTAAATAATGCCCGGCTTCCGGTACCTGGAAGATGAACCATTTTAAACGCATCCGTAAGGTGTTATTTTGCTTATCAATTATTTGTGTGGATGTGAGGTCAATAAAAGCATGGGCCACAGCCACTGACAGATTGCTATTTTGATAGGTTGACTGTTGCTCGTGTACACGATAATAAAACAACCTGTTTGGTATGCTTAAAAACGTTGACTGTTTAAGCAGTTTAATCCACAGATGATAATCTTCCGCGTTTTGGATGGCGGGGTCTTCGGAAAAATATCCAACATTTATAAGTGCCTGTTTTTTTACCAGCACAGATAGAATGGGTATTTGATTTTGCGTGATGAACAGGTCAATATCCTTTTGCCACGACCATTCTTGTACCTTAACATCCATTGGAATGCTTTTCCCATCGGGTTGTAGAATAAATCCCTGTGTAAAAAATAAGGCGATATCAGGCCTGTTTTTAATTAAATCAATTTGTACCTGCAATTTTGTATTCTCCCATAAGTCGTCGGCATCCAAAAAAGCAATATACTCGCCGCTGCTGTTTTTAATGGCTTTGTTTCTTGCTTTACCCTGGCGCCCCCTATCCTGATGCAGGTATTTAACCCGGGAATCTTGTTGGCTGAATTCTTTTATTATAGAAGCGGTATCGTCTGTTGAGTTGTCATCAACAATAATGAGTTCCCAATTTGTATAAGTTTGCGCAATTACACTTTCAATGCTTTCAGTTATGTATTGTTGGGCATTATAAGCCGGCATAATTATACTTACTAATGGCTCAGTCACAGGTTAAAATTGTCCAGTTAGCGGGTACATAATCAGTTATATCAAACTTAACCTTTTGTGGGTTAAACCATTTTTCTGGGGCGAAAACTTTTCCATTTTGTTTGGATAGCCAGGCACCCCACCAGCTAAAACTACTATTGGCGATGATGTGATGTTTACAGTTACTCATCAGGGCCATATCTTTCCAACTATCCGCAGCTGAATTACCCTGCATGTAATTAACCGGTATACTGCCAGTGTGCAGGTTTTCTTTAGCCCAGGCTATATCATCGGAAAAAACAAACAAGCTGATATTTGGATATTGATTTTGAAGAACTCCGATGGCTTTATTGTAATAACTGATTGGTAGTAAACCATGTACATCGGTAATAGTCTGTAATTTAGCATAATCGCCGCGGCGTATATGCAGGCTTACGGCGTTATCTATGGCAAGCATTTGGCTTTTTGTTGCCTGGTTGACCTCATCCAGTGGCGGAAATTCAAAATCATTTAAAATTTGCTGACGATTAGCGGCAAAATATTTTTCGGATTGAAAATACCCATCGAGATAAAAGTGATTTTTTTTATTAAATTGATCAAATGGAATGTATTCGTTTAATTGTTGGTTTATGTGCTTTAACCTTGACCCGATGAAAAGTCGTATAAATTTGTAATAGATCCCGGTGTTTTTAAACAGGTTAACCTGTGCATTAATGGCTTTGTATGCCTTTATATTTTTGAAAATACCCAGTTCAAACTTTCGGGATGTAAAACCTTCCTTATCGGTATTATTTTCTGTTAAAAAGTTAAGATTAAGACCGACTTTTTCACCATCCTTTAGCAAAGCTGTGCCCGCAGCATATTGAAACATTTGATTTCCTAAACCGCCTTGTAGTTTAATGATTACCACTGTTGTTCTTCATGAAAGATTTAATGTCATGAAATTGGATGTAGTTTTCTTCAATCCATGCTAAATCTTTAGTCCACCATTTAAACGCTAAAAGAAAATCAATTTCATCTTTTTCAAATCTAAAGCGTAAATGTTTTGCCGGATTACCAACTACAATAGAATATGGTAAAACATCTTTAGTTACAATTGCACCAGCCCCAATAATTGCACCATCGCCAATAGTAAGATCATCCATAATAATTGCGTTAGTACCTATCCATACATCATTTCCAATAGTGGTATGCCCCATCTCCCTGAAATGACTTTCCTTAGCGAATGTGGCGCCGGATTGTTTATGCAATGAGAAGAAAGCAGGATGGGTAGATACGAATGTAGAAGAGGGGTGCATCCCTGTACTGATACATACTCCCTGGCCTATAGAACAAAATTTCCCTATTGCAGAATTCATGATATTTACGTTTTGGGATAAATATGTAAAGGCCCCCAACGATGTTTTATATAAATAACAGTTCTTTCCCACTGATGTGAGTGGCGAAATATCACAATCATGGATTTCGGTATTTATGCCAATTCTTGGTTTCGACTCCGTAATAACAGTTTGTGATTTAAATAATGAAAATCGCCTTAAATATTTTTTAAGTCTGCGAAACATAGTTTTTCCAGTTAACCGGTAATACGACCGAACCTAAATTAGCGCTGCGATAGGCTGTGTGATCGCCGCCTGAATCTTCTATTGAAAAATTAATATCAAATGGTAGTTTCTCAATACCATGTTGATTGGGTATGTGTAATAATGCTTCAATTTTATATTCACCTGGCAGAATATGATTTGCCTTAATTATCGCGTTTATTTCGATGGTTTCGTTAAGCCTGCCTTCTATCAAATAATGGGATGCAGAGATAGGGTTATCGTATTGATCCTTGATTATAATACTCAGTGTTAAAGATAGAATGGCTTTTAATATGGAGACTTTGAAGTAGATAGTTATGTCTTCATCGAACATAAAAACTGACTTTACCTGGTTTTTGTTATTGCAGAAAAAGACTTCTTTAAAGAACTTGTTTTCATCATTGCTTGTAAAAGTATCCTCCTTATTAGCTGAAGACAGATATTTATCAATAACTGATTTTACCTTATCATAAATAACCAATTCGCCATGCTGTAATAGGATGGATTTCTCGCATAGCTGCATTATAGATCCCATATTATGGCTCACAAACAAAACGGTTCTGCCTTCGCCTTTGCTGATGTCGCCCATTTTGCCGAGGCATTTTTTCTGGAACTCAGCATCGCCAACGGCTAAAACTTCGTCTACTATTAATATTTCTGATTCCAGGTGAGCGGCAACGGCAAATGCCAGGCGCACATACATGCCGGAGGAGTAGCGTTTTACAGGCGTATCTATATAGCGTTCAACTCCTGCAAAATCCACTATCTCATCAAACTTACGTTTGATCTCGGATTTGCGCATGCCTAATATAGCGCCGTTTAAGTATATATTCTCGCGGCCTGATAGTTCAGGGTGAAAGCCTGTGCCAACTTCCAATAAACTGGCTATGCGACCTTTAATTTTTATTGAACCGGTGGTGGGTGAGGTTATGCGGCTTAATATTTTTAACAGCGTACTTTTGCCTGCTCCGTTACGGCCTATTATGCCTACCGCGTCACCTTGTTCTATGTCAAAGTTTAAATTTTTAAGGCACCAAACAATATCGCTTTCGCCTTTTGCGGAGCGGTCATTTGTTTCACCGATGCGCAGGAAGGGGTCTTCTTTTCCTCGTATGCGTGCTATAAAGCGCTCCACATCGCGCGAGATGGTTCCGGTGCCAAAATCGCCCAACTGGTAGGCTTTCGAAAGCCCTTCTACTGATATTGCTTTAGCCATTTGCAACCATTAATAATTCTTCTAAGTTATTGATGTAAGCATCTTCATTAAAATAATGCAAACATTTTTTTTGTAAGTTATCACGGTTTTGCGATGATGTTGAAGTTTCTAATATATTATTTATTGCTTCTTCCAGTTGGTCGAGGTTATCGGCATCAACAGCAGTACCTAGTTCGCCGTTGCGTATAGCGTCAGTACTGCCATCGGCATTGCCGCATATAACGGGCAGCCCGCACGCTAATGCTTCGATAAACACAATACCGAAGCCCTCTTTTTTACTGGGCAAAACAAATACATCTGCCAATAAAAAATGGGCGGGTATATCTTTTTCGTCAATAAAACCGGTTAAAATCACATCGTCTTCAATCCCGTCTTGGGCAATTATGTCTTTTATACGAATTTCTTCGTTAACATCGTATTGGCCGGATAGGACATATTTGATACCCGGATATTTCGCCTTTAACCTACTTATCAATTTAATCACCTGATCATGTCCTTTGTACTGCTCTGAATTTGCCAGGCGGGTTAGGGTGTATATTATGCGGTTATCGGGGGTAAGGTTGTACTTATTTAAAAGGTGCTGAGGCTTAACAAATGCGGTTGGCAACTGCATAAATGGGTCGATAGCATTATTTAGTATGGCGCATTTATCCTGACTTATACCATGCCTGCTGATCATTTGTTGTTTGGTGAAATCGCTTACACAAACAACCTTATCGCAGTGTTTTAAAAATACATTTTGGAAAAAGCTAAGTGACCGCCATACTTCAATGCCGTGTGCTATAAGCCAGACTTTTGTTTGGGGATTGATTTTTTTAATGATGAGCCCAATCAGGGCTAAATTAATATGCGTTAAAATTACCACATCCGCTTTGATGCCATTTTTTACCGCTTGTATAACAAAGGCACTTCTGTTGGCATTAAAACCCCTGAATTTTTCTACCGGGAGATATTGCGGCATCAAGTCCTGATTGGCATCGTAGGCGGAGTACATGTCGAAATCCCATTTATTATTAAGTGCAATGTGGTTTAAAGAATGCGCCAGGGTTCGTGTCATTTTTTGGATGCCGCCGGTTGTGCTAAAGCTTTGCAGTGTAAAAAGTAGTATTTTTTTACCCATGTGCCTGTAGCTGAAAAAGGGCAAAACATTTTGACCAGTGTAACTTGTCGTTTTTGAAATTTTCGATCATTTTTTTTGTTGTTTTGCCTCTGTACATGCTCTCGTCGCAAATATGCCGGTTTTGCTGCATCCAGCTTTGAAGCGGGAAGGAGTAGCCCATTTTAGGCGAACTAGGTACTGCTGTTGATGCCGATAACCTCGACCAACTGGAAGAAGCAATAAATAATATATTAGAAACTTCAACATCATCGCTAAACCTTATTTCGGGTGAGATTTGTGCGGTTAGATTGATGAACAGTTCATCCAGAAAAGGAACCCTTACTTCAAGGCCGTGGTTCATGCTCATTACATCTGTATCGCGAAGCAACTGATTTTGCATGTAAAAATTGGTTTCTAAGTATGAGGCGTATTGTTTATTGTAGATTTTTGTAGCAGGAGTATTATCGCCCGAAAACAAAACATCTGCCACCTGTTGAACATCTGTATCCAATATAGCAGCAATGCTTGATGGCGCGAAGAGTGCCCTTAAAAACAAGTAATCGGCAGCGGGGTTGTTATACTTAAGAAACTCAAATTTTTTATACTGATCTGCCAGCAGTGGCGTGGCTAATGAAAGTAATGACGCCGGTACCGACCTTAAATATTTAAGATAATGTACCCGGTTAAACGATGGATAGCCGCCATACAATTCATCGGCGCCAATGCCCGAAAGTACAGCTTTTAAGCCATCCTGTTGCGCGTATTTGCTAATAAACCAGGTGTTGATACCGTCGGTGGTTGGCATATCCATAGCACGGAGTATTTGCGGAAAGGATTCTTCGAAATCTTGCTGTTTTACCAGGTGATCAAATTTTTCGCCGTCGATTTTATCACGTATGATTTTTTGAAAAGCGCTTTCGTCATACGTTTTCTCGTTGAAGTGGATGGAGATGGTTTTAAGGTTGGTACGCTTTTGCTGATTTGCTAATAGAGTGATCAGACTTGAGTCGACACCGCCGCTTAAAAATACACCAACCGGGGCGTCGGCTATTAATTGCCTGCTTACCGATTCGGTTAAGGTATTAACTATATGTTCACGGGCCTCGGCAGCATTTAATATGGTTATTGGGTTTACTGAATTTCCGTAGGCGCTAGCGCTGAACATGGCTTTTGCATTATCCCAACATAAAAAGTGGCCTTTGGGCAGGCTATAAACATTTTTTAAGGTAGTATAAGGCTCGGGCATGTGGCCGTAAGCCAAAAAACGAATTTGCCAATCCTTATCCTGCTCAGTTGCTAAACCCGCTATCTTGAATGCCCTTACTTCTGATGCGAAGCTTAATTGGCCTTTATCGGCACAATAATATAAGGGTTTTATCCCGCTGGTATCCCGCACGAGGTAAGTGCTGTTTTTTGCCTTATCATACAAAGCGAAGGCGAACATGCCGTTCAGCTTTTCAAAAGCGGCTGTGCCCCAATGTAAATAAGCTTGTACAATAACTTCGGTATCAGTGCTTGAGCGGAACCTGGCGCCGGCAGCTAATAGTTCTTTTTTTATTGTGAGGTAGTTATAGATCTCGCCGTTAAAGGTGATCCATGCTTTTTCTTCCACATCGGCCATTGGCTGGTGCCCGTTGTTGCTCAGATCGATGATTGATAACCTGCGCTGGCCAAAACCAAGGTGTTTTTCTTCATCAATAAAGATACCCTCATCATCAGGGCCACCATGCTGTAAAGCAGTGCACATCAGCTTAATTTTGCTACTTATCTCACCTGGCGATAACCTCGCCGATATTATTCCTGCAACCCTGCACATAAGAAACGGATGTTCATAGCTTCGCCCCGTAAGTCACAATTATGGTTGTAACTTATTGTTTTTCAGTTTATTAAATATCGCCTAAAAAGGCTGTAACGGTATTGCTTTGCAGCTATACTATTTATATTTTGCTTAAAATTAAAACCTGTCAATAATATTAGCTGCAACATGTACAATAATTGAGCAGCCCAAATTATCAAGGCGTAATATTAATTTTTTTTGCGACTGGTATGCTATTATTTCGCCAATCATGCCTTTAAGCGGTCCCGCTTTAATCATGATCTTTTCACCAGCCTGCAAATTGTTTTCAGTAATTTCCAGCTCATAGGGGCTGGCCATAAGTAGTTTTAAATCTTCTATCTGCCTGTCGGGCATCGAAGTTATTTTGCCTGAGAAGTATATGAACCGGGTTATTCCCTTTGTCATTAAAACTTCGGCTTGTTCACTCTCACTAATATTTACAAATAAGTAAGATTTTATAAAAGGCTCTTCTACCCATTTTTTACGATCGCTCCATTGCTTAAGTTGCCTGTGGAGCGGAAGGTAGGCGTTAATACCTTTATCTGTTAATGCCTGGTGTGCTTTTTTTTCTGCCCGGGGATGTGTATAAACCGGATACCATTTGTAGCCTAATGTACTTGATGTTACCGCCATACTTTGCCCAAGCGCTTATGATTTGAACCAACCCTTAATATTCCACCATTTTTTTTCTTTAGAATCAACATAATAGCCGGAGCTTTCGTAGCCGGAGTAATCTGAGTAATAATAATACCTGGTGCCGTAATTTTCTCCGTTAAATTTGGTAGTGTAATACCTTGAGTGTAACAGGTCTTCGGCAAAAGCGTTCAAAACAATGGCTGTATTATCTAAATGATACTCCTGAGCTATGCGCTGTGGTACTGTTGCAGCATAGAATTTTGATTTACCGGAACGGATCACAAAAATATTTATATCGCTCATCCTGATTAGTGGTATAGCATCTGAAACCAAGCCGATAGGGGCAGTATCAATCATGATAATGTCGTACCTTGATCTCAATTCCTCAATCATGATACCCATACGTGGGTTATGCAACAGCTCGGATGGGTTTGGCGGAACCGGGCCAGATACTATAAAATCGAGGTTTTCTTGTTTGGAATGAAGGATAATATCATCAAGGGATGTTTGGTGAGCCAGGTAATTGCTTAATCCTTTATCATTAGGTACGTTAAAGGTATGGTGCATTCTTGAGCGACGAAGATCGGCTGCTATCAGGATCACTTTTTTATCTATTAGTGATAGTGTACTCACCAGGTTAACCGCCACAAATGATTTTCCTTCGCCAGCCACTTCAGAGGTTATACAGATAACCTTGCTCGATTTTTCGGAGGCCAGGAAGCTAAGGTTGGTACGCACGGAACGTACGGATTCAGCAAAAATTGACCGGGGTTTGCTGATGGCTAATATTTGTGAGTTATCTTCATCAATGTCTTCAGGAAATTTCCTGATAACACCGAGGATTGGTACTGAGGTGAGACTTTCTACGGTTTCCTTGTCGTAGATATAAGGATTCAGTATCCTGATCAATATAATTAGCCCCAAACCTAAAGAGATACCTAGTATCAGTGCTGTATGATGTATCGAATTATCATCGGGCGATACCGGGGCGAAATTTGGTTCAGCCTGTTCAATAATGCTTGCGCCGGGTAATATGGCCGAACGACTGATCTGCGCTTCTAATTTCTTTTCTGACAGGAATGAGTATACTTTGTCATTAACATCAAAATCGCGTTTTAAACCTACCATAACCCGTTCGTTTTCGGGCAAGGCATTTATTTGCTGATTAACCTGTTGTACTTGACCGTTAAGATAACTTACGGTTTTCGTAATACGGGCACGTTGCGCATTGAGATTATCTAAAGCTGCATTTTTTACCTGGAGTATTTGCTGATTAACATCCTGTACTGGTTGAGAAGATGAGATGTATGATTTTAGAAGGTCGTTTTTGCGGAGGATGAGGGTATTGATACTGGTTACTAATTGCGAAAGTAATGGATCAAGGGCACCCTGCATACTAAAATTGAGGCTGACATTGTCTTTTTCGCTGGTAATCTGGTCCTTTAACTGATCAATAGCCTGCATTTGTATTTTAAGTAATGACTGTTGAGTTTCGAGGTCTTTACTTTTACTCAGCGCGTCGCCAGCGGCGGTGCTAATGTCAATTATACGAGAGTTTTGTTTGTTTTTTTCGATCAGATTTTCCGAGCCGCGTACTTCTACCGAGATAGTATCCAATTGATTTTGGATAAATTTTATCATTTGGGTAGCCGATTGTGTTTTTTGATTGCGGTCATACTCCAGGTACTCCTTCATGATGGCGTTGAGTACGTCGGCTGCAAATTGCGGGTTGGAATCGGTTTCCTGAAGTGAAATGATATTGGAATTTTTAACCACCTCATTGGTATGTAAACCACCTAACACGCGGCCAACAAAATCATCGGGTACATTAAACTTAAACAGGTAAACAGCATTCCTTATACCCCCGGGATATTTAATACTGAAGGCCATGTTTTCAATATTAACGGGTGTGTTGTAGGAATATACCTTTGTTACCTCTTTCCCCCCTGCTTTATAAGTAAGGCTGAATGTATGATTATCATTAGGCTGATAGCTGATCAGATCGTGATAAAAATTAAGCGTATCAAATTTTAACAGTTGAATATTAAGTGGTTTTTGAGGGTAGATATCGGTAGTGCGTACTCTGCCGCCCAGAAAAAAGCTCACACGATAATCAAGATCCTTAATAGCGCTGAGAACCAAGCTGCGGCTTTGTATAACGTAGGTTTCGCTTTGTATTTTTGAGGCGCCCTTTTCAGAGCTGCCCATTACGTTCATAAGATCGGATATTTCGGACTTCTTTTCTTCAAACTTCATCGTGGCTGATGTAGCGTATACTTTAGGGGTGTACCATAAGTATACATTTGCTACCAGCGTAGCCAAAATTACCGATCCTGCTACCCAGTACCAGCGGCTTAATAAAATTTTACCTATCTTAAAATAATCTAATTCCTGGTTGGGTAGTTTATTCTGAGCTTTATTAATATCTTCCATTAGTGGCGCGCAAGCGTAAAAATTATTAAAATGGTATTAAGCACAATTAAGGCCGGCTGTATAATGGTTGAGAAGGTTGTAATTTTATCGGTTTGTATAGCACGTTTGTTTTCCGCTATATAAATAATATCCCCGTTTTGTAAAATACCTGCAGGATCTGATAACGACCTGATATTACTTAAGTCAATACGCTTAACAATTGGGTGAGCTGGATCGCCGCGGATTATTTCAACATTCCTTTCATTGGCTTTATCGGTAAGGCCACCGGCCTGGCCAATCAATTCAATTAAGGTAGTTTTATCTTTTACCAGCAAATAATTGCCGGGTGATTTTATTTCGCCAAGTATGGTTATTTTTAAGTTTACTATTTTAAGTTCAATAATAGGGTCTTTTAATAAGGACTTCTTGTACATTTCCTCAATCTTGTTAGCGGCTTCCTGCCTTGTGAGGCCTTCAACCTGTACACGGCCAATAACGGGTAAAGCTACGCTGCCGTCCTCCTCTACCTGAAAATCCTGACCTTGAAGTGAGTTGCCGGCAGATCCGCCGGAGGCGCTTGTTGCCGCAGGCGCATCGCCAATAATATAGCTTATGTTTTGCAGGTTACGTATTTGCAAAATGTCTTGAGGTTGTATGTGATAGCGAACAGTTGGCGTTGGTGTTGTGTTTGAAATGCTATCAAACCCTTGCTTCTGCTGGAATAGTAGTTGATCCTGTTTGTAGGAGCAGGATGATAAAACCGAGAGTAAACTAAAGGTTAAAAATACAAAAGTAAAAATGCGCATATTGAACGATTCTGTTTGACTAAAATTAGGTCTTGATACCAAAAATACATAATTTGCGGGTATTAAAAAGCAGTATTTTTCTTAGTGCAGGATATAAGGGTAAGTTTAATAACGGTTACATATAACGCTGAAAGTACTATTGAGCGTTGTATACAATCTGTTATCGCCCAAAACTGCCAAAATATTGAATATATAGTGATTGACGGTGCCTCGACCGATAGTACACTCCAGATTATAAATCGCTATGCTCAACACATTAAAATTATCATTTCTGAGCCCGATAAGGGGATGTATGATGCCCTGAACAAAGGAATAAAGCTTGCAACAGGCGATATTACAGGGATTTTAAATGCTGATGATTATTTTGCTTCAGATGACATTTTAGCCGATGTAGCTACGGCTTTTATGGGTTCAAACGCTGATATACTGTATGGTAATCTTGACTTTGTGGATCTAAATGAAACTATAATCCGGAAATGGCGTACAAGGGCATACAAGATAGGAGACTTTGACTGGGGATGGATGCCTGCTCATCCGACGTTTTACTGCAGGAGATCGTTATTTAATAGTTTGGGGTTTTATAGTTTGGAGCATGGAACTGCCGCCGACTACGAATTGATGTTAAGGTTTATGCATAAAACAAAGGTTAATGCGTATTTTCTTAATAAAGTTATGGTTAAGATGCAGTGTGGAGGAATGAGCAATAAGAGCCCCGTAAATAGAATTAACGCGTGGAAGTTTGATTTAAAAGCAATGCGTAACAACGGGATTAGGTTTCCTTGGTTTGCATTGATTATGAAGCCTTTGCGAAAGTTTGGGCAGTACTTTTAATCAGTAAAAACCTACCGGTCTGTTAAGGAACGTTTATTGTTTGAGATAAAAAGAATTAATTTTTAGCTACTGTACGCCATATGCAAGAATATTTACATACTTACCCCATATTATATTACTTGTTCATTATAGCTTTCTCTATAATGATTACTGTACTTGCAATCCCTTCAATACTGCATGTTGCCCGCGAGCGCCATTTATATGATGACCTTGGCAGTTTTAGAAAGCATCACGATCATGGCATACCGCGCCTTGGTGGTGTTGGTATTTTTGTGAGTTTTACCATAACATCACTTTTATTTGGTTTTGCAGATAAGTCCTTACCCATTAATTACCTGCTTACTGCCTGCATTATTTTGTTTGCAATGGGCCTTAAAGATGATTTAACCGGCGTACACTCAACCACTAAATTCATAATGCAGTTTATTGTGGCGGCAATATTGGTTGTGCTTGGTAATATACGCTTAACCAGCATGTATGGCATATTTGGAGTTACTGAACTGCCTTATTTTTTAAGCGCTTTACTATCTATTTTGCTTATTATGCTTATTGTTAATGCCTTTAATTTGATTGATGGGATTGATGGTTTAGCATCAGTTACCTGCATGATGGTTAACGGTATTTTTGCCGCCCTGTTTATTTACATGAAGCATTATGAGCTTGCTGCGGTTGCACTGGCTATGGTGGGCGCTACAACAGGTTTCCTGAAATTTAATTTATCGCCAGCGAAAATATTTATGGGCGATACCGGATCATTACTGATAGGGTTAATATCGGCAGTAATGGCATTTAAATTTATTGAGTTAAACAAATTTACAGGTACCAATATGCCTGCGGTATTTAATGCGCCTGCATTAACCTTCGCTATATTAATTGGGCCAATATTTGATACTTTACGTGTATTTACCATGCGCATTGCAAGTGGCGTATCGCCCTTTAAGGCCGATCGTAACCATATGCATCACCGTATTTTAACACTTGGTTACAGCCACATACAAACCACTTTAATTTTGGCAGGCCTTAATGCATTGTCGGTTGTTATTGTACTGGTGTTTGGTTATGTTGGTAATTCTACATTAATATTGTTAATAACAGG
>JABDDX010000028.1 GCA_013287375.1 Bacteroidota bacterium | reverse complement strand
TTCCATAAAGGCCATCCAGCTGATAAACGAGATATACAAAAAACTTGCAGTACGTATAAAGTTAAGTGACATCTTCAGTAATCCTACCTTAGCGCAACAATCGGAATTATTAAACAAAAGTGTCGGGTATAAAAATACTACACTTAAAAGGTTGGAGAACAAGGATTATTATCTGATATCATCCGCACAAGAACGCTTGTTTTATGAGTATCTGCAAAAGCCTGATAGCTTGGCATACAATATTTCAGGTGCTTTTACCCTTGAGGGGCAAGTAGATGA
Organism: Bacteroidota bacterium; assembly: GCA_013287375.1. GTDB lineage: Bacteria > Bacteroidota > Bacteroidia > Sphingobacteriales > Sphingobacteriaceae > Mucilaginibacter. Next base: position 30,365 of record JABDDX010000028.1, on the reverse strand, counting down.
AACCCGGCTGCAAAATGCATTTCAAGCATTGATTGACCGGCACGAAAGCCTGCGGACTTCTTTTACATTTTCGGAAACGGGTATTGTAGAAATAATTAACCCGGATGTTAAATTAAAGCCCGTTTTGCTTAAGCAAGAAGAATTTGCAAACGTTAGTCAGGCATTCAGCAATTTTGTACAGCCGTTTAATTTGTCTGAAGCGCCTTTAATGCGATATAGCTTGTTAAAAGGAGAAAAGTTTGGTGCAGTATTATTTATAGACGTTCATCATATTGTGTGTGACGGGCTTTCGTTGAGCATACTGATTAATGATTTTGTAAAAATCTATGAGGGAGAAACCCTGCCGCCACTCAACTTAAGATATGTTGATTATGCGGCGTGGCAAAAAGATGCTTTGAAAAATATACCTGAGCAGCTAAGTTTTTGGGAACAAAAATTAGCAGGAAAGCTACAAAAGCTTGACTTGCCCCAGGAACAGAATACAGAATATGAGGATATATCCGAGGCTTCGGTAACAGAGCTGGCGATAGACGGTGATTTGTATACCGCACTTAAAGCATACAGTGCAGTAGCGGGTGTTTCGGACTTTATGTTGCTGCTATCCTTTTATTATATTTTACTATCCAAAATTTCAGGCAACACCGATGTTATAATTGGTACTGATGTTGTAGGAAGGACTCATTCTGAATTAAATAATATTGTTGGGACGTTTATAAATATTCTTCCATTAAGGATCCAGGTTGACCCTTTCAGCAGTTTTGATGACTTTTTACAGCGCGTAAAATCAGGTGTATTACAGGCGTTCGATAACCAGGACTTTCAATATGATGAGATGGTTACAATGCTTAATAAGAACGGTGAAAACACTTACGATTCTATCATAGATGTACATTTCGCTTTTGCAAATTACATTCAGGTTACCGAAGAAATTGAGGGACTTAAAATTTCACCCATAAAATTAAGCGACGTAAAAACTACCCAGTATGGGTTTAAAATTGAAGTGTTTGAAAGCGATAACAGGATGCTTGTACAATTTATTTACAGTAAAGCATTATACAGCGCCGAAATAATAACCATGTTAAGTATTTATTACAGAAATATCATGGTGAATGCACTTAAAAACAGTTCGGTAAGTATTGATGAAATTGAACTTGACTCCGAATCGGTATACATTCAAACTATATAATTAAAAAGATAGTTTAACAAGTAAGGCCGCCTCCTGAGCGGGCTACGAACACCTAAACAATCCAAAAAAGCAGCATCTGTTGCAGGCTTATTCTTTATCAACCCATTAGTTAACAATAATTAAAACACACAAATTATGTGCGGTATTTGCGGATTTATAAAATTCGCCGGCAATGTATCCGGTGAAGACAGGCATATTGTTCAAAAAATGAATGATAAACTGATTCATCGCGGCCCGGATGAACAGAATATTATGCTTTTTGATAACGTGGCATTAGGCTTTACCAGGCTTAGTATTATTGGCTTAAGCAATGGCATGCAGCCTATCAGTAACGAAGATAACAGTGTTGTTGTACTTTGTAACGGGGAGATATTTAATTACATAGAGCTGAAAGAGGAATTGCGCCAGAAAGGACATTGCTTTAAAACAGAATCTGATGTAGAAGTTATCGTACACCTTTATGAAGAGTACGGCATTAATTTCATCAATAGAATGAACGGGCAGTTTGCCTTTGCTCTTTTTGATAAGAAAAGGGATACAATGTTTTGTGTGAGAGACCAGATGGGTATCATCCCACTATTTTACACTTTTACAAAAAATACATTCATTTTCGGTTCCGAGATCAAGGCTATCCTTGCGCACCCGCTGGTTGACAAGGAAGTGGATTTAACCGGTTTAGACCAGGTTATGACTTTTGCTGGCTTAATAAGCCCCAGGACCATGTTTAAAAACATTAATAGCTTGGAAAATGGCCATTACCTCACCATTTTACAAAATGGCGAGTATACAAATACCGAGTATTGGGACTTAAACTATCCTAAAGGAATCATTGAAATGGGTAATAAAACAGAAACTGACTACATTGATGAGTTAGAGGATCTGTTTGAAAAAGCGATAAACCTGCGGTTGCGTGCCGATGTACCCACCGGGCTTTATTTAAGCGGTGGGCTCGATTCATCGATGATCACCATGAAAACAAACCAGTTGCAGCCCGGCATTTCGAAAGAAGCTTTTTCAATTGATTTCATCGAATCGCAGCACTCAGAATCAGTATACCAAAAGCTTATTGCTAAGGCAAGTAACTCAAACCTCAATCAAAAAACCTTTATCTATGATGATATCATAAACAGGCTGGAGGAATCAATTTATTACAGCGAATGCCCGATCAAAGAAACCTATAATACAGCATCCCTATGTTTATCCGAGGCTGTAAGGGCCAAAGGATTAAAAGTGATCCTGTCGGGCGAAGGTGCTGACGAGTTTTTTGCCGGATATGTTGGTTACCGTTTTGATAAAATGCGGCAAATGGATATTATCCAAAACCTCGCCCAAAACGATGAATTAGCATTACGCGAAAAGTTGTGGGGCGATAGCTCATTTTTTTACGAACGAAATTTTCTGGAATATGATCAGGTTAAAAGGAGCCTTTATTCTGACAAACTGAATGCTTCCTTCGACGAAATTAACTGTCTTAATCATCCGGTTATTGACAAAAGAAAGATCGAGGACCTGGATATAGTTAATAAACGGGCCTACATCGACTATAAAATAAGACTGGTAGACCACCTGGTTTCAGACCATGGCGACAGGATGGCTATGGCAAATTCGGTAGAGGTAAGGTATCCATTTTTAGATAAAGACCTGATTGATTTTTCAACACGTATACCATCTGACCTTAAATTAAATGAGTTTACTGAAAAATATATATTAAAGAAAATGGCAAGCCGGTTTATGCCTAAAGAGGTATTCGACCGTGAGAAATTCCATTTTATTGCTCCCGGCAGTCCTTATCTGCTCCAGAAAAAAACGGAGTATGTGATGGATATACTTTCATACGACAGGATAAAAAGAGAAGGCTTTTTTAACCCCGATGAAGTTGAAAGACTTAAAAATATATACATGCAGGACGGCTTTACGATTAATGCGCCTTACGAAAATGATATGCTTATAACGGTTATCACCTTCGGGATCTTTTTAGATAAATTTTTTAATTAAGATCAGTAACCGTTAGAATCTCTCAAACGATCCTGTCTAACGATAGCTAATAAATATCAACCCTATTTATCACATTATTATGAATTCTAAAATCATTCAAAACCAATTACGTAATAGCTTTGCCACAAACGCGGGCAAGGTTGCAATAGAACAAGGTGATCAAAAAGTTTTATATGCTGAATTGCTGCAAAAAGCAAATTCCATTACCGCGCTCTTGGTAAAACAGCAGTTACCAAAAGGCACTTTCATCGGTATATCCCTGGTCAATCGTACGGATATTATTGCTGCGATAATAGGGGTAATGAATGCAGGCCATGTTTTTGTGCCGATTGATGGAACCCAACCCCAAACACGTTTAGATGCTATTGTAAATGATATCTGCCTTGAATATTTGATCTCCACTATCGCGGTACAACCGGCTAACAAATTTGGTGCAGTTGCAAACGTTTATTTATTCGATGACATTGCAGCTAATGCAGCACAAAGCAACATTGAAATAGATTTTGATGGCGATGATAGTATTTACGTTTACTTTACTTCTGGCACAACCGGTAAACCAAAAGGCATCATTGGCAAAAATAGCAGCTTACAACATTTTATAAACTGGGAAATTAATGAATTTGATATTACGAATCAGGACAGATTCAGTCAGTTTATCAGTCCATATTTTGATGCTTTTTTACGGGATATTTTTGTCCCATTATTAGCGGGTGGAACAATTTGTATCCCACCGGCATCGGAGTCGTTTTTCTCACCGGAAAATGTAGGTAAATGGATTGAAGATTCAAATATTACAATGATCCACTGTGTGCCAAGTGTTTTCCGCAGTATTAATACCACAGATGTTAACACTAATAGCTTCTCAAATTTAAGATATGTGCTATTGTCGGGAGAGCGTATTATTCCCGAAGAATTGACGCACTGGTTTAATATTTTGAATAACAGAATACAGCTGGTGAATTTATATGGGGCATCGGAAACTACGATGATTCGTTCTTTTCACAGGATACAGGCTGAAGATATTAAGCAAAAACGGATCCCTGTGGGTCGCCCGATAGCCGATTCAGAACTACTGATATTAAGGGATGACCTTAAACCTTGCGGCGCTTTAATTACAGGAGAAATTTATATAGTCTCAGATTATTTGACCAAAGGATACCTAAACGATCCTGAATTAAACAACAAAAAGTTTGTAAAACTCACTTTGCCAAGAGGTGAAGTAATAGCCTTTAAAACAGGCGATAAGGCAAGGATGCTGGCCAGTGGCGTTATTGATTTAATTGGCAGGGAAGACAGACAAATAAAGCTGCGCGGTATCAGGATAGAACTTGACGAGGTAGAGGCTTTACTTAGGCAATCAAACCTGTTAAAAGATGTAATTGTTATAGCAGCTACAGAAGAAAACCAGGATCAGTCGTTAGTTGCATTTGTAATAAAAAATGAGGCCGGCTTGCAGGGTGACCAATTATTAAGCGCACTTGAGGAATATAATCAAAAGCACGTTCCATTTTATATGGCTCCGTCAAGAGTAGTGGTACTTGATGCTTTCCCGCTGCTTAGTAACGGAAAGATTAATTACAAACAACTGGCTGATTATAAGGCCGAAGAAGTGCTTGTATTGCCGCAAAATGATATTGAAAACAGGCTGTTAATTATATGGAAAGAATTACTGGGCGATAAGGTGATCTCAACAGATGCTGCATTTAATACCCAGGGAGGAAGTTCACTAACTATTATGCGCTTGATCGCGAAAATTTATAAGGAATTTGATGTGAGGATAGCCCTGACTGATTTGTTTAAAAACATGACCATTCAAAAAACAGGCTGTGCTTGTTGCTGCGGCTAAAAAGGATGACAGCTACACAATCCCAGTAGCCCCTTTTGCCCCGGCGTATCATTTATCAGCAACGCAGGAACGGATATATTTCAATTATGCTTTAAACCCAAACAGTACTGCTTATAATTTGCCTATGGCCTGGGAGTTGAGTGGCAAAATTGATTCCGAAAAAATTGGAAAGGCATTAAGCTGTTTAATAGAACGCCACGAAAGTTTACGAACAACTTTTAAAGTTGAACAAGGGGAGTTGTTGCAAGTAATAGTTGAAGAATTGAGCGCGCCCGTTGAGAAAGTAATCAGCGATGATGATAATGCTGTTGAAGCTATCAATGCATTTATCAGGCCTTTTGATTTGGCGCGTGGGCCGCTGATCCGTTGCGGTATAATCATATTACCATCTGCGAAAAAAATATTAGTAATGGACGTACATCACATTGTATGTGACGGTATTTCGCAAACGTTGTTATACACAGATTTCTTAAAAATATATAAGGGTGAGCATTTGCAGCCGTTGTCTATTCAATATAAAGATTATGCTGAGTGGGAGTTTGGCTTTAAAAAGACACATAATTATATTGCCCTTCGGGAATTCTGGTTAAAAGAATTTGAAACACCTGCGCCTGTGCTTGATTTGCCTTGCAGCGTGCCGCATGAGGATAACAGCCAGCAAGGAGGTAACGTACTATTTGCTATTGACAAGCAGACTTACCAACCACTGTTTAACTTCTTAAAAGAAGAAGGTATTACTACATTCTCAGGCCTGTTTGCCATATTCTATGTGTTCCTGGCGCAATTAACCGGGCAAGATGACCTTGTGATAGGCGTTAACACAGCTGGCCGTATACATGAAGAAGTAGATAAGGTGATTGGAATGTTTGTGAAAACCTTACCGGTACGGAATAAAATAAACACAGAGGCAACCTTTAAAAGCTTTGTTCAACAAGTACATAATCACTTTGTAAAAGCTAGTAGTAAGCAACTATATGATCTTGCAGATATTATAAGTGAACTGAATAAAGGTAAGGATGCCACCGTTAAAAGTTTATTTGAGGTCATGTTTGTTTTCCAGAATTATGAAAGAGAATTGGTAGAAACAAACAACCTGCAATTTATTCAATATGAGTTTGAAAATAAAACCTTTAAATACCCGGTTACGCTGTTCTGTAACGAAGGGGCAGATGTCTTTCATTTCAGATTGGAATATGCATCAAAATACTTTACAAAAGCCGATGCTGAATTAATTGCGGAACAGTTTGAAACGCTTACTGCTAATATAGCAGCTAACCCTAATGCACTTATTATTGAATATGGGGATACGGATTTAGTACAGGACAATAAAGAAATCAATGCCGCCGAAACATTTCAATTTAACTTCTGATTGCCTTTTGGCAATAGTCATCAAAAGTAAAACGCACATGCCGTTTTGACGCAGCTTTGCAATTAAGAGCTGAAATAAAATTATCACAATAAACACAATTTTAACCATGGAATCAAAGCTTGACCTGAAGGCATTGAATGCGAACAAAAATGTCAGGATGCGTAACTATTGGATTAACCGTTTAAAGGGGTTCGAATTCAATAATTATTTCCAAGACAATATTAGAACAGGGGTAATTGAGGAGTATACTGTAGTTACAACAACTATTCCTGCCATCGTTTCAGAAAAACTAGATCAGATTGCCAATTCTTTATCGGCCAAACGTGTTATACTGTTGGCAGCGCTTGGCGTGTTGGCAAAAAAATGTTCGTCTGTTAATGATGTATGCGCTTTTGTACCGGTAAGCAATGCGGGTAGGTTAACAACCTATAATGATATTATCCCGGTTAGGATGAATGATTTTTCTGAATTCAACTTTCCCCGGTTAGTTGCCTGTCTCAGTCAAAACCTTAGTAAGGATTACGAAAACAGCACTTATTCTCTACGTGCTATACTAAATCTCAATAACCAGGACTTGCAAGGAATCTCAAAGGTTGGATTACAAATTGAGGAAGAACAGCAGTTTTCGGGTGAGGATGCTTTAAATATGGAATTGCTTTTCAGCTTTAGTTTTAGCTCAGGCCTGCAATTAAAGCTAAAATACCATCAGAGTAAGTTTAGCGATAACTATATTCAGCGGATAGCAAAACTCTACATAAGCCTATTGCAAAGGCTGTTAAACAATAAACAGGATGTTATAAAGGACATTGAGATCATATCGCCGGATGAGAAAAAAATCATTATGGAGGATTTCAATAATACCTCAATGCCAATTCCGGGAGATGCAACCATTCTTGATCTGTTTAAACAACAAGTTAAAATTCAGCCAGATAGAGTTGCCGTACAATTTAATTATAAGACATTAACATACCGCGAATTAGACTTAAAGTCGAACCAGGTGGCTAATTATTTACGTGCCGATTTTGATTGCCAGCAAAAAGTGATTGGCGTACTGCTCGACAGATCTGTTGAATTAATAGTAGCCATATTTGGTATATTAAAAGCCGGGGCCATTTACTTACCTATATCAAAATCTTATCCGCCTGATAGAATTGCCTATATGTTACACGATAGTGCAGCACAATTGGTATTTGTGGACGAGGAGAATGTAGAAATACCGGGTAATATTAAGGCTGTAACGGTTAACATAGCAAGCAACGCTGCCGAAGCGCCGTGTAATTATGCTAAACCAGATGGGATAGCCTACATTATTTATACCTCCGGTTCAACCGGGAGGCCTAAAGGTGTATTAATTAAACATGTTTCCATGTTAAACCGCCTTTGCTGGATGCAAAACAAATATGAATTGCAGCCCGGGGATGTTATTCTACAAAAAACACCGCTGGTATTTGATGTTTCTATATGGGAGTTATTTTGGTGGTCGATGTATGGCGCAAAACTGGTGCTGGCAGAGCCTGGTGCTGAGAAAAGTCCTGAGCAATTATGTAATCTTATCCAGCAAGAAAAGATAACTGTATTACATTTTGTGCCTACTATGTTAAACATGTTGCTTGTTTATCTTAAAGAGTTTAATAAGGGCTATTCATTACACAGCATCAGGCATTTATTTGCCAGCGGAGAAGAACTTAAGGTTATTGACGCTCAGCAATTTTTGGATTACTATCCCCAAGCTAGGGTGCACAATCTTTATGGGCCAACTGAGGCCACGGTCGACGTATCTTATCACGAGGTACTGGCATCAACCCAATATCATAGCATACCAATAGGCAAACCGATTGACAATACGTCTTTATATATTTTTAGTAAAGAGCAGCAGCTTCAGCCAATCGGGATACCTGGCGAAATTTATATAGGCGGGGATTAACGTAGCGGTAGGGTATTTAAACCGGGAAGAACTTACCAGCGAAAAGTTTGTGGTTAACCCTCTTGATAGCCAATCGCGGTTGTACAGGACAGGAGACCTTGGTAAATGGTTGCCTAACGGCGAGATAGAATACCTTGGCCGGATAGACAATCAGATAAAAATACGCGGAAATCGTATCGAGATAGGCGAGGTAGAGTATGTGGTTACCTCATTCGATAAAATAAAAAAATGGGGTTGTTTTAGCAAAAGAAGCGAATGGCGCATTCCAATTAGTGGCTTACCTGGTAACAGAAGCTGGATTTAATGAAAATGACCTGATAGCCTATATGAATGCAAAATTACCCGATTATATGATCCCTTCAAGCTTCATATATGTTGATCAAATACCGGTAACGTCAAACGGAAAGGTTGACAGAACCACACTGATGCAGTTAAAAAATGTTGAACATGTGAATGATGTTAAACCGCAAACTGATTTAGAAATATTACTGTTTAAATACTGGTCTGAAATATTAAATAAAAAAGAAATAAGTATAAACGATAATTTTTTCAGGATAGGTGGTGATTCGATCCTGTCTGTAAAACTTATTGGCACCCTTAACAATCACTTCAACATTAATTTAGCGCTGGCTAATTTATATGAACATAACACCATAAAACAACTTGCAGCATTTATAGATGAAGCCGGTTTAATGAATGGTTTGGATGATTACAGCCGTGTAGAGCAGGAGCTTGAGATTTTTGAGCAACAGTATCTGCAAAAATACAGCGATCCGAATATTGAGGCTGTTTACCCGATGAGCGATACAGAGAAATACATGTGCTATAGTGATAAGTCGCGGCCCGAAGATTTGCTGTATTTTAAACAAAACATGCAACCGGTAATGTATATTAATTTTAATGTTGATGTATTACAAACGGCTGTTGACATAATGGTTAACAGGCACCCAATTTTGAGGACAGGGTTTAATGTTGAAGAAGGTGCGCACATCATATATAAAAACATAAAAGTAGGGATAGATTACAGGGACTTGAGTAATTTGGATAACGCGGTTCAACATTCACTGATAACAGCGTATTTAGAACAAAGCCGGAAAAACCACATTAACCCCAATAATGCATCTTTATGGAGGTTGATCGTATACAAACTATCGGAGCATCATCACGAATTATTATTTGAATTTTATGGTGCAATGCTTGATGGCTGGAGCATGAGCGCCGTAATCGCAGAACTTAATGAGCTTTATAGCATATTAGTAAAGCAGGGCAATGTTTCGCACCAGATACAAACTCCCGTATATAAAGATTTTATTATACAGGAGTTGATCAACAAGAATAATAAAGAAGTTCATAATTACTGGAAGAAAGAACTTATGGACTGTAAGAAACTAAAATTAAATAATAACACAGGGCCAAAGCAATTCAAATCAATAAGGCAAAAATCCTCTAAGGAACTGGTGATAAACCTGGAGAAAACTGCCGTCAGAGAAGGTACCACGATCAAAAATATATTATTCGCGGCTTATGTGTATACGATGAGCCTGTTATCCGGGGAGACGGATGTTTTAGTAGGCTTGCTAAGTTTTAACCGGCCATTAAAGCAGAACGGCGAACGTTTACTGGGTTGTTTTGTAAATGAACTGCCGGTAAGAATAAAAATACCCGAGACCGCCAACTGGAAGCAACTTATCGGTTTGGTTGATCAAAAACTATCGGAGTTTAAGAAACACGATACCATTTCCCTGGCAGTAATTAATAAAATTATTAATGGCAAAGAGGATTTTACGAATGAGTATTTTGATACCGTATTTAACTTTATAAGATGGCATTTAATGGAGGCAATGGAGCTGCAGCCTATGAGCGAATCTGAAGTTAACCGTGTTGAATTTGACAACTTCGTAAGAACAAGCACCTCATTTAATGTTAATTATAACTTGAATAGTGAGCGGCTGCTGAATATGCATGAATACGCTACCCCATATATTGATGATGCAACCATCGAGCTATATACTTCGATATTCGACAGTATCCTGGTTAAAATGATCGATAATACAAATGAAATAATAGAGCCAGATCATTTAATAACATGTTAAATCCGGTATGGCAAGAAGATTAAACTTTTAGTCGCCTATACTTCTATTAAACAATATAGATAATATCTATTTCGCAGCATCGCTGTGTCCCGTCAATTCTTTCTAAACAAACTTAAAACCCATATCAAAAAAAATGAAAATAATTCAAAGCTTTTGGACCAAGCCCTTTTTGCAATCGGGCGACTCATTGAAAGACTCGCGTATGAACGGCGGATGGCAGGCAAGGAGGTACAATTACTTTAGCCTGGCGTTAAGCTGCCTGCAGTTAAGGAAATTTTACGACGAGGTTGAACTGGTTACAGATGACCTCGGCAAATATTTGCTTATTGATAAAATGAAGCTTCCTTACACCAAGGTGTCTTTAGAGCTCAATAGCTTAAATGAATATCACCCGGGTTTATGGGCATTGGGCAAAATAGAAGCCTATCGTATTCAGGATGCCCCATTTTTACATGTTGATAATGACATATTTATATGGGATGCTTTTTCTGAAGAGATCGAGAACGCTGCCCTTGTAGCTCAAAACTTTGAAACCACAGTAAAGGATGCTACGGCAACTTTTAATGAGATATATACCGGTTTAAATTTCATACCCGATTATTTACAGAAATTAAAAGGGGTAGATAGTATTTCGTACAGTAATGCCGGGATATTGGGTGGGACCGATGTTAGTTTCTTTAAAAACTATACACGCGAAATATTCAACTTTCTGCATGCTAACGAGCAATACATTAATGATAATATTAAAAACCTTAACTCGGCATATATTAATGTGATTTATGAACAGATGGTTTTTAATCAATTAGCTGATGGCTCTAATAAGAGTATTACCCACCTGTTTCCAAATGAAGTTGATATACCCCGCGATATCGGGTTCTTCCACGAGGCCAACAGAAAATACGGAGGTTACATGCATTGCTGCGGTACTTTTAAAAAGAACAGGCTGATTTATGAATTACTGGAACTAAAGTTAAAAGAGCATTATCCTGAATACTATGAACTTATTAACTACCATATAAACGCTATAGAAATTTGATAATTATGAACACATTTGAAAATAGAGTAAAAGACCTGGCTTTTGAAATTTTTTACAAAATGCAGGAACACCATGATAATTGGATCACTGGTGAAAATGATAAGGGTACCAGGGCCGATAGTATTTACGGAGGCAGGGTAGGAGCATTGTTTTTTATGCTTGAATTGTATAAAACAACCAATGAAAAATCAATTTGGAACGGTATAATAGATGAGATTAAATGGATAGAAAATTATTCAACTGAGAATCCGACCAATAACTACAGCCTGCTTAAAGGAAAATTGGGATTGGGGATGTTTTATTTAAGAATGGGGGAGCTTACTGGCGAGGAGCAATATTTGAACAAAGCCATTGCCTTAGCAAAGGAATATTATACCAGTAACGCCTATTTTAATGGGATCATCAGCAGGTATGGTGTTGCTGATGGTATTGCCGGCGTACTGCTGTTTACGCATGAACTATATCTTAAAACAGGCCAGTTATGGTTACTTGATCACGTTGAAAAATATACGTTAAAGCTATTATATAATTGCTACCAAAGCGAAAATGGTATTTTTTGGGGAGGGATCACCAACCGCGATTATAAAAATAACGGATATGCTATAGGCAATACCGGCGTGGCTTTTGTTTTAAACAGGATTGGCATCAGTTTTAAAAATAATCTTTTAAAAACCCTTGTACATAAGGCACTTGCTTATGACAAAAATCAGTTAGAGAAAAGAATAAATGCACCCTCTGCATCTATTTCTGAGGCGCACTTATTATCTCTTGGCTACGGTTCGTTAGGATTCGGATTAGTGCAGTTATATGCCGAAGATGGTATTGAACGCCATTTGCCGGAAATGGTTAAAAATGCTGCTTTAGCAGTAAAGCAGTTATGTGACCAATCAGGTGAATGCGATTCATACGGCCTTTTTACAGGATTGGCAGGTATCGGACTTGTGCTTATGCAGGCCGGTAGCCTTACCAAGGATGATACTATCATACAATCAGCCAGCCTTATTGCCGACAGATTGATTGAGGTTTTTGATAAAGTAAAAGACCGTCTCAATTTTACATTAGATAGCGCTCTTGGAATAGGATACTTTCTGCTCAAATTTACTAATTCGGATACAGAGCTTTGTATAATGCCTGAGTGCAATATAGAGCCGGATCTATCGCAGCTTCCTGAATCGTCAATTTTCAGGCAAGGCAATAATGAGTTATTAGAGACCTATATCAGCAGTAATTACAAAAAGACATTCCCCGCTGTTAAAACATTATTCCCGGATGCTTGCCAGAATTTTATTAACACAGTTGGCGATATAGAAATGAGTAGTTTCGCATCCTTCGCTGCAAAAGTTATCGGCGAGTCCGACGCTTTGGCATCCCCTGCTGTATTATGCGAGCTAAATAAAGAAAATTTTCTCATCCCAACCATCGCGCAGTTAAATGAAAGTAACATTTATAGTGAGGCAGATATCTTAAATATTGATCGGGTAATGAATCTTAGTCCCGAGGAATTCCAGGATCTAAAACTGGTACAGTCCAAAAAAGTTAAGGTGTTTAGTGATGAGTATATTGATATTGACCTTGTAAATTTCGATAAAGAGTCGTTCATCAATTTTATGCAGTTCTATGGTGTGAACAGTTGTTTTTACGCAGTGTCAAGTGTAGACAGCTTGCACGTAGCTCCGTTAAGCATGTTAAAATTTATTTACGATAGATTTAATACGCCCGCGGATATTAAGCAAGTGTGTGATAACGTAATGACATTTTTCAACAAGCAGGACCAGGAGCTTATCGAAATATTGAAAGTAAACTTTAAGGTTGAAGACGAAGAGCATTTGAAGCTAATGATCAGGGAATACGTACTGGAGGGTGCCAGGTATTGTATGACAGAAGGCTTACTTGAAGCATTGCCATTATAATCTAACCAAAAAAGTGCCGGTTTCTTCGGCTGTATAACAAATTAACTACTCGTTTTTTTAAGTCTTCGCGGTAATGGGCTTTATAGCCATATGCCCCTTTAAAAGGTTGGGCAGTATATGCTGTGCTTAAAAACGGGATCAAATATTTTAAAGCTATGAAAATCCTAACTAACACAATTTATGAATCGGACTTTAAGCCCGAAGGCTTAAGCAATCCGGTAACGACTCCCTGGTTCCGCAATCATGTCCAAAAAAATTATGTGTTTAACTATGTGGCAAAGCTGGTACTTGTACTGGCGGGTATCATGTTTCCCATTGGCATAAAGGCGCAGCAACCTGTTTCGTTTGTATCCGATCATCAACGGGTTTATGCAAATACTTTTGACAGTGAAGTAAAAAAAATGATGCTTGAGGTAGGTGTACCGGGTAGCTCAATAGCAATTATTGAAAACAATCAGGTAGCATACGCTAAAAATTACGGTTATAAACAACTTGAAGATAAAGACCCGGTAACTGATAACAGTGTATTTGAAGCATGCTCGTTATCTAAAATGCTATTGGTTTATGTGGTACAAAAACTTGCTGATGAGCAAAAGATCGATTTAAACAAACCGCTATATCAGTACCTCGAATATGAGCCCCTTAAACATGACCCGCGTTATAAACTGATTACGGCACATATGATATTGAGCCATTCTTCAGGTATAGAAAATTGGCAATGGGAAAACGATCCGAAAGTACTGGAAATTGTAGCTGAGCCGGGCAGTAAGTTTGTTTATTCAGGCGAAGGTTTCCAATACATGGCGAAGGTGGTGGCAAAAATACTTAATCAGCCTTATGATGTTTATGTAAGCAAAATGGTACTGGGGCCGCTTCATTTAAATTCAACTTATCTGAAATATGTTGAAAAAAATGACAGCCTGCATATCGCGGCATCACCAACAGATTATGCTGTGGGTTATTCGGACATGGAAGTGCCTGTAAAAAAATGGAAAAACGCGGATCCGGTACCGGCATCGGGTATGCATACCACCGCAGCCGATTATGCCCGCCTGATTATAGGGATGTTTAATGAAAAGAACCTTTCGGCGGCCGGTTTAAAACGCATGACGAAGCCAGTTATCAGGATGAATGAAGGCAGCGATGCCATTTGGCTGAGCGAAGGTTTCTTCCTGTTAAAAACGCCTGATGATACGCTTGCCTTTTTCAATGGAATAAACAATGGGTTTAAGTCAGAAATATTTTATTCAGTTAAGAATAAGAGGGGTTTTGTGCTTTTTACCAATAGCGACCGGGGAGAATTAATGACCGGATACCTGTCACAATTAACTACAAAATTTAATTTAAATGCTTTGTTTACAACTTCCTTTTATTCGGTTTATCCAAGCCAGGCCATCAGTTTATTCAGGATGTACCGTGAAAAAAACACTGCCGCGATGCTTACGGAGATTCAAAACCTTAAAACAGCAGGCACAATTAAGCCTAATACACTAAATGAGTTGGGAGACACTTTTATGTCGCATGATATGGAGTTATCCCGCAAACTTTTGGAAATGAATATCGAGCTATTCCCCGATTCTTCATTGTCTTATTGTCTGTTGGGTGGGGTATACTATCAAACAAAAAAATACGACCTGGCCTACGCCAATTTAACTAAGGCGAAGCAATTAAACTTTGATATGTGGGATATTGAAGGACCACTTAAAGATGCAAAGGCAAATTTGAGTAAGGCCAAATAAAGAGATGCAGCATTACTAAGAATTTATATCAACTACTAACCAATAAAATAACGGAATTATGGAAACACTACTTAAACCAACTACAAAAAATGTGCTTGAGGTGATAAGCCTGCCCAACTTAACTCCTGATGCATTTATAAGTTATTATAAAGCAAATACTGTCGCAATTGACAATGCTTTAACCAGGGCTGCTGTAAAATTTAAAGGTGTTCAAATAGATACGCAAGAAAACTTTAAGCACATTGTTGATTCGATTTCAGAAAAGTTTATGAGTTATATCGATGGTAATTCACCACGCACTAAATTATCGTCTAACATATATACCTCTACAGAATATGACAAAACACAAAAGATCACCATGCATAATGAGTTGTCTTACTCAGCCAAGTGGCCGAACAAGCTTTTTTTTAGCTGCCTTCAGCCTGCTTCCGAAGGTGGGGAGACGCTGATTGCGGATAGCCGGGCTATTTTAAAAGAGATGGATCCGGAGATTGTAAATGAGATAGCCGATAAAGGGTTGATTTATGTAAGAAACTTGCATGGCGGTGCGGGATTAGGCCCATCATGGCAGGAGACTTTTGAAACAGAGGACAAAAACGAGCTGGAAGCTTATTGCAAGTCTTATGGAATAGATTTAACCTGGTGCGGAAATGGAAACATAAAACTAAAGCAGTACAGTAAAGGAATTATCAACCACCGGATTACAGGAGAACGGTTATGGTTTAACCAGATAGATCAGTTTCACCCTATACAACTTGGCGAAGACATGAAGGAAACACTAAGCATACTTTATGATTCGCCCGAAGAATACCCGATGTATGTAACGTTTGGCGATGGTAAAAACATTAGCGAAGATATTATTACAGAGGTATTAAACACTATTGAAAGAGTAACCGTAGCGCCTGTTTGGGAGAAAAATGAGCTGCTGATACTTGACAATGAATTATTAGCTCATGGCCGTAACCCATACGCCGGTGATCGAAAAGTATTGGTATCCATGTCAGAATAGTATTTAGAGCTTATGTTATGATAACAAGAACTAAGAACAAAACAATAGGCATTGTGGGTGGTATGGGGCCTGAAGCGGGCTTAAACCTTATGCAAGCGATTCTAAATCAAACCCCGGCCGCATCTGATCAGGATCATTTACCGGTGATACTGATGTCTCTGCCTGGTACCATTACGGACCGGACCTCTTTTTTAGAAGGACAAACCACTATAAACCCGGCATATTCAATTGCAGCTATTGTTAAAAAGCTGGAACTGGCCGGGGCAGACGTAGTGGGCCTTGCCTGTAATACTACCTATTCACCGGAGATTTTTAATGTAATACTGCAGCAATTGAAGCAAATGAACTGTAATGTTCAGTTAATTAACATGCCATTTGAAACCTGCAGGTTTATAAAAGAGAACCATAAAAATGTAAAGCGGGTGGGGCTTATGGCCACCAATGGAACCTATAAGTTTGGGATGTATAAAAGCATTTTACAAAATTTTGGTTACGAGGTTGTGCTTCCTGACCCGCTGTTCCAGCATAATGTAATTCATAATATGATTTACAATCCTGTTTATGGTATTAAAGCAAACGCAGGGAGTATTACACAACGGGCAACATTACTACTGGAGCGGGCGCTCGGCTTTTTTGAGGCGGAGCAAACAGATGCTGTTATTTTGGGTTGTACCGAACTTTCACTATTGGTAAAAAGCTTAAAGGTGAAAACTTTACCCCTTATTGATGCTTCGGAAGTGCTTGCACTTGCATTGTGCAAAGCTTCAAATGAATCTACCGCATCATTTTTTGAAAGAGGAATTAATCCGGAACAATTACATCAATTGTCTTTTGCGCCAGCATATTTATAAAGCTTATATCTACTGGCCTACTTACGCAAATAAACTTATAAGTAATGATTTACAAAAAATTACATGCACCGGCGGCAGGGATGTTGCTGTTTGTTGCCCTTATGTTTCTCGGGTCTTTAAATAGCTATGCAGGGAAACTGCCTGCTGTACCCGGCAGGCGTATAGATTCGCTCATTAATAAAATAATGAAGGATAACTATGTGCCGGGATTAAGCATCGCCATTGTAAACGGCGATCAGCAGCAGATAAAAACTTACGGTTATAGCAGCCTGGAGCGTAAGACACCAGTTACCCCCGGAACTTTATTCCAGATAGGGTCATGCAGTAAAGCTTTTACAGCATTAGCTATGATTAAACTGGTAAGTGAACAGCACATCAACCTTGATGAACCTGTATCGAAATACCTGCCGTGGTTTAAAGTTACTTATAAAAACGCTCTTGTACCCGTTACGCTTCGGCAATTGCTGAACCACACCAGTGGAATTCCATGGAAAACTATTTCAACCATACCACAACGTAATGATGCAGCCGCATTAGAGCAAACGGTAAGAAATGTGTCCACAATTCAACTTCATAACTTGCCCGGAACGCAATATGAGTATGCAACCATTAACTATGATATTATAGCGTTGGTTATACAAACCATAACAGGTAAAACGTTTGAAAACTACATACAGCACGAGATATTAGATAGTTTGCAACTTGCACACACAACCATAGGTGTGCCTGTAAACGATGGTACTATTGCCCAAGGCTATAAAGTGTCGTTTTTAAATGCAAGGGCATACAATTCGCCTGTATTTAAAGGTAATAACGCGGCCGGATATGTAATATCAAACGCGAATGATATGGTTAAGTGGTTGCGCTTTCAAATGGGGCTCACAACCTCTCCGCTGTACAAATATGCTTACATAACTCATCAGCGCGATGAAACGGTTGCTCCTTCGGGGCTAATGTCCTATGCTATGGGCTGGGAGGTTTCCCTTAGCGGCAATGGCCAAATTATGCACGATGGTGTAAACCCCAATTTTACATCATATGTCGCTTTTATCCCGGGTAAACATTTGGGGCTTGTTATACTAACCAATTCCAGCAGCAATGCAGCCCAATACCTGGGTGCCAAAATTATGGCAATGCTTTCAGGAGAGGATCTTAAAAAGCTGCCGGAGCCGGATAACAGCGGAGATAAAATTTTTACAATAGTTAGCGCTGCGTTAGCGGTTTATACATTTGTAATTATTGGGTTAATTCTCTTTTTTCAATTAGGGCGGATTAGTAAAAAAAGAAAGCTGCAACTGCCTGATAGCAAGAGCGTTTTTCAGTTTTTTATTGCTGTGCTGCTGATAACTCCGGTTGTTTACAGTATATACCTGTTGCCAAATGTATTTGGGTTTTCATGGGGGGCGATAAGGGTTTGGAGCCCTGATAGTTTTGTGGTAATGATCAAACTCATTATTGCGTCTATATTTACCAGTTACCTGTCTTATTTCATATCGCTGTTCTTGCCTTCGGGTTATAACTTCAAAAGTAAAATACCGCTGATTTCTTTGATGAGCATCCTGTCAGGATTGTCAAATATGGGCATGATATTGCTTATTACATCATCATTAAGAGAAAGTATAGAAGTAAAATACCTGGCCTTTTATTACGGTGTAATGTTGCTGGTATATCTGCTCGGCAGGCGTTATGTACAAGTAAGCTTAATTAATACAACACGTAAAGTAGTGTATGATGTAAGAGTTAAGCTAATTAAAAAGATATTTTCTACATCTTATCACAAATTTGAGAAGATTGACAAAGGGCGTATATATTCTACCCTTAATGATGATGTAAGCACAATAGGTAACGCTGTAAACATGATTGTGGCACTTATTAGCAGCACAGTTACAGTGGCAGGTATTTTTCTGTACCTGGCAACACTTGAGCTATGGGCAACAATACTTACAATTGCGCTTATTGTTGTTATTTCAATAGTTTACACAGCCATAAGCAGGGCCACGCATGTTTATTTTGAAAAAGCAAGAGATAGCCAAAATACATTTATGAGGCTGCTAAGCGGCATTATTGACGGATATAAGGAATTGAGCTTACATCAATCAAAAAGAGTTGCATATGGTGATGACGTTGCCAATACGGCTCATGAATTTAGCGAGAAAAGCAGTATAGCCCAAACCAAGCTCTTATATGCCTCGTTACTTGGTGAGTTGTCGCTCATGGTTTTAATGGGCCTTTCAGCCTTTGGTATACCGGAGCTATTTCCTGATATTGAGCTTTATAAGGTTGCAAACTTTGTAATCCTTTTATTATACTTAAATGGCCCTCTAAATGTTATTCTAAACTCTGTTCCGGGCGTTATGCTATTAAGGGTTGCGTGGAACAGAATACAGTTGTTCATTAACGATATTCCGGCCGATCTTAATACCGGTAAGTTAGTGTCAGCCATTGATAAGCAAAGTGTTTTAAATATTAAAGCTACAGGAGTCACCTATCAGTATAAAAATAATAAGGGCGGAGAGACTTTTTCAATAGGCCCGATTGACCTGGAAGCAGAACGGGGCGAGATCATATTTATTATCGGGGGTAATGGAAGCGGCAAAACTACTCTGGCTAAATTGCTTACCGGGTTATATCCCTCTACTTCAGGTAAAATATCAATCAACGGAAAGGCTGTGGAATGTGCTGCGTTAAGTGAATACTTTTCTGCTGTATTTAACCCTTGTCATCTTTTTGAAAAGCTTTATGGTATAGATACCGAGCAACCTGATGAAGTAATAGCTGATTATCTTACCATGCTGGGGTTAACTGACAAGGTAAAACTTAAGGATAATGAATACAGTACTATCGATCTCTCTGCCGGGCAAAGAAAAAGACTGGCACTGCTGCAGTGCTTTCTTGAAGATTCTCCGATTTATTTATTCGATGAATGGTCTGCCGATCAGGATCCTGAATACAGAAGATTTTTTTACAAAGTAATACTTCCGGAAATGCGGGAGCAAGGTAAAATTATAATTGCCATCACCCACGACGACCATTATTTTGACGTAGCAGACAAAATATTAAAAATGGATTCAGGCAAAGCGGAATATGTATCTAATCATTACAAAATAGATAGTATGCTAGCCAGTTCCCTATTATAATTTCTCCATTAATTTTTAATAATTACATATTGTATAACTGATTAAACAACTTTTCAAATGAGTAATCCAGTTTTGATTGAACAAGAACCTGCCGAAATGGAAAAAATAATTCAAGAATTTTTTCATATTGTACCAGGTATGGCTAATGCTAAAAGCGTGCCGGTTGTAAACGCTGAAAGCTTAAGCAAAGACGCTTTTATAAAAAAATGGGTAAATAATAATCAGCCTTGCCTTATAAAAGGTGCAATTAAGCATTGGCCTGCATCAAATAAATGGGGCGATATTGACTATTGGAAATCTACTTGTGAGGATTTTCGTCATTGCGCGTATCCGCATCATAATTATGGCCGGGTTAAAAACAGGATGGGAATAGAAATGGGTTTTTATGAGGCAATAAATAGGCTATTTAGTGGCACAGACCATATATTTAGTATGCCATCAGAACCGATTTTTCGTGGTAGCCGCTTTGGAGAATTAATCGCAGACTTGCCGGGCTTTAAATTTTTACCGGATTCACCAAAGCCCAGGTTATATGATCGCATGAGAATGTTCATGTATCGCAGAGCCGCAACTACGTGGCATTATCATGATACTGATGAAACCCTGATGTGCCAAATTAAAGGTGGTAAGAAGGTTGCTTTGTTTTCACCGGGGATTCAAAATTCAATACATGTTGCTGCATTTATGCAGCAGGAGCTGCACATGGAGGGACATGTATTAAACCCGGACATTAGCCTTGATCCATTAATGGTGAATGTAGAAGAAGGGGATGCCCTGTATATCCCGCCATATTGGCATCACGGGGTAGTCCCTTTGGATGGTGAGGTAGGTTTTACACTAGCCTATTGCTGGGCTAGTCCTTTTCATAAATTTGGTGATTTCTCAAATGCCTTTGTGCGAAAATTGTACAGAGATGCAATTAAACCCATTAAAAAAGTATCTTTTTTGATGCCTGTTATAGCTGTTTGCGGAATTACAGCTTATTTGTTTAGAAGGCTTAAAAACAAGTTTTAAACAAAAAATGTTTATTTTTATTCAATAGTATTTTCATTTATATATTATGACATCGTTATACTATTACTTGATTAATGATCCATTAAGCTTACCGCTTTTTATGGAAAAACTGAGCCTTTTACCCGCAGATCAGCAGGAGAAAATAAAGAAGTTCAGAAGATGGCAGGATGCGCATGCTTCCTTGTTCGGTAAGCTGCTGTTAAAACAGGGCTTGCAGGACTTTGGCATCGCGATAAATTTAAATGAAATAAAGTATAATGCCTATGGTAAGCCTTATTTTGAGAATGACCTGGTAGGATTTAATATTACGCATTCCGGTAATTTTGTTGGCTGTATTATTTCAAACGATACAACAACAATAGGTATTGATGCAGAGGTTATTAAAGAACTGGATATTGAGGATTTTCAAGACCTGTGGTGTGCGAATGAATGGGCCGATATTCGAAACAACGAGCTGAATGTATTTTATAAATATTGGACCAGTAAAGAAGCCGTTGTTAAAGCCATTGGCAAAGGCCTGAGTATATCACTTAATGAAATAAACGTGGATAACGATGTGGCAAAAATAGGTAATGAAACATATTTTATAACCAATGTAGATATGTTTCCGCATGTAATTATAAACGTGGCAAGTAAACAACAAATAGGCGATATCCTCATCTGTGGGTTTAATATTCAGGAAACATTAACTGAATCAGGGATTACATAGATTTAATGCGTTTTTTATAAAATTATCCAAAACAAAAGAGCCTCTAATCTTCCGATTAAAGGCTTTTTTATTTGATAGTCCTAAAAAGGTTAACAGCTATAGTTGATTAGATATTTTGTTATTTAAAAAACTTTTAATAAGTTTGGTTTAGTAATGATAATGAGATTCTTATGAGTTTTATTAATCATATTCTTAAACCTTATTAAAATCACAATAATCTTAATTTTATGGCTTCATCAGATGCAAATATCACATTAGGTACACTTGATTTAACAAGTAAAATAATAAACGTTGGCAACTTAAATTTGAAGTGGGATAG
This sequence comes from Bacteroidota bacterium, assembly GCA_013287375.1. Lineage (GTDB taxonomy): Bacteria > Bacteroidota > Bacteroidia > Sphingobacteriales > Sphingobacteriaceae > Mucilaginibacter. Next base: position 8,228 of record JABDDX010000028.1, on the reverse strand, counting down.
TGAAATTGAATTTTCGTATAGTATTCCTACTTATAGTGGCCCTGGTTATGCCGTTCCTGTTGCTTTATCAGAACCCGGTCACCCTATAGTTGCTATTGAAGTTCTTCAAGGAAAAGGGGGTATAATTTCTATTAGCGACGATCAAATATTGAATGTTACTATTTTAATTACTAATTGGGATCAAATCGGAACTACTGGCAATCTTCAAATAACATTAGGTTCTCAGTCACAGGCTGTTGCATATGGTCAAAGTAGTGTTATATTTAGTAATGTAGCTGGAGCCACTGTTGTTTTTTCCATTATTATTAACAATCAGTTCGGTATAAATTCAGTAAAAGCTCTCTTGGCTTTAACGATTAATAGAAGCGGCCCTTCTGCTGTCTCCTCCACAAGTTCGCCAGCATAATGGTTTAGAAATCAGCGGGTCAAGCAAAGTTTCCACTCGGGAAGACGACATGCTTTTAGTTTTCAATTATATCAAAATAAAAAACGCCTTTAATCGAAAGATTAAAGGCGTTTTTTATTACTTGGGTAGCGGGAGCAGGACTCGAACCTACGACCTTCGGGTTATGAGCCCGACGAGCTACCAACTGCTCCATCCCGCACTGTGTTTGTTATTATACCTCTTAGCTCATAACTGCTAAGAGTGTTCCAGTTAAACCAAAAATGCAATTTACATCCGGTTTAAATTGGACTGCAAAGATATAATTCGTTTCTTTGCAGTCCAAATAATATTTCATTTATTTTTTTATGGCCCACAGAGCAGGTTTTGTAAGTATAATAGGTAAGCCAAATGCAGGTAAATCAACGCTGATGAATGCGCTTGTGGGCGAAAAAATGTCGATCATCACCCCCAAGGCGCAAACTACACGTCACCGTATTTTGGGTATTGTTAACGAAGAAGACTACCAGATAGTATTTTCTGATACTCCCGGAGTTATTAAACCGCACTATGCACTGCACGAAAGTATGATGCACCAGGTTGATGGTTCAATAGTTGATGCCGATCTGATTTTATTGGTTACCGACATCTACGAGGAGTATGATGAAGAAGACGTATTAAAGAAACTAGCAGGCACACAAGCGCCGGTAGCGGTATTGATCAACAAGGTAGATCAATCTGATGAAGAAACCGTTAAAGCTAAAGTTGAGTTTTGGAAAGAAAAGCTAAATCCAAAAGCGATCTTTGCCATATCAGCATTAAAGGATTATAACGTATTGGCGGTAATGAATTTTGTTATTGAGCATTTGCCGGAACATCCGCCATATTACGAAAAGGATGCCTTGACTGATCGTAACGATAGATTTTTTGCTTCTGAGATGATACGTGCACAGATATTTAAGCAATACAAAAAGGAAATACCGTACAGCAGCGAGGTAATTGTTACAGCCTTTGTTGAGGGAGAAAAATTGCACCGCATCAGCGCGGAAATTATTGTGGAACGCGATTCGCAGAAAAATATATTGATAGGCAAGGATGGCAGCATGCTTAAAATTGTTGGCACTTACGCCCGCAGGGATATGGAAGACTTCTTTCAGAAAAAAATATTCCTGGAAATGTTTGTGAAAGTGATCCCCGACTGGCGCAGCAAAAAAAATTACCTGAAAAAGTTTGGGTACGAATAAGAAAGATTTGAGATATTAGATATGAGATTTGAGACCATTGGTTTCGCATCTGATTAAGCTAATATCTTGTTTTATATATCGATGTTGATTTGAGGTTAAGGTAAAAAATCTCACATCTCAAGTCTCACATCTCACATCTAATAATAAACATGAGCAATATAGTAGCCATAGTGGGCAGGCCCAACGTAGGCAAATCAACATTATATAACCGTTTAACCGAGAGCCGCAAGGCTATTGTTGATGACGTAAGCGGCGTAACCCGCGACAGGCACTACGGTGTATCTGAATGGACACACCACAGCTTTACTGTTATTGATACCGGTGGTTATGTAGCTAATTCCGAAGATGTATTTGAAGCTGCCATCCGCGAGCAAGTAATTATCGCCATTGAAGAAGCAAGTGTTATTTTGTTTGTGGTTGATGTAACCACAGGCATTACCGACTTAGATGATGAAATAGCAGCATTGCTGCGTAAAGGCAAGAAACCGGTATTTGTGGTGGTTAATAAAATGGACAATACGTCGTTATTGTCTGATTCAATGGTGTTTTACAGTTTAGGTTTGGGCGAGTTATACAACATCTCGTCCATGACAGGCTCAGGAACAGGTGAATTGCTGGATGATGTTGTTAAGCATTTTGATGATGAGCCAACTGAAGTAAACACTTTACCTAAATACGCTATTGTTGGTCGCCCAAATGTGGGTAAATCATCAATCATCAACTCGTTAATTGGTAAGGATCGTAATATTGTTACGCCGATAGCAGGTACAACCCGCGATTCAATCCATATCCATTACAACCAGTACGGTCATGATTTTATGCTGATTGATACTGCCGGGATGCGTAAAAAAACCAAGGTAAAGGAGAATATCGAATTTTACTCGGTTATGCGTACCATTAAGGCGATTGAAGAGGCTGACGTGATTATCCTGATGATTGATGCTGTTGAAGGTATCGAGTCGCAGGACATCAATATATTCCACCTTGCTGAGAAGAATAAGAAGGGTGTTGTTATTGTGGTGAACAAATGGGATTTGATTGAGAAGAACAACAAAACCATTAAAGTTTTCGAAGAGATGATCCGCGAGAAGATCGCACCGTTTACGGATGTGCCTATCGTATTTACTTCCGTTACCGAAAAACAACGTGTGTTAAAGGTAATTGAGGTTGCTAACGAAGTTTATGCAAACCGTGCTAAACGTATCCCTACATCAAAATTAAACGAAGTATTGCTGCCGATCATCGACGCGATGCCACCGCCATCAATCAAAGGCAAATACGTTAAAATTAAATACATCACCCAAATTGCAGGCTCATCGCCAATGTTCGCGTTCTTTTGCAACCTGCCACAGTATGTTAAGGAACCATACTACCGCTTTGTTGAGAATAAATTAAGAGAGCATTTTGATTTTACCGGCGCACCTGTGCAGATTTGGTTCAGGCAGAAATAGGTGAACCAAGATTTATTTGATTAGACAGATTTACAGGATGATACTTTATTATCCTGTAAATCCGTTTAATTCTGGTTCAAATTATTTAATTGCTTCCACAGCTTTTTTAAACCCTGGATCTTCGTTGTTCACAGTTTCAAAATAAGCTTCATCGCCCCATTTAAAACGCGCGGCGTAGGCTTTCAACAGCAATTTTATGGTTTGTTTGGATACGATAATATCTCCCGGATCCATCTCTTTTATGGTGCTTGATGCGTAGATGATAAAATCATCAAACATGTTTCCGTTTACTGCAAAATGGTTCACAAAATCTTCTGCTGAGTTATATTTACTCAATACTGGCTGCATCCGGTCAAGCACGTAAGCAGAAAAAAGTTGATTGTCGTCTAATTCCTGTATCAGTTGCGTATCCTCGGAGCTATCCGCAGGTATAAAAATATCGGGCATAATACCGCCGTGGCTGTAAACCTGTTTTCCGCTGAGGGTATGGTAAGGTGATTGCTGTTTGAAAAGACTATCATTCATATTGCTCCGGGCCGAAAATAGTTCGCCTTTTTTCAGCCGGTTTGAGAGTTCGTTATGGTAATTATCAATCCCGCCTGAATATGATTTTTGTATTGATCTGCCCGAAGGGGTGTAATATCTCGCCACCGTTAAATTAACTGCCGAGCCATCATCAAATGGAAATTGCTGTTGTACCAGGCCCTTGCCAAACGAACGGCGGCCGATGATAACGGCACGGTCCAGATCCTGTAAGGCGCCTGCCAATATCTCGCTCGCCGAAGCAGAATACTCATCTATCAAAACCGCCATTTTACCTTGTTGAAACACACCGGAATCAGTAGCAAAATAATCTGTCCGCTGCTCGTGCGACCCTTTAGTGTAAACAATCAGCTGGCCTTTGGTTAAAAACTCGTTGGCCATAGCGGTAGCAGTATTTAGATAGCCGCCTCCATTGCCCCTGATATCCAGTATCAGTTTTTTCATTCCCTTTTGCTTAAGATCAACAAGGGCGTGTCTGAAATCATTATCGGTAGTGGAGGCAAACTTGCTTATTTTAACATAGCCTATAATTGGCGTTGCCATATAATAAGCATCAATACTGCTCAGGTCAACATGGCCACGCTTCACGGTGAAAGCTTTAGCATGTTGGTCAACAGGGGTTATTACGTTAAAGGCTAATTGTTTATTAGTTTCGTCGGTAAACATGTTGTCAACCTTGTCAGTAGTAAGATTAGTGCCCGAGAATTTTTTATTATTGATGTCGATAATTGCATCGCCACTAACTAAACCTGCTTTTTGAGCCGGTCCGTTTGGATAAACCTGGGTAATAAAAAGCGTATCGCGCAAAAGCTGGTATTCAATGCCGAAGCCGTTAAAACCGCCTTCCAGTTTTTCATTAATCGCCTGCGCTTGTTTCGGAGGAAGGTAGACGGAGTGCGGGTCGAGATTTTGTAACAAATTATTGGCTGCGACGCCTTCAACGCTATCTACATTTATGGAGTCGACGTAATTTTGGCGTACCAGTTGTAGTACTTTAGCCAGTTTGTCGTTTTTTACGGTAGGTTCATCAAGGTATCTTGATGAAAAATCGTTATCGCCGATAAGAAGGCCAATAGCTACACCTATTAAAATTAAAATAACAGATCTGAAGATGATGCCCGCGCCCTTTTTCATACTAAATTGTCACACACAGAGTTAGCCAATTGCCGCGATCAGAAAAATTATAAAATTAACTTTCGCTAAAAAATTAAGAAGACGTTTAAAAATGATTGTCTGAACCCGAATTTTTTGGAATTTATTGAATTCTGGTAATTCTTTAATTCAATAAATTCAGGTTCTGACAATTACGATTTGTTTTTATAAAATTATAATCCTGTTTCATTTTTAACCAATTTTGTAAAAACACCACCCGAAATGGAATCTACCACCGAGAAAAGCTCGCTGTATAACAATTTGGAGAATATGTCTGTTGCAGAGATCCTCCAAAATATAAACGACCAGGACCAGACTGTGCCTTTCGCGGTAGCTAAAGCTTTGCCGCAGATTGAAAAGCTGGTAAGCATTACTGCTGAACGTATGAAAGCGGGTGGACGATTGTTTTACATAGGCGCTGGTACCAGTGGCCGCTTGGGTGTGGTTGATGCATCAGAATGCCCGCCAACCTTTGGGGTGCCTTTTGATATGGTGGTTGGGATTATAGCAGGTGGTGATACCGCCATTCGCAAAGCCGTTGAATTTGCTGAGGATGATGCTCAGCAAGCCTGGAGAGATCTGCAGGAATATAACATTAATGATAAAGATGTTTTGGTGGGGATTGCGGCATCGGGCACAACACCATATGTCATCGGCGGACTAAAAATGGCTAATCAAAACAATATTGCAACAGGGTGCATCGTATGTAATAGTGGTAGCCCGGTTGCTGCCGAGGCGCAATACCCGGTTGAAGTAGTTACCGGACCTGAATTTTTAACAGGATCAACCCGGATGAAGGCGGGTACAGCGCAAAAGCTGGTGTTGAATATGCTGAGTACGGCGGTGATGATACAGCTGGGCAGGGTAAAAGGCAATAAAATGGTGGATATGCAGCTCACCAATAACAAGCTGGTAGACCGCGGCACCCGAATGATAATGAGTGAGACAGGGCTTGATGAAGCAACAGCCGCAGATTTGTTAAAGCAGCACGGCAGCGTTAGGAAAGCTGTGGAGAGTTATAAGAATTGATGTGCAAATATGCGTATTTGCAGATGTGCAAATGATTCGGTTTGAACGTTTGCATATTCAAAAAATCCGCACATTTGCATATCCGCACATTTGCACATTGGAGAAATAAATGCACGAAATAGAACCATATTACCGTTGGAGAGATGACTATGTAGCATCGGAGGACAAGTTTTCGCCTTTTTATGCTACGCAGTATAGTGAGTTTGAGTTTGATAAGCAGGTATACAACTATTTGTTGCACCCGCAGTGGGATTCGTTCGGTTCAAATACCCTGTATCTAAAAGTATTGTTTGTTGATTATGATCGAGGCTATACCATTATCGAATTTATTGGTGAATGGAACGATGCCATCAATAACGATATTATGTTGATGAAGCGGGAACTGATCGATTTGATGATAGATCAGGGGATTAACTGTTTTATATTGATCGGTGAAAATGTATTGAATTTCCATTCATCCGATGATTGTTATTATGAAGAGTGGTTTCAGGAGGTTGAGGATGGCTGGATAGCAGGTATCAATTTTCGCGAACATGTGATCGAGGAGTTTAAACGTAATAACATCGATTATTATATAAACTTTGGCGGTGTGCTTGATGAATTGAACTGGCGTGGGTTAAAACCACTGCAAGTATTCAAGCTAATTGAAGAACAACTGACAAAAAGGCTTAATTAGCATCGCGGTATAAGATTTGATTAAACCATATGTAGATATTGATATCTATATGTCATATCTTTAAAATCGATATTATCATGAGAAAGGATTTAATCTCATATCTGAAATCTCACAGCTAATATCTAAATTTGTATAACCCAAAAAAGAAAATAGAATTTTAAAATGGAAAGTAATAACCCTAACTACACCTATAATAGTGTAGTACAATTAGACGACAGCGAAACTGCATCGCGTAAATATTTAGCTAAAGTATTTGCATGGATGTTTGTGGCATTAGGCGTTTCGGCTTTTACCGCGTTTGAGTTTTTCCTTACGCCAAGTTTATTAAGTTTGATCATTGATCCGGTTGCTGGTGGTTTTACAGGTTTAGGTTATGTGGCCATATTTGCACCATTAGCTTTTTCACTGGTGATTAACTTTGGCTTTAACCGCTTGTCGTATGTGGCAATGGTAGTTTTATATCTTGCGTATTCGGTTACTATAGGTATAACGCTTAGTATCTTCGGCTTGATCTACACTTCAGGTTCAATATTCAGTGTATTCTTGAGCGCATCACTGGTATTTGGTATAATGGCTATCGCAGGTTACAGAACTTCAATGGACCTTAGTAAATTTGGTTCTATCTTGTTCATGGTATTTATTGGTGTATTTGTAGCCAGTTTAGTTAACTTCCTTTTCAGAAGCGCTCAATTGGATTACATCATCAGCTTTTTATTTATAGCTATTATGGTTGGTTTAACCGCTTACTACATGCAGATGCTGAAACGCATTGGCGCAGGTATTGAGTACGGTAACGAGCAATCGAAAAAATTGGTGATCATTGGTGCTTTTGTATTGTACACTACATTCATAAATCTGTTTATGTCGATGATGCGTATTTTCGGTAGAAGACGCTAAGCATAAAGAAAACATTTATTGAAAGCCGTCTTCAAAAGAGACGGCTTTTTTGTTTAATGTAATTCTTCACCTGTCATTTCGAACGAAGGGAGAGTTCTTTTGCACTTAGTATGGTCGCTGGCAAGGCGAATATGCATAGCGGAATAGCAGGGCGAAGAAGATTTCTCCTCGTACCTTGTCGAAATGACAACGGGGTGAGATAGGGTATATATGCCCTATTGCATTTTACAACTTAATTACGCACATTTGCACTGCTTATAGAGAAAGACGGAGGGATTAGACCCTGCGATGTCTTAGCAACCTGTGCTTCACAAGGTGCTACATTCTACTTAACTCAAATACAAAGGGTTAGGAAAGATAAGCGAAAGTCAATATATCGCCCGACTTTTCGACATAAGCTTTTTTTTAGTATCAAGTAGTTAGTATCAAGTAGCTAGATTTTTCTTTGCATTTGAGCTGATTTTTGAGATCGCGTTAGGTCTTGATACTTGATACTAGCTACTTAGTACTCAAAAATGGATATCAGAAAAGAATTAGAAAAACGCATTCTCGTAATTGACGGGGCAATGGGTACCATGATACAACGGTATCAGCTGACCGAAGCGGATTTTCGCGGGGAAAGATTTCGTGATCATTTATCTGATCTGCAGGGAAATAATGACCTGCTGAATATTACGCGCCCCGATATTATAAAAGAAATACACGCCGAGTATTTAGATGCCGGCGCCGATATTATTGAAACGAATACCTTCAGCACGCAAATAATTTCACTGGCTGATTATCACCTTGAAGAGCTGGCTTATGAGCTGAGTTATGAAGGTGCGCGTATAGCAAAAGAGGTTGCCGATGAATAC
>JABDDX010000027.1 GCA_013287375.1 Bacteroidota bacterium | reverse complement strand
AATCTTTCAGCTTAAACTGCACGGCATAATCCCAAACACTGTTTAACCATTGCTGGTTACTTTTATCAACCATGGCCGATACAGCGAATGGTGCTATAAAACTTAACGCTTCAAAATGGCTATCCTTAATATCATCGCCGGCTAAGGTGTATCCTGCAGATAGGTTATAAGTGCTATTGCTGGTTGTCTCCCTGATCCAATGATTTATCTTTTGAACGAATGCTTTCGACCGCTGATCGCCGGATAATAAATAGTCGGTAGCTATACGCCAGGGAACGCGGCAGGCATTATAGTTATAATCACCGTCATAAACCGATTCCAGGTAGTGCGCCGGGGCGGGTTTTGCTTTTTTGTTTAAACGAATTATAAAGTCAGGTACTAATCCTGCATCCGGGCTGTATTGCTTCTGCATATAGGCAAAAAGCTTGTACTCATTATCTATAACATTTTTCCAACGGGTATCACCTGTAATCTGCTCAAAAGCTTTAAAATTAGCAGGCATAAAATCAGACGACCGCGTATCAAAATAGTCTCTGCTATCGGCTTCAATCCCATTGCTCAATAAAACCGACCATGTTTTACGGTTGATGTCATATCGCATAATATCAGCAATCGTGCTTTTCGCTTCCTGCAAATAATTAATAGGGCCTTTGCTGCCCCATTGCGCGTTCGCCAATAATAGCGAGTAAGCAATGTCCATATCCCCATCACTTGCGGATGTTTCATCAATATCTTTATCGTGTGTGTTTTGTGCCCATGCCATTAAATGGCGGCCGCGATTGCTGGGGTGTTCATGGTAATACCTGTATAAATTATTAAATGTGTTTTTGGCCGATGGATCAAATCCGGCCATTAAGGCTACTATGATCATGCCATAACCCTGCCCTTCGGAAACACATTGTTTATCCTCTTTGTCTTGTTTCTCCTCTTTGTCTTCAAACCAAATGTAATTTTCCTGTTTCTTGGGGATGGATTTTATGTAGTGAGATTTCCATTGGTTATAGAAAGATTCTACAGTTTGATCTAATTTTGATTGAGGAAATTTGTTGGGGTTGATAACTCCCTTTGTATAATGTAAATGCTGCGGGAAGGGCCGATAAGCCAATTGCGCATCTACTGAAAGACAGAAAAATAAAAGACATATCAAACCAAAGAACCTCATCTGCAGGTGTTTATTAACCCCTTCGGGTAAAGAGGGGTTAATGAAATTAATACTGGTAATTTTTAAATTCCTGTGTCAAGCTGGCTGCTACAGCCGGACGAGTAAAAACTGCAGTAGCTGCTGCTAACTTTTCAGGATATTGTATTTTAACAGAATGTTGTTTAATAAGTTGTTCTTTTTCAGTTGTGTTGATGCTCATATCTGCCCCTGAGAAATACATTTTCAGGCACTCTAAAAAATTCTGTATGGCGGGCGTTTGTTTACAGGTCGCCGCAAACCATGATCGGCTGGCCACGCTGTGATGCATTGGCTTGGAAACAATGTTTTTATTTTTTAAATAAGGCTCAACAATCCAGTCGGCCATTACGCTTATGCCTAAATTAGCGTTTACCATTTCAATAGTTGCATCGGTATAATGTATACGATGCAGTGTTTTTGGCCTAACCTGCTGTGCCTGTATTAATGATTCAATCATCGGCGTATCCTGGTATGACGGATCATACAAAGGCAAAATCAATTCCTGATCTTGAAAATCAGCAATCTCTATAACATCTTTTTGCGCAAGCGGATGATCTTTGCTGATGATAGCGGTAAGCCTGTCGTTAAAAATAGGCTCGTAGCGTATTTTGGTATTCACCATTTGGGTACGGATGATGCCTATGTCTAAATCACCGTTCATTAAATATTCTAATGGACGGCTGGTGGCTTCCGACATTATTTGAATGTTGATATCGGGCCAGCGGGATTTATAGTATTTTATAATGCCCGGTAACCAATGGTAAGCAGTATAGCACTGCATACTGATGGATAACTTGCTGGTTTGCCCGTTTTTATAGTTGTTTATATCTTCTTCAAGCGACTTTAATTCGGCTAGAATCTTCTCCGAGCTGCGCAAAAAACGATAGCCTTGTTCAGATAAATGTAATTTTTTGCCATTTCGGTTGAATACATCTATGCCTAATTCCTTTTCCAACTCCTTTAACTGGTGGCTTAGTGCCGACTGTGTTAAGTGCAATGTAGCGGCTGCTTTAGTAAGGGTTCCGTCTTTTGATATGGTATCTATCAATCTAAAATGATGTATCGCGATATTCATTATTACTTTTATTAATGATTAACACAAAATTAATTCATTTTTTTCATATAAAATATAGTTTTAATTTTGCGGCATCAAAATACCGAATATGTTAGTTACAATTTCTAAACGTCTATTCTTAAGTTTATCAGGTATTTTAATTTTAGTAAATGTACAGGCCCAGCAAAAAGTACTTAGTATAAAAGATGCTGAACAATTAGCGCTTTCAAACTATGGTACTATTAAAGCTAAAGTAAATCAGCTGAATGCTTCAAAAGCCTCGTTAACAGAAACCAAAACAGAATATCTACCTGATCTTAACGTATCAGCACAGCAAGCTTACGGCACCGCCGACGGTATTAATGGCCCTATAAGTTCTTATGGTGGCTTAGCTGTAGCATCTTCCGGCCCTGCACTACCTAATCAAAACTGGAACGCCGCTTTTGGCTCACTTTACGTAGCCAACGTTAACTGGAACTTTTTTGCTTTTGGCAGAGCAAAGGAAAAAGTTAAGGTTCAAAACTCCGTAGTAACGCTTAATGAAAGCGATTTAGCGCAAGAGCAATTTGAACATGAAGTAAGGGTGGCAAGCAGCTACCTTAATTTATTAGTTGCCCAGCAGCTAAGTAAAGCACAGCAGGATAATCTTAACCGCAGTTTAGATCTGCAAAAGGTGGTTATCGCACGTGTGAAAAATGGCTTAAACCCAGGTGTAGATTCATCATTGGCAAATGCCCAGGTATCAAATGCGAGAATATCATTAACCAATGCACAACAAACAGTTGCTGATCAGGCTAATCAGTTAGCTCAATATCTGGGTATACCACCACAGGAATTTGTGCTTGATACTACCTTTATAAGTAAAATACCTACAAATATTTATGCCGAACCGGCCAGTGGTACAGAAGAACATCCTGTTTTAAAATACTACCGCAACCGTATAGGCGTGAGTGATGAGCAGGCTAAATATTTAAATACATTTGCCTATCCAACGTTTAGTCTTTTTGGGACATATCAGGGCAGGGGATCAGGCTTTAAATCTGACATTGCATCAAACGAAAATGATTACAGCAGCAGCTACGGTGCCGGTGCAGATCCAACACGTTACAACTATTTACTAGGTGTAGCTTTTGTTTGGAACCTAACTAATCCGTTCCGGGTGCATTACCAGGTGAAATCACAACGATATACATCTGCACAATACCGTGATGAATATAACCTTGCTGATGAGCAGATACGTGATCAGGAAGCGTTAGCTACCATCAAGATAAATAACGCATTAAAAAACTATTCAGAAGCACCGGTTGAAGTAAGGGCGGCAAACAGCGCCTACATTCAAAAATTCGCACTATATAAAAATGGGCTTGCTAATATAGTTGACTTTACGGATGCGCTTTATACGCTGAACCGTGCCGAAATTGACCAGGATATTACATCGAACAACGTTTGGCAGGCTTTATTGTATAAAGCAGCCGCAACCGGCGATTTCGGAGTTTTTATAAATAACTTTTAACATACATAATATACACTAATGGGAATGATAAAAGGGGCCCTTCAAAGGCCAATCACCATACTGGTTATAGTAGCAGCATTGTTTTTCTTTGGTATTAATGCTACACGCAGCATTAAGATAGATATATTCCCCGACCTTAACTTGCCGGTTATTTATGTATCGCACCCTTATGGTGGTTTTACACCTAACCAAATGGAGGCGTATTTTGCCAAATCATACGTTAACTTACTACTATTTGTGTCTGGTGTAAAAAGCATCGAGACAAAAAACATACAGGGCTTAACCCTGATTAAAGTAACATTTTACGAAGGTACTAATATGGCACAGGCCGCGGCGGAGGTCACGGCGTATACTAACAGGGCGCAGGCCGGTTTCCCGCAGGGATCTCAGCCGCCATTTATTTTGCGTTTTGATGCCTCGACACTACCGGTAGGTCAGCTTGTATTAAGTAGCCCTACACGTAGCAATAATGAGTTGCTTGACTTTGCATTAGTTTATATCCGTTCGGCATTTACAACTGTACCAGGCTTGGTTGCACCGGCACCGTTTGGTGGTAACCAGCGTACTATAGTTATTAAAGCCGATCCGCAACTACTACGCCAGCATAATTTAACACCAGATCAATTGGTGCTTGCTTTGCGGGATAATAATCAGAATACGCCTGCAGGTAACGTACGTATAGGCGATCTCAACTATCTTACGCCTGCCAATACCACTATTAAAGGCGTTAGCGATTTTGGTGATATCCCGTTGTATAAAAATGGTGTCCAAACTATATTTCTGAAGGATGTAGCCACTGTTGAAGATGCTGCCGACGTTACAGCAGGATATGCGCTTATTAATGGTAAACGCTCGGTTTATTTGCCAATTACTAAATCGGCATCGGCATCAACATGGGATGTTGTACAGAATTTAAAGAAAGCGATACCTCGTTTCCAGGGTTTGGTACCACCGGATGTTAAACTATCTTTCGTATTTGACCAATCGATATATGTAATAAACGCGGTAAAAAGTTTAGCCGAAGAAGGTGCTATAGGCGCGATACTTACCGGCTTAATGGTATTGTTGTTTTTAGGCGACAGACGCGGTGCGCTCATCGTTATCATGACTATTCCTACCTGCGTTATTTCCAGCGTGTTCTTCCTGTACTTATTCCATCAAACAATAAATATCATGACGCTGAGCGGTCTGTCGCTTGCTATTGGTATCCTGGTGGATGAGTCGACAGTAACCATTGAGAATATTCACCAGCACTTTGATATGGGTAAACCCAAAGCATTAGCTATATGGGATGCCTGTAAAGAAATCGCTTTTCCTAAATTGTTAATCTTGTTTTGTATTCTGGCGGTGTTTGCACCGGCCTTTACCATGACAGGTATACCGGGAGCATTATTCTTACCATTATCATTGGCAATTGGTTTCGCCATGATCATATCTTACCTGCTTGCTCAAACCTTTGTGCCAATTATGGCAAACTGGATAATGAAAAACGAGCATGAAGATAAGAGCCATAAAGATGGTTATGCAATGGATGATGAGGGCGATCAGTGGGCTCAGAAAGAGGAAGCGATTAAGCATGCTACCGAGCATCATGGTAAAGATGAAACTAAATTCGACAAGTTCAGAGTATGGTTCCTTAAGGTAATTGATAAAATGATGCCGCGCCGCAAGTTAATTGTGGGCATTTATTTAGTGGTGGCTTTTGGATTAGCTTTCTTGCTATTCGCGATAATCGGGCGTGACGTATTACCTAAAGTTAACTCAGGTACTTTCCAGGTTCGTTTGCGCGGAGCAGATGGTACCAGGCTTGAACGTACGGAAACATCTACCTTAACAGCATTACACGTGCTTGAAGGTTTGGTAGGTAGAAAAAATATAGCTATTACCTCAACCATAGTTGGTACGCATCCGTCATCGTTCTCAACAAACCCTATTTACTTATTTATGGCCGGCCCGCAGGAGGCTGTTATGCAGGTACAACTTGCAGAGAGCTATAAAGTAAATTTGGATGAGTTAAAAGATAGATTCAGGGACTCAATGAAAATAGCGTTACCGGATGTTAAAATGTCATTCGAGCCTATTGAGCTTACTGATAAAATTTTAAGTCAGGGATCGCCAACTCCAATTGAGGTGGCCTTCACCGGCAAGAATAAAAAGCAGAATGTTGCTTTTGCTTTAACGATGGTGAAAAAACTGGATAGTATTAAATATTTGCGCGATGTTCAAATAGCACAATCATACCAGTATCCATCTATCGATATTAATATTGACCGGACCCGTGCAGCTGAATTAGGCGTTAGTGTAAATGATATATCACGTACATTAACCGCGTCAACCTCATCATCCCGCCTTACCGAAAAGAATGTTTGGATTGATGAAAAAGCAGGCTTGAGTTACCAGGTACAGGTTGAAGTTCCGGAGTACCAGATGGCCAGTTTGAATGATATTCGTGAGATACCTGTTTTGGCTAATCAACCAAGGCCTGTATTAAGTGACGTCGCCGATATTAAGGTAGACAGCACATACGGCGAAAATGATGATATAGGCGCAGTACCAACACTATCGGTTACGGCCAATATCAATAAAGTGGATTTAGGTACTGCTACTGATGATGTACAAAAAGCTATAAAATCATTAGGTAAATTACCACATGGCTTAACTGTTGAGCTGCGGGGTATGAGCCAAACACTTACCGATACGTTAAGCAGTTTGCAAACCGGCTTGTTAGTGGCTATTTTAGTAATATACTTGATGCTTGCGGCTAACTTCCAATCGTTTAAGGTATCGCTGGTGGTATTGTCAACTGTGCCCGCGGTATTATTCGGTTCGTTGTTCCTGGTGAAGATAACAGGCGCTACGCTTAACCTGCAATCCTATATGGGTATGATCATGTCTGTTGGTGTATCTATCTCCAACGCGGTGTTGCTCGTAACCAATGCGGAGGAGTTAAGAAAGCATAACGGCGATGCGTTACGATCTGCCCGTGAAGCGGTTGCCTTGCGTGTACGACCTATATTAATGACCAGTTTGGCCATGATTGTAGGTATGATACCGATGGCATCGGGCTTAGGCGAGGGTGGTGATCAAACATCACCATTAGGCCGCGCGGTAATCGGTGGATTGTTAGCCTCAACATTTGCCGCGTTATTTGTTTTACCACTGGTATTTGCCTGGGTACAAGGTAACGCTACAACAGATTCTGTTTCATTAGACCCTGAAGATAAAGAAAGTAAATTTTATATCCCATTGCACCACAATCATGAACATCCAAAAAAATAAATTAATAATTGTAGTAACTGCTTTAGTTATTGGTACAGTACTTTTTAGCTCATGCGGCGAAAGTAAAAAAGACAAGGAAGAGCAGGATTTAACCGTGCAGCAGGAGAATGCATTAGATACACCTACTGTAAGCCTGGTTGCCGTTAATAAAGGAAAATTAAGTTCAAATATTACCGTACCGGGTGAATTGCAGGCCTATCAACAAACTGATCTGTACGCCAAAGTTAATAGCTATGTAAAAACGCTTTTGGTTGATATTGGCTCACAGGTTCATCAAGGACAACTATTGGCTACCCTTGAGGCGCCAGAGTTGAACTCACAACTGCAAGAAGCAAAATCAAGAATTCAGCAGGCTAAAGCGGTATACTTTGCCAGTAAAGCAACTTTCGACAGATTATATAGCACCAGCAAAACGCCGGGGACCGTTTCTGAAAATGATTTGGAGCAGGCACAAGCGAAAAAATCGTCAGATTCTGCAAGTGTTGAGGCTGCTAAATCTTCTTACCAATCATTCGCGGCTAACCTGGCTTATCTGCAAATAAGGGCACCTTTTGATGGTGTTATAACTTTACGTAATGTGAACCTTGGTGCTTATGTTGGCCCGGGTGGTGCAGCATCAAACCAAGCCTTGTTCAGGTTAGAGGATCATAACAGGTTGCGTTTGGTAATATCGGTACCTGAAAACTTTACTGGTGGTTTGCATAACGGCGATGAGGTTAGTTTTGTTATCCGCGAACTACGTGGCGAAAAATTCACAGCTAAAGTTGTTCGTTTAGCGGGTGCTTTGGATAACACTTTGAGATCAGAACGATTGGAAATGGATGTTTACAACACAAGCAAAAAATTATTGCCAAACATGTACGCTGATGTTAATGTACCATTAGCGCAAAGTGACAGTGCAATTATTGTACCTAAAACGGCAGTGGTAACTTCAACAGAAAAGGTTTTTGTTATTAAGGTGAAAGATGGAAAAGCAGAATGGGTTAATGTGCAAAAGGGACTTGAATCAGGAGATAACATAGAGATCTATGGTAAAATCAATCCAGGTGACCAGATAGTTAAAGCCGCGACAGAAGAGATCAGGGATGGATCGCCAATTAAAATAAGTTCGGGCGACCAAACAGGAAGCGCTAAACCTGAGAAAGCAGATACATCAAAAACTAAAAAATAATACCACAGGTTAGTTTTATTGTTTTTTTGAGGCCGGTTTGATTAATTTCAGATCGGCTTTTTTTGTAGCAGTTACTGCAATTTCTTTAAAATGCCCACCCCAACCAAATCAACACTTTCCCCACAATTTGATAATATTACTATGGCGATATTTTTTTCAGGATTGAAGGCAAGAAAACTACTGCTACCATATGTGCCACCATTGTGGAAATAATATTCTACGCCATCAACCTTAATAATATGCCAGGCAAGGCCGATTTTAATGTCTTTGTCAAAAGTTACCTGGTGGGTTAATTCAAATGCTTTTGAGAGCCTGGTATTGTTTTTACCCATATTGGCTTTAGCATATATCAACAGGTTGTTTACAGTTGATTTCAACGATCCGCAAGGTGCAAGGGCGCTAAAGTCCCAGGCTTCGGTGAGCTTACCGCCATCGTTATAAACGCTTACAAAACGTGGTTTAAGCAATGGTGTAATATGCTGTACGGTGCTGCTCATTTGCAATGGCTGGGTGATGTTTTCAGTTACCAGTTGTTCAAATGTTTTACCGCTA
This sequence comes from Bacteroidota bacterium, assembly GCA_013287375.1. Lineage (GTDB taxonomy): Bacteria > Bacteroidota > Bacteroidia > Sphingobacteriales > Sphingobacteriaceae > Mucilaginibacter. Next base: position 21,940 of record JABDDX010000027.1, on the reverse strand, counting down.
ATGCGTTCCAAAATATCGCCCAATAAACCCACCGCCGTATTAGAGTATGCATATTTTTCGCCGGGCTTGCTGTTTAATGAACACGTTTTAAGATAAGCGTACAGTAATCGCTTCGTGTAATTTTTGTATGGATTTAATGTGTCTGTAACGTGCGCAAAGAAGTCGGGTGGGAGGCTTGGTAAGCCGGAGGTATGATTGCTCAACTCCTCCAAAGTAATAGCGTGTAGCGCAGGATTTGCAGCCACGGAGTCTGGCAAATATTTAATTATTGGATTACTCAATTTTACTTTGCCCTCATTAACATACAGAGCTAGCAGTGTAGCGGTAAAAGTTTTAGTGATTGAACCAATCTCGAACAAAGTGCTTCCGGTTGGTAGCTTTCCATTGTCGCGGTCAGTTTCGCCATACTCGTAGTAGCTGATTTTATTATCCTTTAATATGCCTATGCTTAAACCAACGGTATTGGCTTTTTGAATGTAAGTACGCGCGACAGAATCAATTTCCTTGTCCTCAATAGTTTTTAGCGGATTAGATGATAAGGCTAATGTTTTTTTCATTCCTTCAGCTTTTTTGTATGGTTGGAATAGGAAAACTTCCAGTTTGTCGTTTCGGTCGAGGCTCAACAATAACTGTAATACCTGGCCTGTACTGAAAGTTAATTTGTATGTAGCTACCTTATTATTCTCAAAGCTGATCAGTGATGATTGCTTGATCTCGCCCAAAGTAAAAAGCTGGTTATTGCATATGTTACGAAAGGTTTCAATGATAAGGTCGCGCTTTAGACGAGAACCAGTAAGCTCATAAAGCTGATCGGCATTTTTGGCATTGAACTGAACTGTAACCAATTGGAATACAGAGTCGGTTTTATGTTGTTCAATACTTTGAGCTATGGTATTTATCGAGATAAAGCTTAATAAAATAACAAGTACTGTACGGTAAATGGGCTTAGCTATCATAAACATCGCAATATTAACGAATATGCGAATAATTTATTGGCTATGGTGTTTGCCCGGCCAGCAAATACAGTACTGCCATACGTATAGCCACACCGTTCTCAACCTGGTCAAGAATGATGGACTGCTTGCTGTCGGCTACATCGCTGGTAATCTCCACGCCACGGTTAATAGGACCAGGGTGCATTACGGTGATTTCTTTGTCCAGTGAGTCCAGTATCTGTTTGTTCAAGCCGTAAAGCATGGTATACTCACGCAGGGAAGGGAAATATTTAATATCCTGGCGTTCCAGTTGAATGCGCAGCATGTTAGCTACATCGCACCAATTAAGGGCTTTTAAGAGGTTATGCTCTACCTTTACACCTAAAGATCCAATATATTTGGGGATAAGCGTAGTAGGGCCACAAACCATTACCTCGGCGCCCAAATGTTTTAGGCAAAGTATGTTTGATAAGGCAACACGCGAGTGCAAAATGTCACCCACAATAACCACTTTTTTACCTGCCACATCGCCATAGCGTTCGCGGATAGAGAAAGCGTCAAGTAAAGCCTGAGTAGGGTGCTCGTGTGCACCATCGCCGGCGTTTACTATTTGGGCTTTAACATGTTTTGATAGAAATATACCGGCACCGGCGTATGGATGGCGCATTACCACCATATCTACTTTCATGGCTAAAATATTGTTTACAGTATCTATCAGTGTTTCGCCTTTGCTTACCGATGATGAAGATGCCGCGAAGTTTACCACATCTGCTGATAAACGTTTCTCGGCTAATTCAAATGATAAACGGGTGCGGGTAGAGTTTTCGAAAAAGATATTGGCAATGGTTACATCGCGCAGGGAAGGAACTTTTTTGATTGGGCGATTTAATACCGATTTAAAAGTATCGGCTGTTTCAAATATTAATTGAATATCCGCCGGATTCAGATCTTTTATTCCTAATAAGTGCCTTGTGCTCAGTCCTGCCATATGCTTTTGATAATATCGAACACTGAATTCTGAATGTCGAATAATGAAGTGAGCTTCACTACCGATTTTCGCTTCAATATCTCTATTGTTATATATTATTCTTTTTAGCTGTCTCTATACTTTTTACAAAAATCGCTATCAGCTGATTGCATTCTCCTTTTGCTGCTGTCGTTTTATCTAAATCGTATATTCCTTTTCTTTCAATTATTTTTAAAGAGATCATTGATTCTCTTAGTTCTTTAAGAATGATCTTCATTTTATGAATAAAGTCATTTGTCGATTCGGCAGATTGTGCTTCACCATAATTTAAAGCTGGTGAACATCCTGATCTTACCAGTTGTCCGGCAATGTAATTTCCAATACGAGAATTTGGCAGAGCTTCAATAATATCTGTTATATTAACAGCAAAATCAATTAATCGTTCCTCTAAATCGTATTTGTTATTAGTCATTTACCCTTCGGCGTTCAATATTCAAAATTCGATGTTCAATATTAAATTTTTAATTTATTTTGCTTCAGATAGTAAAACTATCCTGTCTTCGCCGTCTGTTTCCTTCCAGCTCACCACTACTTTTTGCGATGCGATGGAATCAACCTCAATACCTACATAGTCTGCTGCTACCGGGATATGCCTTGAGTAACGGCGGTCAACCAGGGTAAGCAATTCTATTTTCTCAGGGCGACCGAAGGCAAGCATGGCATCCATTGCTGCACGGATGGTGCGGCCGGTCCACAATACGTCATCCATCATGATGACCTTTTTGCCTTCTATAATAAAATCTATTTTGGTTTGATTTGGTACCAATTGCTCACCACGGCGACGGAAATCATCGCGGTAGAAAGTTATATCCAAATCGCCTTGCTGTATAGTGCTATCGGGTAATATTTTGCGTAATTCCTCGGCAACACGCTTGGCTAAATAAATGCCGCGGGGTTGTATGCCGATAAGTACTGAGTTTGAAAAATCATCATGATTCTCAATTAACTGACGACATAAACGCTGTATTGTAATCTGAAATTTTTGACCGTCGAGCAGCGTAAGATTTTGCATCGTTTGGGTGGATTTGGGCAAAGGTAGGAAAATTAGTGATTAGTTGAATAGTGATTTGTGATTTGTTGTGGTAAAAGTTGCAAGATTACAGTCAGAATAAGATAACTAAACTTGATATATTAAAACAGTGGCATTGCGAGGTACGAAGCAATGACGCCCCTAAAATAAACCTCATAAAAAAGCCCTGCTGATTAAATCAGCAGGGCTTTAAATTTATTTAGCTGAAAAGCTTATTTAGCTTCTTCTTCTTCAGACTCTGCTTTTTTAGCTGCTGGAGCAGGAGCTGCCTTGCGGGCTTTGCTTTCTGCACCTTCCATTTGCTCTTTTAATTGAGCTAATACGCTAAGATCGCCTAAAGTTGATTTTTCAACTGAGTCTTTCACTTTCTTAACCGCGTTAGTTGCAGATTTTGCTTCTTTTTTACGGTTTTCAAATTCCTGTACACGAGCGTCAGCGCGAGCTTCTTCCCAAATACGTGAGTGTGAAATAACTATACGTTTGTTTTCTTTGTTAAATTCGATGATCTTGAATTCAGCAACTTCATCAGCTTTGATGCTTTTTCCGTCTTCTTTAACCAGGTGTTTGGTTGGGCAGAAGCCTTCAACACCGTAAGGTAAAGCTACGATAGCGCCTTTTTCAGTTACCTTTAACACAGTACCTTCATGTATTGAATCAATAGTGAAGATGGTTTCAAAAGTATCCCAAGGGTTTTCTTCAAGCTGTTTGTGGCCTAAGCTTAATTTGCGGTTTTCAACATCAAGTTCCAATACAACCACGTCTAATTTTTCACCTACTTTAGTGAATTCGTTAGGGTGATTAACTTTCTTAGACCAAGAAAGGTCAGAGATGTGGATCAATCCGTCAATACCATCTTCAAGCTCAACAAACACACCAAAGTTGGTCATGTTTTTAACTGTAGCTATGTGTTGTGTGCCAACAGCATAACGATCAGCAGCATTTTGCCAAGGATCAGGAGTTAATTGTTTAACACCTAATGACATTTTGCGTTCGTCGCGGTCAAGAGTTAATACTTGTGCTTCGATTTCGTCGCCAACTTTAAGGAATTCCTGTGGATTGCGTAAGTTTTGAGACCATGACATTTCTGACACGTGGATCAAGCCTTCAACACCCGGGATGATTTCTAAGAAAGCACCGTAATCAGCAACAGTAACAATTTTACCTTTTACTTTAGAGCCAACCTGAATATCTTCAGTTAATGACTGCCAAGGGTGAGGAGTTAATTGTTTTAAGCCTAAAGCGATACGTTTTTTCTCATCATCAAAATCAAGAACAACAACGTTGATTTTTTGATCTAATGCTAAGATTTCGCGTGGATGCTCTATGCGGCCCCAAGATATATCAGTAATGTGTAGTAAACCGTCAACACCACCTAAGTCGATGAATACACCGAAATCTGTAATGTTTTTAACAGTACCTTCCAATACTTGTCCTTTTTCAAGGCGGGCAACAATTTCAGTTTTTTGGTTTTCCAAATCGTCTTCAATCAGCACTTTGTGCGATACCACTACGTTTTTAAACTCGTGGTTGATTTTAACAACTTTGAACTCCATTGTTTTACCAACGTACACATCGTAATCCCTGATAGGTTTAATATCGATTTGTGAACCTGGTAAGAAGGCTTCAACGCCCATAATATCTACAATTAAACCACCTTTAGTTCTGCTCTTAACAAAACCTGTGATGATCTCATCGTTATCTAAAGCTGAATTAATGCGCTCCCATGATTTTTGAGTTTTTGCGCGTTTGCGTGAAAGGACTAACTGACCGTTAGCATCTTCCTGCGATTCAACGAAAACTTCAACTGTGTCACCTACTTTAAGATCAGGTGTATCACGGAATTCAGAAACTGATACTAAACCGTCAGATTTAAATCCTACGTTTAATACCACATCTTTACTGTTAACATTTACAACTGTACCGGTAATAATTTCACCTTTAGTGATAGAGCTGAAAGTTCCATCATAAAGTTTTTCCATTTTTTCACGATCGCTGTCGCTGTAATTGCCAAATTTCTTGTCATCTGCATCCCAATCGAAATCTGCATCGGGTGTAGTTGCAATTTGTGACTTGATGTCTTCGATAGAGATTGAATCAGCCTCTGATTCAATTGTCTCTTTTTCTGCAGTAGCGGTAACTGTTCCCAGTTCAGCCTCTTTTGCTTTTAATTCTTTTTCTGCTTCTTGTTTTTTTGCCATTAATTAATTTTTCTCCTTTTCCCAATTTTCTAATTGGGACTGCAAAGGTACGGATATAATTTAATTACAAAAAAATAAATTAACTGTTAATTGCTGATTTTAAGGGGTTTTTATTGATAAATGAGCTTTTTAAGCAGATATTTAGATGGAGATAAGCTAAATGGTTGATCAGTTGGGGCTTAACTGGCTATTTATCGTGTCGAAAATCTGCATAAAACTATCGTATATATGTTCACGATACTTTACCACAGCATCATTAATAGCAGCTTCATGTTCATCGGTAAATGGGTCTTTCCATACGCGCATGCAGATGCGTTTTAGGGCATAGGCTATTTTAGGTGTTTCGGAGTAGGTATGTAAATAACCATCGCGTTTAAAGCCATCAAAAAAACGGAAGAATTTGCTGCTGTCCTTCAATCCTGCAAAAGTTAAAAACTCCTGAATCACCTCATGATCACATCCGTTTAGATGCACGTAAAAGTCGTGTGCTGTTATTTTATTAGTGGTGATGAGCAGGTTATCCAATATCAACTCCAATGCAATATGACCTAAGAAAAAAGGCTTAACTGGCGAGCCAGCAATAACGGGTGTTAACAGCTTTTTAAGCTCATGAGAATGTGTAAGGAAAAAATCAGATGAATGAAAATAACGATCTACCTCCAGATGTTTATTCCATCCTTTAATAATAGAGTTTACTTTTTCGTTGTGGTAATGGAGCTTTTCGGGATGTAGTACTATTGTTTTATCGGCATTTTTGAGCAGGTCGGGCAGTACTATTCCCAGTATGTGGTAGCAGTTGGTATCGGCGCGGTCAAAGTAAAAATGAGATAAAAAATTCATAATGCTGATAGCTCAATATACGGAAAATAATATTAGCTGAGAGTTAACCACGCCAAAAAAATAGATTTTACACTATTCTGTTATATTTGCAACCGTTTAAAAGGATAGAAAATACACGATGAACTTTGTTGAAGAATTACGCTGGAGAGGCATGCTGCACGATATTATGCCCGGAACCGAAGAACTGTTAAATAAAGGTATGGTTGCCGGTTATATTGGTTTTGACCCAACTGCCGATTCACTTCACGTGGGTAGCCTGGCGCAGATTATGACTATGATTCACTTTCAACGTGCAGGGCATAAGCCATTTGCATTGGTTGGCGGTGCTACCGGTATGGTGGGCGATCCTTCGGGAAAATCAGCAGAGCGTAATTTACTATCTGAAGATGTATTACAGCTAAATTTAGCTGGTATACAAAAACAATTGGAGAAATTCCTGGATTTTAACAGCGGTGCCAACAGTGCCGAGATGGTAAATAACTACGACTGGTTTAAGGAGTTTTCTTTTCTGAATTTTATTCGTGATGTAGGTAAGCATATTACGGTTAACTACATGATGGCTAAGGATTCGGTTAAGAACCGCATCAATGGCGATACGGGTATGTCGTTTACAGAATTTACTTACCAGTTAGTACAGGGCTACGATTTTTACTACCTGTGGAAGAATAAAAACTGCGTATTACAAATGGGTGGAAGCGATCAATGGGGTAATATTGTTACCGGTACTGAGTTGATCCGCCGTAAGGATGCTGGTGAGGCCTATGCCTTGACTACCCAGTTAATCAAAAAATCTGATGGTACTAAATTCGGTAAAACTGAAGGTGGTAATATCTGGCTTGATCCGGCTAAAACATCTCCATACAAGTTCTACCAATTTTGGTTGAATACCAGCGATGCTGATGCCAAGACATACATCAGGATATTTACTTTGTTTGATGAAGAAACCATAAACGCTTTAGAAGGTGAGCAAGATGCTGCTCCGCATCTGCGTACACTACAGAAGGCTTTAGCTAAGGATATTACGATACGGGTACATGGTGAAGCTGAATATGAAAAAGCCATCAAATCATCTGATTTCCTTTTTGGAAATACCGGGATTGAGTTTTTGAATGAGCTGAACAATGATGAGGTAATCGGTATTTTTGAAGGTGTACCTAACTTTACCGTTGCTGCCAGTGAGTTTGAAGGTGGCATAAATGCTACTGAACTATTGGCCGGTAAAACAGCTGTATTCGCTTCAAAAGGCGAAGCTAAAAAAATGATACAAGGTGGTGGTGTAGCTATCAACAAACAAAAAATAGGAACTGCTGAGGATGTATATCAAGCTGATAGCCTGATTAATGGTAAATTCCTGGTAGCGCAAAAAGGAAAGAAGAATTATTTTTTAATTATTGTAGAATAATTTGATCTTACGACAAATTGTATTTATTTTTGGATAAATGTCGTATAAAAAGAAACATATTGAGCCATCTACCGTTAATGAACCTATGAGCATGTACATTACTCAGAGTTCCACTAACCCTTTTTATGGTTTGTTAAGCGGTATAAAGCCTGTAAATCTTTCCAGTGATTTTAACCTCGTACAGCTTACCCGCCAGGGTTTGCCTAAGCGGGTATTGTTGTCATTGGCTAAAAAGATATCATTAACCATCCAGGAGTTGGCCAATATAATGCATATATCAGAGCGTACATTACAGCGTTACGATGATGATGCCATTGTTAGTTCTGAGTACGCTGAGAAAGGTATTGAGCTTGCTCGCCTTTATACACGTGGCGAGGAAGTGTTTGGTTCTAGCGATAAATTTAAGTTATGGATCAGAACCCCAAGTGTGATTTTCAACAATGAGGCTCCTTTATCTCTTTTAGATACCTCTGCCGGTTTTAATATGGTGTTTACTGAGTTAGGCCGTATTGAACATGGTATTTTCGCTTAACTCATGATCCTTTATCGTATTGCCAAATGTATGTATGCGGATGATTTAAGCGGCGCAGGGGCAAGGCTATATGGCGGTAGATGGAATAGTTTAGGAAAACCAATGGTTTACCTGGCTTCGACCAGATCGCTGGCGGTGTTAGAGGTACTGGTGCATCTATCGCCAACTACATTTCCGGGAGATTTTTGTATAGCTGAGATTAAAGTGCCTGATGATAGTATTAAGGAATTACCAATTAAATCACTACCAGCCAACTGGCAGGATATTTTGCCACCCATCGAACTGAAAAAAATAGGGGATGACTTTTTAAAACAACAACAGAGCTTGTTGTTGAAAGTACCCTCGGCTATTGTAGCCGAGGAGTTTAATTATTTGTTGAACCCTTTACACCCGTCTATCTCAAAAGTTAAGCTGATTAAGCAACTTCCTTTTAATTTCGACCAACGGCTGGTTTAATTGGTTTGCTTACAAATCGCTTAACAAATCCAATTTCTTGGCGTTGTATTCTTCCTGCGATATCAAACCATTATCAAATAAAGTTCTTAATTTCTTAAGTTTTTCAGTTAATTCATCAGGTTTTGGTGCTACGGCAACAGGCTCTTCGTGAACTACCGGAGGGGCTGAAACTACAGGTGCCGGTTGTGCTACCGGTTGCTGATAAGGCGCGAATGCTGACGGCGATTCAAACTGCATAGCGCCTGACTCTGCACGTTTCTCTTCCAGATCACGCAGGCGGCGAGCTTCACGCTCTTCTTCCTTACGTTCCTGTGCGTATTGGTATAGTTTACGGGCTTGTACTTTTGGGAGGTAATCAACACCCATCTCGGCACCGTTGGTGGTTTTTACGCTGAATATAGCACCTATTATTTCTTCCTTGGTGAATACATCTACAATATCTTTCCAAACAAAATCAACAAATTTGATAGACAGGCCCAGGTTTGCCGGGGTGAAAAACAAAATGCGTTTGTTGGTTATAGCGATGCAATCAGGCAAAATATTTACTAATGGTTTTTTTTGAACCGCGATGTATAATATTTCTTCGCCGGATGAAAGCAGGTCGTTTAGGCGAGAGTATACTTTCTCTACGGTTTTCGGGTCCTGCTCGTCGTTCAAAAATTTCTCAATCATATGTATGGTTGTTTAATGGGGCAAATTTAATAATATTATGTTATTTACAGGTTAAGTTTTATGCTATCAGCAAATTACAACCGCGTATGTCGGCATTGTCGAACCTGCCAAGTACCTCAAAGCTAGCATCAGCACAAACCCTGCCAAGATCCTGCGTAGCTAAAAAGGAGCACGAGTTGATATTTGCCAGGTCGATAATGTTAATACCGCCAGCTCTGCCATCCTGTATTAAAGTCACCGGATCGTTGGTGTCACGGGTGATGATGCGCATCCAGGGCGGGCAATTGAATATCCCATCGCCTTTGGAGTAAGCCTGCGATAACAGCTCCGTCATCCCATATTCCGAGTGTATGGCATCCACCCCAAAACCTTTAATTAAAATATCGTGCAGTTCCTCGCGGATCATCTCCTTGCGTCTGCCTTTCATGCCCCCTGTTTCCATCACGATCAATTCCGGGAAGTTAATCGCATACAGCTCCACAAAATCCAACAGCGCGAAGGTTACGCCTATCAATAGGGTAGGCTTATTTGCTTGCTGCTGTTTTTTAAGCTGATTATACAATTCCTCATGGTTATACAAGTAAAAGCCACTATCCGGGTTGTTGGATTGCTTGATCAAATCCTCCGCCATATAAATCAACGACGATCCCTCGCGTTCCAAATAGGCGGGGAGGAGTGCCAGTACTGTATAATCCTTAATATCGCCATAAAACAACTCAAACGCCTTGCGGAAACTCTCAACATACCAGCTCACATCCGTAACCGGGTGGCGGCTGGTGATCAGTCCTGTAGTGCCCGAGCTGGTAAAGGTAACCTGTACCGCATCGGTATTACTCACAATCCTATGCGACTTAAAAAACTCGATAGGTAAAAATGGGATCTGCTCCACCTGCTTAACGCTATCCACATCAACTTTCAAGCCCTTAATAAACTCCCGGTATACTGTACAATGTTGCGCCTGGTGGCGGAATACCTGCAATGCGGCATCAGCAAATTGCTCACCGCTACTAATCCCGAATATCTGCTGCTTGCTTATGGTCATACCGCTGCAAATATAACTACGGTAATTATAGTTTTGTGCGATTTTTGAAACAACTGAAGATTTCAGCGGTTTATCCAAGTACATCTATAAACAGAACAACACATCGCTATGAAAACATTAAAATTATTATGCATGCCCCTGCTACTAAGCATATTTATAGTAATGGCATCCGCAACCGACGCGAGTAAAGAGACCGAGCGCATACACGCCGCCACCAACGTGATCAGAGATTTTGGTAAGATGAAGGAAAGCATCCCGCATGACCTGATTGCCGAATACAACGGTATCGTCATCATCCCACACCTGATTAACGCCGGTTTAGGCATTGGCGGATTACGTGGTAAAGGCGTAGCCCTGGTGAAACTGCCTAACGGCAAATGGAGCGACCCCGTATTTGTTACCCTTACAGGCGGCAGTATTGGCTTGCAGATAGGCGTACAATCAACCGATTTGGTGTTGGTTTTCCGTCACAAAGGTGCTTTGGCTAAAGTTAAAAATGGCGACTTCACCCTGGGCGGCGACGTATCTGTTGCAGCTGGCCCCGTTGGTCGCAGCTCATCTGCCAGTACAGATTATAAACTGGAAGCCGAAGTTTACTCCTACTCACGCAGCCGTGGCCTGTTTGCAGGCATCACCCTGCATGGCTCAAACCTGGCTATCGACAAAAAAGCCGACCACAGATTTTACGGTCACGATCTAAGCTCTGCCGATATATTTGAAATCGGCACCAGCACTACCGAAGGTGTAGTAGGCCTTAAAGAAGCTATCAGCCACTTATAGGCATGTTTAGTTTTAAGTTTTAAATCCAACAAAGCCCTGCTGCAAAGCGGGGCTTTTGTGTTTTAGGGCGTTCCCTTCGGTCGGGCTATGCACTCATACTACACGAGGACTTAGCCACGAGGCAGCACTGAGGCTCTTGAGGTGGCTGGTATCCGTTTCTATCCCTAACGCAGCTCGATTTCAAGTGCCACTTCGCAAGTCACAACGTGCGGTTGTCATGCTGAGGCACTCGAAGCATAAGCGCAGGCCTGCCGAATATTTTTATTACCTTCAATTTTAAATGAACCAATACATTGTCTACATACTGCTTTGTAATGATAACTCCTATTATACCGGCATCACCAACAATCTCGAAAGGCGATTACAAGAACACGAAAATGGAACTGATCCTTCATCATATACTTGTAAAAGGCTCCCTGTCAAATTAGTGTTTCACGAGCTATTTTTCGATGTAAACCAAGCCATCGCTTTCGAAAAACAGATTAAAGGTTGGAAAAGATCAAAGAAAGAAACCGTCATCAATGGCAATTGGCATTTACTTCCTGAATTATCCCTCAGGAAAAAATAGCATCCGTTTTGGCCTTTACGCTTATGCTTCGAGTGCCTCAGCATGACAGCGCATAGCTATGCGTCCGCTACTGGTAAGGACATTTGTGGACAGATGGACAAGGTTTTGCTATTATTTTTTATTTTTAATGAAAAACTGATGATTAATGAGGTCATAAATATCATTCAAACCCAATCATTACAAGCAGAAGGCTTGTAAATTCGCACCGTAGAGCTAAAAAAAGATTTTAAATAAATTAAGATAAGATATATCTACGTATCTTGGAATCAGAATAAATTAAATCTTTCACTTCTAACAAAAAAATGTTTGCAATTACACCCACAGATAATAAATGGGTCACCGTCTTAAAAGATCATCAACTAAATTCTTTTGTTAATTTTTGGACACCCACTCTTTGGAATATTAAGAATCCGAGAAAAGGTGACCGTTGGTATTTTTTATTAAAATCTCCAATTAGAAAAATTGGCGGCTATGGAGAAATTGTTGAGTATAAAAACATGACTCCTATAAAAGCGTGGAAAGAATATGGAATTAGAAATGGATGCGAAACTCTAGATGAGCTAAAAACAAAAATAGATTTATATTTCAAAAGAAATAGTAAAAAGTACAAAGGGCAGAAAATTGATGTAAACAAGCACAAGATAGGTTGTCTTATATTAAAAAACTGCGAATTTTGGGATGAACCGTACTATATAAAGACAGAGAATTTTGGAATAATTATAGCTAAACAGGTAGAAAAGCATAAGGTATTTAATCAAATAGATCCTTTTAACTTTGAGCATAATAATGCTGGATTTGAACCTTTAAATAAGTCAAGAGAAGAAAATAAGGCTTCTGTTAATCAAAGACGCGGACAAGGTAAATTTAAAGGAGATATTCTTAAGGCTTATAATAATAAGTGTTGTGTTTCAGGTGAAACCTGTCAGGAATTATTAGATGCCGCACATTTGCAAGAATATTTAAACGAAGATTCTAATCATATACAAAACGGCATATTATTAAGAGTCGATTTACATAGATTATACGATAATGGGCTACTTTATATAGATAACAATTATAAAATTCGTATAAGTCCAAAAATAACATCTCGGATTTATAGGAAATATCATAATAAACCAATTCTATTACCAGAAGATGAAAATGACCATCCTTCAATAGCAGCTTTAGAGCTAAAACTCAAAAATTTTAGAAAATAAATTACCCCTATGCTGCCGCAAGCGTCCCGCTTATGAGTTCGCTATGTATAGCTACGAGTTTGCTTCGTCGTACCTTACAGCAATGACATGAAAAAAAATCGCGCAAAGGCCCGATGGAAAACCGGGTCGGGAGCTGGCTTTGTGGGCAGAAGGTTTTTTCCGTCTTGAATTTTTGCTACTTTGGTTTCAAGAGAAAAGTAGTAGCCCCCGCGGCAATGAGCGGGCGAGAATACTTCATCTAACGGAAATACTTCCAGAACCCACCGCACACACTTCGACTACGCTCAGTGTGACAGCACCCCACGATGTAGAGGTTTCTCTGTAAGTAGGGGATTGCCACACTCCGTTCGCAATGACGGTTGGTGGGGAGTCCCGATGCAATACTTCGAACATTATCAATTATTATCATTAACCAATAAAGTTAATAAAGCAGCAATCACCATCAACCCACCCCCAACTTCTACAGCTAATAGGCGGTCGTTATTTAGTAAATGCGACATTATCCAGCCAAAAAACAGCGAAGCTAAAATTTCGGGCAACACAATAAAGAAATTGAATATGCCCATGTAAATGCCTATCTTGTTTTCAGGTAAACAGCCACCAAGCATCGCGTACGGCATTGATAATATACTTGCCCACGCAATACCTACACCGGTCATCGACAGGTAAAGCATATTGGGTTGATGAACAAAACCTACCGATATTAAGCCGATTGCCCCGGCAATTAAACACAGCATATGGGTGTACTTTCGCCCCAGTTTTGATGCGATGTACGGGAGGAAGCACAACGCAAAAATAAAAGCAACTACATTGTAAAAGGATAAGGTAAGCCCTGCAAATTCTATCCCTTTAGTATATAATTCATCTTTTTCGCTCAGGGCACCAAATACATTACGGGCAACGGCCGGGGAATAATAAAACCACATCAGGAACAAGCCTGGCCACGTAAAAAATTGCACCAATGCTAATTGCTGCATTCGCTTGGGCATGGTTATAATGGAATGAACTATCTCTTTAGCCCCGGCACCAAAGCCTTTCCTTTCTTCTTTGGTTTTTTGTCGCTCGGTTAAATCAGCCGGAGGGTATTCGTTGGTCGTGATTATAGTGTAAAGTACTGCTGAAATAAACGCGAACGCGCCGATGTAAAACGAATACCTAACCGTTGCTGGTATTGTACCGGCAACCAATTGGTTATGCACATTAAACCAATGTGCCATCATCCACGGCAATGCCGATGCCACAATTGAACCTAGTGCTATAAAAACACTTTGTGTAGCAAAACCCCTTGTACGTTGTTCATCGGGTAGCTTATCGGTAACAAAGGCACGGAAAGGCTCCATGCTCACATTGATAGAAGTATCCATTATCCACAACAATCCGGCGGCCATCCAAAGTGTGGAAGATTGTGGCATTAAGATTAAAGCAATTGTGCTTAAAATAGCTCCGATTAAAAAGTAGGGGCGTCTGCGACCTAAAATGGGGTGCCATGTATGGTCGCTCATGTAACCGACGATAGGCTGTACCAGTAAACCGGTTAGGGGAGCGGCCAGGAAAAGCATAGGTATTTTATCAGGCTTGGCACCCAGGTATTCATAAATGGCGCCCATGTTGGCCATTTGCAGGGCCCAGCCAAATTGTATACCTAAAAAGCCGAAGCTCATGTTCCATATCTGCCAGAAGGATAATCTAGGCTTGGGAACGTTTCCGATTTTTGACATAATTTAATTTATTGGTTCAATAGTTTATTAATTGGTTGTCGTCATCTGAACTCGAATTTCTGGAATTAATGAATTTGTAGAATGTTAGATATATTTAATTCTTCTCTATTAAATATTCTGGCCATTCCTAAATTCAATAAATTCAGGTTCAGACAATTTTTTGTTCAGACAATTTCCAGCAGTAATCCGCTTGTTGCCGGAAGCGTTAAGTTTACGCCGTCTAATATATTATTTACTTTATAATTTGTTGTACTTAGCAGATCATTAAATTGTACCGCGCCACTAACTTTTATTATTTGCAGCAGATCATCAGGTAGTTTTACCGTAATATTTTGTTCAGATCGGTTAAAATTAGCAACCACTAACACCCGCTGACTATCGGTATAACGCAGGTAAATGTATAAACGTGTATTGAAGCCAGGTTGGTTTTGGTTAGCTACCATTAATTCGTAAAACTTGCCGATGCGGAGGGCTTCGCTGCTGCGGGTTACGTTTAATAATTTGGTATAAAAGGCGTGAAGGTTTTTTTGATCTTCGGATAACTGGCCACCATCATAATTGCCATTGTTCAGCCACTTCTGATGCTCCGGTACGCCGCAATAATCGAATATACTGGTACGGGTATCGCTACTAAAGCCCATGGAATGCCCGGCAGGCTCCCCAACTTCCTGACCGGAATAGATCATCACCGGGCCAACGTTTAAAGTCGCCGTAACAATCATACCGGGTACAGCCAGCCACGGGTTACCAGCGAAAACTGGATTTGCTATGCGCTCCTCATCATGATTCTCTAAAAAGCGAAGCATGTTGGCATCCATATTAACGCATTGATGGTTCCATACGCTGTTAATATCCCACGTAGTGGCATTATTTTCGTTGCGGATGAGCCTTTTTAAACCATCGTACAAACCAACCTTATCGTACAAATAATCAAACTTACCATCAAAAATATGGTGTCGGTATTGCTCAACCTGATAAGTCTCGCCCATAAAGATAAGATCGGGGTAAGTTGTTTTTAATTTAGGTATCAACCATGCCCAAAACTCAACCGGCACCATATCGATCATATCGCAACGGAAACCATCTACACCTTTCTGCGACCAGTAAGTCAGGATGTCAAATAACTTATTCCATAAGGGTGGTACCGGGTCGAAATAGGTTTTTTGATTATTGAGGTAATCAATCCCATAATTAAGCTTTACGGTTTCGAACCAATCATTTATAGACGGCGATGCGCTGAACACATCATTACCGGTTGCTTTGGCTGGGTTCTCATCAAATTTACCATCCTTTAATGGACTCTGAAATTCATCACCACCGGGATTATAACCTTGCGGTACCTGGAATGCCTGCCCGTTTATATAGTAGAAATCATTTTTTTGGTCGAAGGATTTGGTGGTATCATCATCCTCGCCAATATCTTTAACACCTGTCGGTTTACTATCCGAAGCATAAGTGCGCGATACATGGTTAGGTATAAAATCTATAATAACCTTTAAACCGGCATCGTGCGTACGCTTAACCATGGCTTCAAATTCGGCCATGCGGTTACTTACGTCAACAGCCAGATCGGGGTCTACATCATAATAATCCTTCACCGCGTAAGGCGAACCTGCCCGGCCCTTCACCACATCCGGATCATCTGTTTTGATGCCGAACTTAGAATAATCCGTCATGGTAGCATGTTCGATTATCCCTGTATAAAAGATATGGGTAATGCCTAAGGATTTGATACCGGCTAAGGCTTTATCGGTAATATCATTAAACTTACCACAGCCGTTTTCTTCGATGGAACCATAGTATTTATTAGTTGTATTGGTATTGCCAAATAAACGTGGCAATAGCTGATATATGATGAGTTTGTTATCCGGAAGAGCCATTCAATTGGTTTTAAATTCCCCTTTTGAGAGGGGGCGTGTCAGCCTGTGTAATGGCAGGGGTGTGTCTCTACAACTTACATACCCCAACCAAAAACTGTTTAATGCTTTTTTTATATCGATACCTCGCTATTAGCTTTTACCGGTGATTGCTTATCGTCAACCAAAATAGTGGCCTCAATATCCGAAAGATTTTTAACCAATACGCCTTCCTTGCTCACTTTAATATTGAGCAATGCACCCTGGAACCCAATATTAAATGAGAACGATTGCCATTTGCCCGGCAAAAACGGCCTGAACGATAGCTTGCCATCGCGCACACGCATACCGGCGAAGCCTTCTACAACCGTCATCCAGGTGCCTGCCATGGAGGTGATATGGCAGCCGTCTTCCGTGTCGTTGTTATAATCGTCCAGATCCAAACGGGCCGTACGCAGGTAAAATTCATAAGCCCTTGCCTCATCGCCCAGCTTAGCGGCTATAATAGCGTGCAGGCATGGTGATAACGACGATTCATGCACCGTCCTCGGCTCATAAAAATCATAGTTCCTGCGAATGGTTTCAATATCATATTGATCCTCGAAGAAATAAATTCCCTGTAAAACATCGGCCTGTTTAATAAAGCAGGAACGTAATATCCTGTCCCAGCTCCATTTTTGGTTCAGCGGGCGATCAGATGCAGGCAGATCTTTAACTAAAATCTGTTCCTTATCCAAATAACCATCCTGCTGCATAAATACCCGGTGCTTTTCATCATACGGGAAATACATATTCTCAATAATGTGGATGAACTTGCCTATTTCGTCCTGCTCGTTAAAGTTAAGTTTAGTGACTAATACTTTGTATTTAGCTTCATCTAAACCTTTAACCTTTTCAATAACCTCTGTGGTATATTGCATGCACCAGCAAGCCAAAGTATTGGTATACCAGTTGTTATTTACGTTATTCTCGTATTCGTTAGGGCCGGTAATGCCCAGCATTACATACTGCTGCTTAGCCTCCGACCAGCTAACCCGTTGCGACCAAAACCTAGCTATGCCGATTAATACTTCCAGTCCGTAATCCACCAAATAACTTTCATCAGCGGTATAGCGCACATAATTAAATATCGCATAAGCCATAGCGCCGTTGCGGTGCAGCTCTTCAAAGGTAATTTCCCATTCGTTATGGCATTCTAAACCGTTGATGCTTACCATCGGATACAGCGCAGCGCCGTTCCCGAAACCCAGCATAGCGGCATTTTCATAAGCTTGCGGAAGCTGTTTGTATCGATACAATAACAAGTTCTTAGTCACCTGTTGCTCTGCAGTCGATAGGTAGAAAGGGACACAATAAGCCTCAGTATCCCAATAAGTAACACCGCCGTATTTTTCGCCGGTAAAGCCTTTTGGGCCGATGTTCAAACGATCATCCTGACCGGTATAGGTCTGGTTCAGTTGGAAAATATTAAACCTGATACCCT
Source organism: Bacteroidota bacterium (assembly GCA_013287375.1). Lineage (GTDB taxonomy): Bacteria > Bacteroidota > Bacteroidia > Sphingobacteriales > Sphingobacteriaceae > Mucilaginibacter. Next base: position 4,205 of record JABDDX010000027.1, on the reverse strand, counting down.
GCTGCGCTGATGCATCACCCTCAATAATAATATCGTTATGTTTCCACTTTTCGGCCCAGGCATTTGCTTGTTCGCTTAACATGGTATCAAAACCTTTTTTGCTTACGCGATCTAAAGTTTCCTTTAGCTTATCCTCCAATTGCTCAACCGGGTGGTTTTGTGAAGACAGGTTAGCGGCGTATTTAAATATGGTGATTGCCTGACCCTGCTGCGCCTGCAATTCAATCTTAGCGCCTGCATATTTTTCTTTTTCTATATATTCTGCGGATGCGGTTACTGTTGAGCCATTTTGGGTGATGGTGTAAAACATACCCGTAACCACATCAAAACCTGTCTTTTTGGTGCGAAGATGAACCAAGCAGCCGTTAGTAAAGGATTCTTTGCCAATCTCATCCCAAAATTTTTCATCATAGTTGGCGTCCTGGTTTACTACGTCGCCATCAATAAAAGGAGTTAGGGTGATGTTGCCGTTGAAATTTTTTGGGGTGATGGTATATTTAATAACCCCTGCCTCATCATCAACCATGCTGCAAAAGCGGATAGACTCTACCTCAACTTCTTTCCCCGCACTATTTTTAGCGGTGAAATTACGTTTCAAATACCCTTCCTGCATGTTCAACTCACGACGGAAATTGCTGATCTCACATTTCGCCAAATCGAGCTGAATGCCGTCAATCACCACATCAATGCCTATCCAGTTGGCGGCATTAATAACTTTGGAGAAATATTCCGGGTAACCGTTTTTCCACCAGCCTACACGGGTTTTATCATTATAATAAACGCCCGCCACGTAGTTGCCTTGCAAGCTTTCGCCGCTATATGCTTCCTCAAAGTTAGCGCGCTGCCCCATCCGGCCATTACCCAGGCTAAATATACTTTCGGATACCTTATTATGATGAGGATCAAAGCCCTCCTCAATAATCTTCCACTCGTCTATTTTAATGTAATCTTTCATAAGCCCCTTTTTCTTTGTGTCATTTCGACGAGGTACGAGGAGAAATCTTCTGCGGTAATGCATGGCCGCTTTGCCTGTTGTAGAAGATCTCTCACTCCGTTCGAGATGACAATCGTTTTTACAATTCTTTCAACTTCTCCAAACTCATCTTATCCAGCCCGCTGACTACCAAATTAGCCTCGCCCAAAACATCCGGTGAACCTATGCCAACGGCTTTCATACCGCCTGCAATGGCTGCTTCAACGCCTGCAATGGCATCTTCAAATACCACACATTCAGCTGGCGAAACGCCAACGGCTTCAGCACCTTTTAAAAATACTTCCGGGTCGGGTTTGGCTTTGGTAACCTTGTTGCCATCAATTACGGCATCAAACAAATCAACAATATCCACCTTCTCCAATATCATCGTCGAGTTTTTACTGGCCGACCCCAATGCCGTCTTTAATCCCGCTGCGCGGCAAGTCAATAAAAACTCCTTTGCGCCGGGTAATATTTCGGCGGGTGTCATGTGACTGATCATTTCCACATACCACGTATTTTTAAGTGTAGCCAACTCCTCCTGTTCGGCAGGCGATTTACTGATGCCACCCCATTGCAATATCAATTCCAAACTGCGTGTACGACTAACACCCTTAAGTTTCTCGTTTTGTTCTTCAGTAAAATCAAAACCAAGCTGGTTGGCTAAGCGTTTCCAGGCTTTGTAATGGTAAACCGCGGTGTCAACAATTACACCATCTAAATCAAATATGCAAGCTTTTATAGTAGTCATTATCAATATGTACAATTGACACTAAGGTATGGTTTTTTAATAACCCGTCTAAGATAATTTACAAATATTGATTCGGTGGGATTGTTCAACGGTTAGATTGGGTTGGGAGCGGGGTGTGAGGTGCCGGAGCGGAGGAAGTTAGTGTAATCTCTAAAACTTTACCGTTATTGCGAGAAACGAAGCAATCTCTACACTGTACAGAGCAAACAAGCAAATCAATATTCCCTCTTTACGCCGCAGGCGAAGAGAGGGTGGTCGAGCGCAGCAAGACCGGGTGAGTCACCGAAGCGCGCAAAGATTTTTGGGCGTTGCCTCCGGCCCGGCCTTTCCGCTCATACTGCACAGGCCTTAACCACGAAGGCCGGTATCCGCTGCAATCCCTAACGCGGAAAATAAAGAAGTCTCTAATTTGCAATTATTTGAAATTTTCCCTAAGATTTATCTCAATCTTATTTATTAATTCGGGCAAGGTTTTTTTGAAAATCTCAAAAATTGCTTCAAGACGTTCAGGTAGATCATTAGTAGTTGGAAATCTTTCTTGTATGATTGTAAGCCTTAAATCAAGATCAATTTTAGAAAGATTTTTCATTATTTCATCAATAGTGATTACATCGTCAGGATCTATGAATAACTTCACTGTCATAGAGTTATACTCGAACTTAATAAATCTTTTTGCAATATTTTCTCCCAGTTTTTTAAGGATCTCTTCTTCTCTACCCCTAAATTGTAATTGAAAATGTAGCCGTAGTAAGGCTACTCTTAGCTTTTGATAACTTTTATAGTAGTTTTTAATTTCCAGTATTTTATTTTCATGTAACCTTGAAAAGCGAATTTCCTTTTTTTTATTGTATGACTCAACTATCGTTTTGAGAACAAATCCAATAGAACCAATTATTACAGTTAATTGTGCCCAATAATCAGTTATAAATTTCATTATCGATAATATTAAATTTAAAGATAGATAATTTACTTCATCTTAATAACCAACTTATATTATAAGGCAATTTCTAATTCCCTACCATGTCATTGCAAGCGAAGCGCGGCAATCTCGTAGTATATAAAGCGAAAATGTACGACTGCGAGATTGCCACGTCGTTCCTCCTCACAGCAATGACGTTCACTGAGACTGTTTCTTCAACATTAGCCAAAAGCACAACCCCACCGTTAATCGCAAAAACCGGCATCGTCTGGTTCGGCAACCACACCAGAAGTAATAGCACTAACATTCAAAGAAGCAGGCGCAGCCGGGAGTTTTCTTTTGGTTACTTTTCTTTTGCGGAAAAAGAAAAGTGACGCTTAGGGCAGCGATACCAGAGATAAGAAATCAGCATTTGTCTGTAACTAAAAACCACCCAAAAAACGTGTTAATTTAAGTTATCAACAGGGTTAAATTCCTGTAAACAAGCATTCTGCAAAACTGAATATGAAATCAGGGTACTTTACCCACAAGGTGTTGAAAACTCAAAATAGAATTCTGCTTTTGAGAATAATAGCTTTGAGTAACGGCCTCTAAAATCTTTTTAGCTGGTCAACTCACTATAATTCAATACGAAAATGGGCAGCAAAATATCAAAGAAAACACCAGGCACTGGCGGAAAAGGATTAAAGGTTGATAGATACTTCACCAAAGATGGAGTAAACGTGTTTGACTTGTTTAAATATGAGAAACGCTCGTCGGTGATCCGCAACCCATCGGGTGATGCGGTGTTCGAAATGAATAATGTTGAGGTACCCGCTGCATGGTCGCAGGTAGCTACCGATATCCTTGCTCAAAAATACTTCCGCAAAGCTATGGTGCCGATGGCCGATGGCACAACAGGATCAGAAAATAGCATCAAACAAGTAGCCCACCGCATGGCCAATTGCTGGAAGGACTGGGGCTCACGCTATGGCTACTTCGCATCGCAAAAAGACGCCGACATATTTTATGACGAGATAGTATACACCATAACCGGTCAGTTGGCAGCGCCAAACTCGCCACAATGGTTCAATACGGGTTTGCATAGCTCTTATGGCATTACCGGCAAACCGCAGGGACATTATTATGTAGATCCTATTACGGAGAAACTAAGTAAATCAACCTCCGCCTACGAGCGCCCGCAGCCACACGCTTGTTTTATTTTATCTGTGGATGATGACTTAGTGAACGAAGGCGGTATCATGGATCTATGGGTTCGTGAAGCGCGCATTTTTAAATATGGCTCAGGAGTGGGCACTAACTTCTCTAAAATTCGCGGAGAGAGTGAAAAACTTTCAGGTGGTGGCTACTCATCAGGCTTAATGTCATTCCTTAAAATAGGCGACAGGGCAGCTGGAGCTATCAAATCAGGCGGAACTACCCGTCGCGCAGCTAAAATGGTTTGCCTGGATTTAGACCACCCTGAAATTGAAGGTTTTGTAAATTGGAAAGTTGAAGAAGAGAAAAAAGTAGCCGCGTTAATAGCAGCAGGTTATTCCTCAGATTACGAAGGCGAAGCATAC